>JAJTFC010000175.1 GCA_021298315.1 Planctomycetaceae bacterium
GGGCAATACCATCGATCGAGCCAAGCCACTGTTTTGGTTTTACTACAACGCGATCAATGAGCAACGTGCTGCGATGCGAGATGGAAAATGGAAACTGATTGCCAAATTCAACGGAGGCAGATTACCGAAGTTTGAGAATATAACCACGGCCAATGTCCAACAGGTTCGAAGTGCCGAGCTTACCGACTTCTCCTTATATGATCTCGATGCCGATCTTGGAGAGCACAACGATTTAGCCGCTACTCATCCGGAATTACTTAGCGAACTTTCGCTAAAAATGCAATCTATTTACGTCGAGTTAGTGAATTCGATGCACGTTTGGCCTGAGCCTTGAGGGAGGCAGCGATAGTACACGGCTGATGGCTTCGCATGACGCACACTCGAGTGCTTCCTCGTTTACACTTCGGGTTACTGGGCCTGCGGCCTATTGGCTTGGCTAATAGCCCGAACCGTGAAGGAGGCAGCGATAGTACACGGCGGATGGCTTCGCATGACGATCACTCAAGTGCTTCGTCGTCGTCCCGACGATAGTCGGCCCAGCGAATCCCAAGCTTACGCATCTTGGCTCTGAGTGTGTGAGGGTTGATTTGAAGTCGCACAAGCACCTTCTCGATATGCTGCTTGATCAACTCGTTGAGCGGTAATAATCGACCCTCTGCTTGGTTTTGTACAAGCGGTACAGGAGGCTGTTCCAAAATGGAAGCTGCTTGCAGATAAGACGACTCCGGAATCACCTCGTAGAATGTGGGCTCCTCGGAACTTGAGGACGGTTGCGGTCGTCTCGTCGAATATCCGAGGATTGACCAATACGTTACCCCTTCAAATCGATGCTCTTTACAACGATTACAACGCACCGGCCGCGTTCGCGCTTGCATCGATTCTCGCCGCCTTGAGCATTTTGACTCTCATCGCTAAGTCTTGGTTGGAAATGCGGATCGAGCATCGCTCGAAAGATCTGGAGGAAGTCTCGTGAGCGTCGAAGTTCGAAATGTCAACAAAACGTTCGGCAACTACAAAGCTCTGCAGGATGTAAGCCTGAAAGTTGAAAGTGGCCAGTTGGTAGCTCTTTTGGGCCCAAGTGGCTCAGGCAAAACGACTTTGTTGCGAATGATCGCCGGAATGGAAGTCCCGGATCGTCCCAAAGAACCTGACGATGGCAAAATCCTGTTTTTTGATCAAGACGTGGCTTCTTGGAGCGTATCGCAGCGGCAGGTTGGGTTCGTATTTCAGCACTACGCGCTCTTTAAGCACATGAGCGTTTTTGAGAACATCGCCTTCGGATTACGTGTCCGTCCTCGCAGCCAACGGCCAACCCGAACTCAAATCGATCAACGCGTCAAAGAACTTCTGAACCTGATCCAACTCGAAGGCTTCGGAGATCGTTTCCCCATGCAACTCTCTGGAGGACAGCGTCAGCGCGTCGCGCTTGCAAGAGCCCTAGCCATCGAGCCTAAAGTCCTCTTGCTCGATGAACCCTTCGGTGCTCTGGATGCCAAAGTTCGTCAAAAACTACGCGAATGGCTGCGTAGGTTGCACGAACAAATGCACACAACGACAATCCTAGTGACGCATGACCAAGAAGAAGCGCTCGAAGTTGCCGACCGTGTGGTTGTTATGAACCAAGCGAAGATCGAACAGGTTGGAACCCCTGATGAGGTCTTTCATCGGCCAGCTTCCGAGTTCGTCATCGATTTCTTAGGAAGTGTCAATGTGTTTTCGGGTAGGAATTCCGATACTCGAACCGGAAGCTTGGAGGGACCGAAAGTTTATATCCGGCCTCATGAACTTCAAATCACTCGGGAATCACTAGGCCAATCATCCATTGGTGCTCAAGTCCAACGGATACACCGAGCCGGTGCTAGTGCCAAAGTCTTCGTTCAGACCGGTAAGGAGCAGAGCGTTCGAGTCGATGTACCGATGAATCAATTCGAAAACCTCGAACTAGGGATTGGACAGCAAGTCTTCATCACTCCGTTGCAGGCGCACGTCTTTTCTCCCGACTACGACATCTAACACCCTCCGGTTTGACAGAGCAAAGGAAGGACGAACATGAAAGATCAGGGCGAAAATTCCGAAAACAAAGATCGATTGGAACGGGAAGTGCAATTCGATTTGGATCAGATTCGACAGGCGCTCGATGGATTGCGTTATGGTCAAGTCACGATTGTGATCCATGACGGGGCGGTCGTTCAGATCGACCGAACCGAGAAGCGTCGGTTTCGAAATAGTTCGAGTGCTGGCCTAAGCTAGTTTGTTGCTGATCCGACCCCGGAAAGCTTTTTGATCGTTGGCAGTGGAACCACCAAATCAGTGGAGTTCCTCGGCAAGATTTGCATAGCTGAAAGGGTCTTATGTCCCGAAGTGTTCCCGGGTTTCTAAGAGGCGCGGTTGTTGTTTTTTGGCGAGTTCTGCGCTGTTTGTTGGTTGTTCCCGCAATGATCGCATAGCGACTACTCCGGTAGCCGGCTCGGTGTTAGGCCAAGACGGTAAACCATTAGAGCGAGCGATCGTGATTTTCCATCCGACGGATACTTCCGCGAAGTTTCCCAAGCCGCGAGGAACAACCGATGCGGAGGGGAAATTTCAGTTGTCGACTTACGACACGTCCGATGGTGCACCGGTGGGCAAGTACAAGGTGACCATCGAGCAGTGGTTTAGGGACAATCCTGACCAAGCCCCCACGAACCACTTGCCTCCAAATCTTGCATCTGAGTCGAGTTCCGGAATCGAAATTCAATTGACCAAGGGCCCAAATGTTTTGGGTCCCTTCAAAGTTCGTTAATAGTACCTACAAGAAAGAAATCATGAGATATCAGTCACGAAAAAAAGCATCGAGCCGCAGCGCATTTACCCTAGTGGAATTGCTAGTCGTCATCGCGATCATTGGTATTTTGGTTGGGTTGCTTCTGCCTGCAGTGCAAGCTGCCAGGGAAGCCGCAAGGCGGATGTCATGCTCGAACAACATCCGACAGATCGAAATGGCATTTCATAACTTCCACAGTGCCAACAAGTATTTCCCGAGCAATATTCGGCCCGATGCGGTTTCGACGACGCGAGTGCGATGGGCAACATATTTGCTCCCGCATATCGAGCAGCAATCCTTGTACTCGCGGATCGACCTCAAGAAGAACTGGTCTTCGATCGTACCGAATGCTGATGGCAGCCTCAACTATGATTTGTTCGGTACAAAGATTCCGATTTACGAATGCCCCTCGAACCCAGATGCAGGTCGAGTCCAAGATGGTGCGCCGCCTCCAGATACACCGGTTTGGCAGGCAAGGGTTGCAAACGGAGATTACTCCGGGTATTACGGTGTGTCACCGCAGATGGCAACCCTGGGACTCGTCGATGCAAACTCGGCACGGAACGACAACGGAACGATTTCCAAAACAGCGAACTTGAAATTTTCAAGTTTCACTGATGGGACTAGCAACACTGTGCGTCTGGTTGAGTCGGCGGGTCGTCCACACATCTACCGATTGGGGCGTCGGGTGATCGACGCAGGGCCTGGTAGTTCGGTGCGCGTAAACGGTGGAGGATGGTGCCGTCCGGCTTCGGAGTTGAATGTTTTGCTAGGAGTATCAGCCGACGGGGCATCGTATCCTGGTCCAAACGTCATCAATACCACCAACGGAATTGCGTTGGGTTCAACCTATCCAGATCCTTACTTCGGAGTCGATGGCACAGGACAAGCTTACGCGTTCCATGGCAGTGGGATCACAGCGGTTTTTGTCGATGGTAGCGCTAGGTATTTAAGCTCCAACATCGATGTGCGAGTTTATGCGGGTTTGATCTCACGCAATGGTAGCGAGATCATCAAGGATATTGAGCAGTAACTTGCAAGTATCCCATCGAATAAGTCACAACGCGGCCGGCGATTCCGACTCGTTGGCCGCGATCTTCACAGAATAATTCACCACCTCGAGGTGAAATCTGTTTGGCGTAGAGTCGGGTTTTGCCCAGTCTTTGTGCCCAGAAGGGGATGAGCGTGCTGTGGGCCGATCCGGTCACTGGATCTTCTGGAACACCGGCACGCGGTGCGAAAAATCGCGATACAAAATCGCAGTCGCTACCTGGAGCGGTGACGATCAGTCCAAGCGAATCGAGTTGCATCAACGCAGTCAAGTCTGGTTGAATTTCGCGAACGAGCCTTTCGCTATCGAAGAGAACCAAATAGTCCCGCGACTTGCCTACGAAACTCGGAACGATTCCCAAGGCTTGTTCAAGAATCGCTGGAAGGGGACATTCGGTCGGCGGTCTGGCGGGGAAATCCAATTCTAAGAGGTCAGCTTTGCGAGTGACAGTCAATTCACCCGCCTTGGTTTGAAAGCGGATTACCGAGCCTTGATAGCCTAAGTGATGAAAGATCACGTGCGCGGGGGCCAATGTTGCATGCCCGCAAAGATCGACTTCCATTGCAGGAGTAAACCACCGCAGATCGAAGCTCGACTGTCGTTGGACTACGAATGCCGTATCGGCCAAATTGTTTTCTGAAGCGATTCTTTGCAAGAGAGAATCCTCGAGCCACTGGGCCAGGAAGCATACCCCAGCCGGGTTGCCTGCAAAGAGTCGGTTGGTGAAAGTATCGACTTGGTAGTAGGGGATAGACATTTGGAAAAGAACCTTGTTTAAAACTTCATTTGAATGTACTGCCAACTGGTTTTGTGATCATCTTAATCGCTTTGGAGTATTAGTTGAACGATTATACAGGTAGGTTTTGCTAGCGATTTAATGGGTGGGTTGGCAGCATCGAAGCTGCATGGCGAAGGATTCGCCTAGATAGGAGCGCATACCAAGCCTCTGGCATTGCATGCGATTGCGGATGGACACCGCTAGTGGTTTACCCCGTGTTTGTTCCCCTATTTATCAGTTAGGAGGTAAGCGTATAGGGGCCTAGTAAGGAATTATTGATGCTCAGGCTCTCGGGGATTGATTGGGTTTGTTACCGCGATGATTAGCTTTGACGGTTTGTGGCCCAGCGGGCCAAGATATCGGTAGCAAGCTATCCGCTTCATCAACCGCTCGACTTCATCGCGCGACGTTCGATATTGTAGAGATAATTCATCAGCGCAAGAGCCAGCGAGCTGATCTGTGGATCGCTCTTGTGATGCTCGTAGACCTAGCGGCGCGCATGGGCCCAACACCGCACGGACCGGCCTTGATTCCTAATGCTCACATTTTGCGCAATTTTCCATGGATCCACGTCGTTCAGCATTGCTGTGACCGGTACCGTCCTTCGCACCATAGCGAGACGCACAACCATAGCAGACAACCCACGAAAACGACTGAACCTGTAACGCCAGGTCCTGGCAGAGGATCGCTCAGGAGCGGTGCCGGATTATTGATTAAGGCATGGACTCCGATCGCAAGGAACAAGTTTCCGGTACGAAGGTAAATAGCCGCAAAGAGCAGTCCAAAAATGAATTGGGCGATCAGCAACCATTGACCTTCCGGCTGATGTATGTTGAAAAAGACATGCCCTAAGGCAAAGTATCCTTGCGAGAGCAACAGCGCAATAGCCATGTGTTTCCAGCGTCGTGATTCAGGTAGCCAGTGCATGGCCAGCAGCAAACACTGCGGCAAGAGAAAGCCGCGAAAAAGGACTTCCTCGAAGGGACCGTTACCAAAAAATTGGCCAAGCCATTCGCTCAAAGCCAAACGCCAACTACCCGCATCCCAGGCCGGATTGACCTCGATCGGCTTAGCCATCAATAGCGAAATTGCGATGTGCAGTACCTGACAAGCGATCCAAATCAAAACGGTGAGTTGGATCGCTGGCCAGAGAAGCTTCAGATCTAGCCCGAGTTCCTTCGGGCGAAGTCGCCCTAACCCAATCAGAATTCCAAGCACAAGAACGAGTTGTAAGGTCACGCCAGCGACCAGTGTTCCATTGATCATTCCTCCCGTCGCTGAACTTGTCCAAGCAAGAGGGGGAAACTATGTTCCTGGGTTGGGATACGCGAGAAATTGGCAGTAAGCGACCAGCAACTGTTCGATGACGAGCGTTAGAAACAGGAGCCAAAGTGCCAATCGCCGCTGGACTGGGATATGAGCCAATGGCCAAGTTGTTGCGGGCTGAGCGAGAAAATAGTTAGCTGTCGGCATAAGTCCGTAAAGGGGGGAGGTTTGGAGTCCGATGCATCTCTATGCAAACCGAATCGATTCCTCCGCCAGTTTCTTGTCCTGCATGTGCGGCAATTTGCAAAATCGCAAAGAGATCGGGACGGCCTGTCATGTTGCCGTCATAGTTCAAAACCCAGGGACAGACCCTGCGCAATCGGGCGAGTTTTGCTAGCGATTTGATAGGTGGGTTGGCAGCATCGAAGCTGCTTGCTGGATCTCAAAAAACTTCTGACCAAAACCACCCTTTTTTACACTTTTGTGAACAATCAGTAGATGGGCTGCTTGGCGAAGGATTCGCCTAGGTAGGAGCGCATGCCAAGCCTATGGCATTGCATTGCATGCGTTTGCGGATGGACGCCGCTAGTGGTTTACCCAGTGTTTGTTCATCTGTTTATCAGTCAGGAGGGCTATTGCCATGGCACGTAAAACTCGTGGAAGTTTGATTAAACCCGACGAAATCACCATCGTTCATACCGTTGCCAAAACGGTTCGGAATCTGTTTCTGCTTGGGGGGGATCTTGCAACGCAAACCCATAACGCT
>JAJTFC010000176.1 GCA_021298315.1 Planctomycetaceae bacterium
CCGGTTTTACGACTTGGAAACCAACAAGCCGGTTTATCCTGGAAGGGATGGAATCGTTTACGATAGCTTTGCGGAAATGGCAAAAAACAATCGCTTGGGATATGACTATACCACCACTAAGCCGTTGAGTTTACTCGGTAGCGGTCAGAAGAAATGGCGTAAACAGTTGCAGCCTATTCGATAATTGCTTTACAAGTCGATCGGCTTTTCAAGGAACCTGGAACCCCGGTATTTGGGCCGAATGTCAACAAGATCCCAATACCTTCCTTCGAGTTCGAGTACCGTTTCACTGAGTACGAGTACGAGTACGAGGACGAGTATGATTAACCCTCAAGAGCCTACAGAAAAGACTATGTTGATGGAATTTGAGAGCGGACCGACATGCCACCGGTGAGGTTGAACACTTGAGTGAACCCCGACGCTTGCAGTCGGCACGCTCCGATATGAGCACGCTTGCCACTATGGCAAACGACCACCGTCGGAAGTTTTGGATCCAACTTGCTAAAGCCTTCGGGCATTTCATCGATGGGGATCGCGACAGCACCTGGCAGTGGCAACTCGCTTCGTTCTTTGGCTGTCCGAACATCGACGACTTGATATCCCTCTAGGTCGGCAGATGGAGGCAAGAGTCTGGGATGACCTTGTAAGTCGTTGATCGCCGTAAAGGCAATCATGTGGATCGGATCTTTCGCAGAACCATAAGGAGGTGCGTAGGCAAGATCGATCCTCGCCAGATCGTAGACCGTGCCACCAAGGGTCATGGCCGTGGCCAAAACATCGATCCTTTTATCGACACCTTCTCCTCCGACCCCCTGGGCTCCGAGAATACGACCACTGGGTGCCTCATACAAGACTTTCAGTTGCATATTGGTTGCACCGGGGAAATACGAAGCGTGGTTGGTCGCTTGTACGATCGCAGTTCGATAAGGCATTTTGTGTTGGTCGAGATATTTTTCGTTCAGACCTGTCATGCCCACCGTGGTTTCAAAGATACGAACGATCGATGTCCCGAGGACGCCACCCATCGGTTGCGACTTGCCCGAGGCCGCATGCTCGCCTGCGATTCTTCCTGCCCGATTGGCGGGTCCTGCCAGTGGGTTCAAGGTTTTCATTTGGGTGATCTGGTGGGTGTACTCGATCAAATCACCTGCCGCGTAAATCGATGGATCGCTGGTCTGCATGAACTCATTGACAACCACTCCCCCAGCATCTCCGATCGCAAGGCCGGCTTGTTGTGCGAGTTTGGTTCGAGGGCGAACCCCCACGCCCAGGATCACCAAATCGGTAGGAATCGTTTGCCCATTGGACAAAACCGCTGCCGTAACCCGATCCCCCTCCTTGATGAATTCCAAAACGCTCTGAGCATTGATTGGAAAAATCGATTCTTGACGCAATGCGTTACAAGCCATGTTGGCAAAAATCGGATCGAGTCGATTGAGGATCGTCGCGGAACGTTCAACCAAGTCGACCTCGATCCCGATGCCGTGCAATTGCTCGACGACTTCGAGCCCAACAAAACCGGCACCGACGACCAAGGCCCGCCTAGGCTTCGACCGCTTGATCCAGTCGAGAATCCCATCCATATCCGGTAGGGTCCAAAGCTGAAAGACGTTGGAGGAAGGTTGCTGCGCAAAGGGTGGCAACACCGGTTCAGCTCCCATGGCCAAGATGAGTTTGTCATAGCCAACTTGCGTCAATGTTGTACTAGGATCAGAGCGATCCCTGACCATCAAGGATTTCGATTCTCGATCGATCGCAATCACCTCTTCGTGGGTTCGCACACGGATGCGAAATCGATTCCAAAACAGCTCCGGCGTAGCCACGAGCAGCTTGTTTCGATCGGCGATTTCTCCTCCGAGATGATACGGTAGCCCGCAGTTGGCAAAGGAGACTGCCGGCCCTTTCTCCAGGATCGTTATTTCGGCATGAGGATCGATCCTTCTTGCTCTCGTTGCTGCCGATGCACCAGCCGCGACCCCACCGACAATAACAATCCGCTGCGAAGGAAGTGATGACATGCGATAAGTACCGATCGACTTGAAGAATTCTCGAAACGATGAAATGAAAAGGCGTGCCTGAAAAAAGCTTCCGGGCACGCCTGATGATTTAGCGGAACGACTCTAAGAATGCCACCTGAGACTTAGGGTTTGAACTTATCTGGCTTGAGCGACACGGTCCCTAGGTCATTAGCACCAGGCTTGAGAGTGAACTTGACGTTTCCTTTCTTCCAGCTATCTGGCTTGCCGTTGACTGCGACTTCATCGAATTTGTTTTGCGCTTCGTGCCAAAGCTTGAAGGTCAGCTCGACTCCAGCGGGCAACTTCTCGATCTTGATCTCTCCCTTTTCGTTGCTGATTCCAACATAAGGATGATCGGTCACGATGTGGTAAGCGGTCATCCATGGGTGGATGTTGCACTCGACCTTCGAAGGTCCGCTTTCGGCCTTTTTGATTTGCAAGGTCTTGCTACCACCGGTGGGGATCACTTGATTCCACTCGTCATTGTTGAAAAAGACGAACTTGGCATTGTGGCTGGTGCTGTCGGAGTTCTTGACCTCGACAGTTTGCCCAACACGCACGGGCAAAATGTGGGGGATGAATCGGCAATTGACGTTGTCCAACACAGGCTTGGCCGCAGGAACTTCCTTGAGCGACGGATGGATCTGATCGCCTGCAAGTTTCGTCTGCTTGCCATCGATCATGAAAACCATGTTGGCAATCCCCTTGGAAGTGCCATCGACGACCAATCTTTCGGTAGGGATCTGCTGCTTTGCACAAAAAGCATCTGCGTTGGCATTCACAGCCGCTCCAGCGGGCGAAGCACCGTCGAGCACGAACTTGATCGTCACATCCGCCCACTCTTGAGCTTGGGCGAAACTGGCAGATGCGATCGTCGCCAGCAGGGCGACAGGGAGGGAATACTTCATAGGCTACACCTAAGGGGTTTCTCGAGATAAAGTAAGCTAACTGGGGAATTTGCTTCCAAGGAAGCCTTGTACATCGGGTAAATCGTAACTCTCCAGGCTTTTTTTTCAATCGTTGCGACAACAAGGATGCAAGCGGTTGACTGAAAAACAGGGTATTACTAAACTTTGTTGTACTCGATGGAGGTAGTAGCTCAGTTGGTTAGAGCGTCGGATTGTGGCTCCGAAGGTCGGGGGTTCAAATCCCCTCTATCTCCCTTGTTCGATAGGTCTTGAGAAACTCTGGTTACTCGGAGATCTTTGGAATTCTTTTTCCAACCATCTCAAGCAGCTTGGGATGCAATTTCGGGTTCGAAGCACAAACGCTCGTGGGTCGATTTAGCGTCACTGGGTTACCTTGGCAATCGCTGAGAGTCCCGCCAGCCTCCTGGATCAATACCGCACCGGCGGCGACGTCCCATGGGCTTAGACGGTACTCGAAGAATCCATCGAACCAACCGGCGGCAACATAAGCCAGGTCGAGGGCTGCGGCGCCAAAGCGGCGAATCCCATGGATCTCGCACCGGAACAAATCGCCAATGGTATCGAGGGTCGACTGCATCATCTGATCTCGATCGTAGTAAAAGCCACAAGCGATCATCGCTTGTTCAAGCCCCTGGGCACTCCCTACACGGATCGGCTGACCATTGAACCAAGCACCTTCGCCTCGGGCTGCGACAAACCAATCGCCGGTGGCAGGAGACGTTACGATTCCGAGAACTCCTTGGCCGCTTTGATAATACCCGATCGATACGGCAAAGTGAGGGATTCCATGGATGAAGTTATTCGTGCCATCGAGTGGATCGATGATCCAAGAATGTTCGGCATCGGCCCGATCGCTATGGGACTCCTCCGATAATATCGCGTGCGTGGGAAACGCATCTTGAATCGTTTGAACCACCGCCGATTCGGCCGCCAAATCCGCCTCGCTGACGTAATTGGCTACGCCCTTGGCTCGGACCTCAAGTGGTTTGCGAAAATAGTCCAGCAACGCCATCGATCCGGCATGGGCCGCTTCGATGGCCACATGCGCCGTCGGAACCCTCAGTCTCGCACGGGACTTGTGCTTGTTGCTTTGCAAATACTCTTTCATCGGTGATTCTCAGATGTCTCTCAAGCATGCTCTCGGTACCTTAGATACCATAGCAATCCTACCAAAGTTTTGGCATCTGCGATCTGGCCATCCCGCAACAATCGATCGATCTGAGGCCAACTCAAAAGAACATTTCGCATTTGCTCGCCCGGCTCTCTAGCCGTCGGCCCTTCCTTGAGACCTTTGGCGAGGAATAAGTGCATCTTCTCGTCGAGTATTCCCGGAGACATCGCAAAGGTGTGAAGCAAGACAAACTCATCGGCAAGAAATCCTGTTTCTTCTTGCAATTCGATCGCCGCAAGTTCGATTGGAGGAACCCCTTTGTCCATGGTTCCGGCGGGGAGTTCCAAATGCCACCGATCGATTGCAACGCGATAGGTTTCGATCATGCAGACTCGACCGTCATCCAAGACAGGTAGCACGACCACGGCACCCGGATGACGAACGATGGTTCGAGTCAGTTGCGTTCCGTCTTGGAGTTGCTCGACAACTTGTTCGACGTTGAAGCGGGGAGCGGAGTAAACGACCTTGCGATGGGTCATGCGATTCAGCCTGCTCGATCGCGGAAGACTTGTTCGGAGGGAATTTGTGTTTCCCAGCCTGCTTCGCCTCGGTATTGCATCAAGAAAGCGTCCTCGGTGGAGTCTTCGTAGAAGCTTCGCAAAACTCCTGTTGCGCGAAAACCCAAGTGTTTGAGGAAGAGTTGAGCGGCTAGATTGGTTTCGCGAACTTCGAGTTGGATTCGATTGCGGCGCTGATAAGCGAGTTTGGAAATCAGTTTTTGCACCAGGGTCGTACCGACGGACTTGCGACGAAACTCTGGATGCACAGCAAACGACAGAACATGGATGCTCGTCGGTTGTAGTTCATAGACCATGAAGCCGACCACTTGTTCGGCGTATTCGGCGACCATACCGATGCAATCGCGTTGGCGTAGGCAGTTGATGAATTCGTCTTCGGTCCAGGGGAATTCGAAGCTCGCCGATTCGATTTCAAGCACCGCGTCCATATCGCGGCGGATAAGCCAACGAATATGAACCGACTGCTTAGCATTGGATGACTTTGACATCGAACCGATTCCTTTCGCACGCAAATCGCGGATCCTTTTTTGCTCGAACGTGGAGGTTAACATAGCAATCTGGGGGCTTGGTTCCAAGACGGATTCACCCCCTGAGAGTGATAAAGGCTAGCATTCTTGTTGCTGGTCGACGAGAAAAATTAAGTTCGCGTTGGCATCAATCGCCCAACGAGGTCAATGCCGTCCAGTCCCCCTGCGTCCGCCGTGGGCGGACGCAGTGTCGGTGATTTCTCCGAAATCACTGTCGGGAATCAGAGTAAACCGTAATTTCATGAACGCCTTTGTGCACAGCCGCCTGGCGGTTGTGCGATTTGGACGTCATTGACGGCATTGACAAGGTTGACTGCATTGACAGCGGACAGAATTGACATCGTTGACGTTATTGACAGCGGCGTTGGACTTCGTTGGCCGCATGCGATGGGGTATTCGCGTTCGGAACTACGGTTACTATTTCGCCAACTGGAACGGGAATACTTGGAGGGGCTGCTATATCGTTCGAGGACGCGGATAGACCACCGCAGCATCGGCTTCGACCTCATGCGCGGCATATTTCAATCCACAACGCACGGCCTCGGAGGACCGTGCTACGAAAGAGAGTCGTGCTACGGTGAGAGATCTTTGCGGCCTTTGCCGGCATGGATCGAACAAGTCCCCTCGGAACAATCGCGTCCGGCGATCTGATAACGACGCTTGGCCACCGCTTTGTACAAATAACTCCACAACGGCATCAGCCCCGGAATGTGCATCATCGGAGCAAGCGGCCATAACATCGGAAGCAAACGCGAGAGATAACGAACCGAATAAGCCCCCGCATACCGTTTCCCGTTAGGAGCCACCACCCACATTTGCTCCATCAATTGATCGTAGCTTAAGTCGGGATAAATCTCCGAAACAAACGGTTCGTGCAAGGAGACGAACTGCAATCGATGAAACAAGTCGAACCTTCGCAAGTTCGAAACTTGCCCCTTGCAAAAGTTGCAATGACCGTCATACAAAACCACCGACTTGCCAGCCTCAACGACTCCGGCA
>JAJTFC010000177.1 GCA_021298315.1 Planctomycetaceae bacterium
CCTCATGCACCGCAGAAGCCTAGTCTAGAAACACCATAGCTGACACGATGGTCCTCTTTGAGGATTTCCCTGACAATGTTCCCATCGAGACCCGAGAAAAAACTCACCGCGGCCACAAAATCCCAATATATTTAGGGATTCACAAACCGACTTTGAACTGTTTTTTCTCGCGACGCCTTATGAATCACGAAGACGACTTCAAAACAATCCGAGGAGAAAACGACCCCAGCCGATTTCTAGATCCAAGGATTCGATCGAGCAGGGGGCTCGATTCGAGTTGGTTGGCAAGGATGACGGGGCCGGAGTCTCCTCCCTTTGCGAGGGCTAGAGCGGAGTCCAATCGCAGGCTAGACCATTGCTTGGTAGGACCGTGGCAGGAGAAGCACTTTTCGGCAAGGAGCGGTCGGATATGGGTTTCGAACGCATCGTTGTTTTGGGCAATCGGGCTTTGGCCCACGGCAACGGAGGCCGGAAACAAAACGAAGGCTAGTACCAACAGGTGCGAGAGTAGCGAACCACACAGGAGCAGAGCAGGGGACAGGATCCCGATGCGTAAAGCTTGCGGAGAAAGATGCTGAAGGTGGAACATGGAGCAGGGGAGGGAGGGGGGGTTGGGGTCCAAGGGCCAAGAATCCATTATACGCCCTAATCGGCCAGAGAACTCCGGTCCTGAGCGGACTCCACCCAAAAAACAGCGGGGGAAAGCCCTGCGTTTTTATCATGAAAATCGCTGCTGGCTCGAATTTCCACGAATAATTCTGATATTGCTCGCCACATCTTGGACCTGCTTTGGCCAATGACTAAATAGCGGCAATCAGGACCGATCTTGGATCATCCCGATAGCCGACGTTGTTCCCGCGAACCACCCTTGAATTTTGGGACTTACTAAAATGCCCATCGAACATGCATGCACTTGTGGAGCCAAGCTAAAAGTCAAAGACGAACTAGCTGGAAGGAAAATCAAATGCCCGAAATGCTCTCAGGTCTCCACCGTAGCAGAGCCCACGATTCAAACCGAAATGATTCCGGTACGCTGCCAGTGCGGGAAATCGTATCAAGCAAAGATATCGATGTCCGGAAAATCATTCAAATGTTCCGCCTGCGAAAAGATGGTTTCGATTCCCAATCGCAATCAACCAAAAGAAGCCGATTTAGATCCGTTCGGCTCTAGTCTCCCATCGAACAATCTCGCAAGCTTATTCGATCAAAACTTTCCCGAGCTAGGGGTTCCGACCGCGACTCATGTACCCTATCAGGCGCCCGTCAAAGCAACCGCAGCAAAAAAGGAATCCGCAGAAAAGCGTAGTGGAATAACCCTGAAATTGAATCAGGATACTCTCGTCTTGATCACAGCCGTTCTTTGCATCCTGTTCGGATTGAGTCGACTCGTATTCCTGAACCCGATTGCAATTTTCCTAGCACCTAAAGCCGTGCTTTCCGTGGGTGGAATGCTGTTCATAGCCAATTCCCTCGTCTGCATAGGTATCCTCGTGGCTGGCATCGGCTTGTTGCTCGATCAGGAATGGTCGATTGGCGTTGGGCAGATCGCAGCTTCCATGTACTTTGTTCTGCTGCTGATCAATTTCGGGATATTTTTCGCGAATATCGCTGCTGTGATGGACGAGAAAACGAGTGTCACCTCCTTGGCGCGAGGCCTATCGAGCTTATTAGGCACACTCACCGGTACATCCATCGTCCCTGGATTATTGCTGTATGTCACGCTGCGAAACGATTAAACGATGGCCTCGTCAGTGAAATTTGCTGGTCCGTATTGGCTTGGTCGATAGGTGGCAGGTGCTGGGCAAAGCACTTAAACCATTACCTAACCCACAATTCCTGCGGGAGAGCAGAAAAACTAGCTTTTAGTTAAGAGGACAGGTCAACGAGATGGAAACAAAAACCGAGGTCGAGATCATTCCCGAGAATGCATCGCTGTTGAAGGCCGAGCAAAAAAAGGCAACGAGCAGATCGTTTCTACGATGGGCGATTTTGTTTTTTCTCGGAGGGATAGGATCGTATGGATGGTGGTTGTACCAAGACATGCGATTTATGAGGGAAGGGACCAATGCCACAGGCCGCATTACCTCATCGAGTACCCAAACGAGTTCAAGGAAGGGGAAGTCTTACACTACCCAAATCATCCACTACAGTTATGAAGTCGAAGGTGGAGCATCGCAACAAGGAAAGGACTCCGTCAAAACCTGGAGGCATAAGCCCAGCAGTGCTTCTGCCTTTAAACCGCAAAGCAAGGACGAGATCGTCGTGGAGTATCTGAAATCCTCGCCCGAGAAATCACGCATCGTCATCCCTAATCGATACGGCGATGAGTACTTGTTTTCGATCTTAGCGATGGTTGCGGGAGGCTTGTTTTTTCTCACTAGGTTCATCAACTCTCAGTCAACCCGTTTGCGGTTGCAATTCTATGGTGGGCTACTGATGCTGATAGGTTCGGCGCTGATCGGATGGTTCGTATACGGGATTTTCCTATCGAGCTCCGAAGGACCTCAGCCGAGCGATTTGCCAATCGTGATCATTTTTTTCTTGTTCTTGCTGGCAATCGCATCCCTGCCCTTTTGGTTTGGTTGGACGCTGATCCGTAGTAGCCGATGGGCATTTACGGATCCTCGCGAGCTGTTGGACTTCGAATGGATGCCCCGTTGCCCGGGCCGCACATCGATCATGCCACGAAGTTGGTTTGGGGCGGATGCTGCGCTGATTTTGGATCACGAGAACCGTGTGATCCACTTCTTCAACTGCCATGTCTTGAATGGATTCATACCGAAGAACCAATTGATTTATTCGTGCAAAGTCAATGAATTAGAGAGAAGCGAGAAGACGTACTCGAATAAAGGCCGAAAGATAACGGAAACGCTACTTAAGTCTCCAGGCGGGGCAACTAGGCTAAATATGCACGAAGCGGGAGTAATGGAGTTCCTCGATTTACTTGACTCTATGGGCTCCAATCGAACAAGGGAAAGCTAAGCGATGCTCGTGCTCGTGCTCGTAATTGAATCGAGACAACCATGAAAAAGTACCTTTTCGACCATGTTGGATCCGATATTTACCGCTTTCCGATCGAAAACGCTTCCAATGCATTGGATATATCCGATTCATTGCTGAGGCTTCATCGGAAGGCTCGCGATCAATGACTGATTACCCAAGGAAGTCCGTGATGACTAGTTGCTCCTTTTGATTTTCTGGCGATGGCGTCTGATCTAATTAGCTTCATGCACGGGATTTTTCGCTCCTCAAAACTTCGGCGATGTCATCTCGTAGTACATCTGCAAGAGCCGTAATATAAGGTGGGTGCATCAAGGTCGCGTGGTTTCCTGGGACGGTGGTACATCGGAAATTTCCCCCAGTAGCTTTCTTCCATTGCCTCTCTATCGAATGGGAATGCAAAAGGGGACGAACTTTGGAAAGATACATCCGAATTGGGATACCACTGTCGACCGGAACGTGATTGTCACACGCTAAGAGCATCGCCTGAACTATTTCTTTGTATGAATCGTCCAAAAACAACAAATCTCCGAGCCTGGCAAGAGGATTGCTTACTTGTCGTTTGTACCTTCTCCAATTGCTTGAGATTTGTCTATTCAGTAGTGCATCGAAAAACCAGATTGGAAAATTTGTTAGGATCGAAAGGTAACGATCCCATGATTTTGGATATCTGATCCTCTGCGGAAGAAAACTATCAATTAATCCGCAAAATGCGACTTGCGATTCCCGGCGAATCAATTCCGACGCGACTTCGTGGGCAAGATTCCCACCAAAACAATACCCAGCTAAAAGATAAGGACCGGCTGGTTGCTGATTTTGGATCGATTGCACGGCGGAACGAACGATCAAGGAAAAATCTAGATTTTTCTGCTTTGAAAGAAAATCTCTATCGGCGTTGACCCCGTAGACGGTTATTTCGGGCCTCAATGCATCGACAAGATCCCCATAAATGGCAACTTCACCTGTTGCCCCATGCAACAGGAACAGAGCTGGGCCAGGTTTGCTTTCCGAAAGCCGTATGCAGTGGGTTTGTGTTGTGGAAATTTGGCGTCGATTTGGCGAGTTGACCATTTCGTCCAAGCAGCTAAATGTTCCGATGTCTTTAAGCTCCTGTGGGCTTAATTCAATGTTTAGGTGGTTTCGTATATTGATTAAGAAATCGAGCGACGAAAGTGAGTCCGCGTTGAAAACACTATTCGGGTCGACAATTGCATCCTTCGGCAATCTATTTGCCTGTCGCCAAATGATCTTGAGAGTCTCCCCGCGATCAACCAACTCCACGTCCGACGAGGAATTGCAGTGCCTACTGATTGAAGATTGCTCCAGAAATTCCTGAACATGCCGGACAACAGCTCTGCGATCCCGTTTTCCCTGGAAACTCCTCGGAATCGCTGAGCATTCGATGATATGTCGGGGAACAGCCGGGTCTGGAAGATGCACTTTGCATAGCAAAACCAAGTCCTCCGTGGTCCCCTTGTCACGCTCAACAAGTGCATAAAGGCCTTTGCTGCCCTCAAAATCAAGGCTGATCACCGCTGCATCGCGGACATCTTTGGCGCCTCGTAGGATGTTCTCCACCTGCATCAATTCCACGCGATTTCCGGCGATTTTCGTCTGAGTATCCGAGCGCCCCAAGTACTCGAACTGACCCGAGCTATCTAACCGAACCAGATCCGATGTATTAAAAACACGCCACCCTGGGCGATTAGGCAGACTGCGAAACCGGTCGATTGGGTCATTTGCGCCGGTCCAATAACCCTCCGCGATACACTCACCAGCCACAACAAGATTTCCCGGGGTTCCCTGCGACACCTCGCTTCCATCATCATCGACGACGATTAGTTGATATCCATCATTTGCTGCTCCAATGGGAACAGTTTCTAAGTTCATTTCTTCAAAATCGGCGGGTAAAGTGTAGTGAGTAACAAGCCCGAATTCCGTCGCCCCAAATACATTAGACAATTGACACTCGGGAGAGAAATGCTTGCGGAATAGCGCGACATCCGACGCGATCAAAGGTTCGCCTCCTATGTAGAGCCTCCTAAAGTTCAGTTGATGATCTGGGGTGAGTGCATGGCAAAGAGATCTGAAGAGACTACTTACCATTCGGCAGATTGTGATCTCGTGGCGATGAAGCTTATCGATTAACCCCTGCAGACCTAGTTCCTTCACGCGAACCGGATAGAGCGTGGCACCGGAAAGCAGTCCCGTGAAAATCTCTCGTAACCCACCAATAACGCTAGGAGAAAGCAGATTGGAAATCCGATCCTCTTTCACAATGCCTAGACGATCGATCAACGTCTTGGCTTCGCGAATTAGCATCTTTCCTGACATGAGCACCCCTTTAGGCTCCCCTGTTGATCCGGAAGTGTAAAGGACGATCCCTTTCCAACTGGAAACAGGGGTTCCGAAAAACGCTTTGTTGTTTTCACTGCATACCTCATTCAGGATGCGTACATTCCAACAGTGCTTGAACGATTGGAGTTCAAGTTGCGTTCGCGTTCCGGCAATCACCAGATCCGGAGCTGTCTTTACAAGAATTTCCTCCATGCGTTTTGGTGGAATTGCCGTGTCCAGCGGGACCACGAAACAACCGCTTTCCAAGGAACCCAGGAGAGCAATGACGAAATCCATACCTTGGGGCATTGCGATCGCGACAACCGGATTTTCAATCCCATGGAACATCTGTCGAATGGTCGCAGCCAGACAAGCGACGCGGTCTCTGAGATCTCCATAGGTGATTTCCCGGTCCGAGTCGACTATTGCGATCTGTTGATCTATACCCCGAATGTAAGCAGAGGCGGTTTCCGCAATGACACCTTGCCCTTTGATTAAAGATTCACCGTTGATTTCATTCAGCATGGAACCAATACTCTCTACTCCAGGTCGCTTTGGATGAACTGAATCATACAGAATTGTAATCGGATGATGCATGATCGGTACTAGGGTCTTTTCAAAAAAAAGTGGATATGCCTTCCTTGGCTACCGAATTACCTGCGATACCCCTGGACTGATCGAGACTCCCGGTAATTTCGATGGTAACTCCTAGCTCCCCACCATCACTAACCCATATGTACCCGACGTGCCCGAGCCGACAAACTGAAACTCGCCGGTCAACTTGAAGCTATCGAGTTCGCGCTCGACGGTCTTGAGGCTGTAACCCAACCCAGTTGCGATTTCCACCGACCTCGGTCGCTGAGTCGAGAAACAGATCCACCGCTGCTAGGGCTACTCCGATTTTTGCCTAAAGGAACAAGCGTCACTTTGCGTTTTTGGTAGAGTGGTCTTAGCAATCGCCCGAAACAGGTCGACTAGCTATCGACCGAACGACCACCCGTCGAGGTTGTACCCACAGACAACCCGGCGGAGTGATCGAACTTTGTTCGCTAGGGGAGTTCATAAAATGACAACGCAAAAAGAGGGAATTGACCCGGTCGCCGGCTTGTACAATCGCGCAATCGTCGACCTCATGGATATCTACAACTGCGACAAGCATGAACCATTGCCGGGTACGCAGTCGCCCGACGATCGGGGGCCAAAGGCGGAAGAATGCTGGGCGCTTTTCGATCGCCTTATGGAAACCTATCGAGCTTCATTCATTCGCTTCGATGAGTCCCGAAAGTTGTATCGACACGCAAGGCAACAACCGCAAGTCGCAGAACTCATTTCTCGAACCAGAGCAAGACAGCTTCGGTATCCGTACATTGACCTGCTTAGGGGGCTGGTACCCGTGGAGGGAACGCGGACGATCGAAGCTTATTACGACAAGGTCGACGAATGTGGGGCGATGTGGAAAAAATTCGGTTTCACCTCCGAGGAAAACGAAGCGATACCTGGGCTAATTGAGAACCTGCAAACCGAGTTTGCTCTCATCGAAGCCAATCGCAAGCATACGTTTACCGCAGTCGAACAAGCTCCACCGAAGGAACAACAAGCAACGCCTGCGGCAGTCGACCCCAAGTCGGCGGGCCCCAAAAGGGCTAGATGGACGCAGCTAGAAAAGGATGTTCATAAGCTCAACGAAATGCGCAAGCCAACGAAAGTGATCCTCAATGCTTTACGACCGCAATACCCTGACCTGACCTGGGAAATGGTGCGCTCTATCTGCAACAGAAACTCCAAAGGAACAAGATAAGGCAACGAGCCGTTTGTGCGGTTCGAGATGTCTTGACTGTATTGCACTGTGCAATACAATACTGGTAAGGAGAAACGACGATGACCAAACACACAAAGGTGACGTCTAGCCAAAAAGCCAGTCCTTTGATGGTACGCTTGGATTTGGAAAGTAAACAGGCACTGACCGACGCTGCGGAATTGCGCCGGATCAGCGTCAGTGATTACGTCCGAACGGTGACCGTTGCGCAAGCTCGTCGGGAGGTTGCCAGTGCCCGCGAGCAGACGGTTCGACTCAGTCCCGACGAGCAACTGGCTTTCTGGCAGGCTTTGCAAGTCCCAACGAAACTGACACCCGCCCAGAAACGGCTGGGAGCCATCATGCGGGGCGTGACGTGACCGGGGTCGCCTTGCCTTTGGGGTTCTCTCTTGAACCGCTGCAGCGAAGTCATCCTCGGCGTCGATTTGATTGTGGCCAGAGCGAGGTCAACGATTGGTTGCACACGAAGGCATTGCAGCATCAAGACAAGCGACTCTCGGCCTCGAAAGTTCTTATCGATCAAGACAGGGCGGTCGCTGGCTTCTACACGCTGGCGACGGGGCAGGTTGATTTTGGTGACCTGCCCTCGGATCTGGCTAAAAAACTGCCGCGACGAGCGTTACCTGTTGCAATCCTCGCTTGGCTGGGGGTGAGCGTGACCCTTCAGGGACATAGGTTGGGTAATCTGCTGCTGGCACAGGCTCTGCGTGATTGCTATGAAGCGGGCCAGACGTTTGCGTTCGTGGCAGTCATCCTTGACTGCGTTGACGATCGGGCCAGGGCGTTCTACCAGCGATGGGATTTCGCACAACTGCCGGGCAATCCCTACCGCCTGTTCCTGAGTTCGCAGACCTTAACGGCGATGATGGCATCGCGCGCCCAGTAAGAATAGACCCCTGATTTGTTTCATCCAGTTCGATTATGAACTAGCCGGTGGTACTCTAATCTTGATCGTCTTGGGGTCCACTTCCCCCTCGTTCCATCGAGGAGCATTTCGAAGAACTCGCCCATTTCACCGTCACCAGAGCCGCTCATGATTGCCCCACAACGCATCATGAGCCTTATCGCCTGGACGGTGCAAGTATATCCGCCCTCCTCGTGGACGAACACGTCGCCAGGGCAGCCGTCTCTATCCCGCCGGAAAAGAACGAGGGGTTCGCCCCCGTGCTACTCAAATACCGCGATCGGGTCACGTCGCTTTATCAAAGCGACCGAGGACGACGGCACGGTCGCAACGAAAACGAAAAAAGCCTTGGATTTACAAAGGAAACCAAGGCTTTTTCGATAGTCGGGGTGAAAGGATTCGAACCTTCGACCCTCTGGTCCCAAACCAGATGCGCTAGCCAGACTGCGCTACACCCCGAACGTCTCGAATTTTAACCGAATCCCAGCGCCGTCGCTAGGCCAACTCGTTCTTCTACTAGACTCTTTCTCCTGACCATCGGTTCGCAGAAAAAACCGTTTTCTTCTGGTCCGGAGCTTCGTTCGCCCGCCGCCCAACGGATTCCCCTATTGGATTCCCAAGCTTTTTTTGCTTTTTTCCCTGTTCTCGGGCGATCTCTTCTCGGGCTATCTCTTGTTCTCAAGCCGAAGCCCCGTCGCGCCAATGGCCCACTTGGACTTGCCGGAGGTTTTCGGTCTTCCTTGCGCCTTTGCGACTTTGCACCTTTGCGTTTTCTTCTTCCAAACAGCCGGATCTCTGCGGGAGATCCACTACCAAAGAGCCGGATCTCTGCGGGAGATCCACTACCAAAG
>JAJTFC010000058.1 GCA_021298315.1 Planctomycetaceae bacterium
ACAGATCGGACAGATCAGACGGATCGGACAGATCGGACAGATCAGACGGATCGGACGGATCGGACGGATCAGACAGATCGGACGGATCGGACGGATCAGACAGATCGGACGGATCAGACAGATCGGACGGATCAGACGGATCAGACGGATCTGTCTGATCAAAAAAATGCAACCCAAATCCTTTTTGCGAGTCTTCTCTACCTGTGCCAATCGTCGCCTGTTCAAGTTGCAATGCCAAGCTCAACGCTCCTGATTCTGCGATTGGCAAGAAGGTCAAATGCCGATGTGGGGCCCTGGTGGATGTTCCTCCTGGGGCGGCTCCCAAAGCCAGTGCTGCAACGCCAAGCAAAACTCAGCCTCCCAAAGCCCAGCCTGCTAACACTCAAGCGTCGAAGCTTCAGCCAAAGGCCTCTGGCCCCAGCAACACCATGGGCCAATTGCTCGATCAACTCACTGCAAGCGACTTTTCGCGAGCAGAGAAAAAAGTCGAAAGCACCGGGCCTTCGCAAAGCCAAAGGGACTCCAAAGCACTTGATGCATTCAAGGACCCCAATGCCAAGTCCGGCAAGCGAGGTGGATTCAATGACGGCAGATCCGCTGCTGCGAGTTCTAGCATGGAGGACCTCGATGCAATCGCAACGGTCTATCTGGTCTTTGCGGGCTTGCATTCATTAGGTCTAGCAGTTGGGATCTTTTCTTCGTTTCTAACCACAGGGATCATGGCTATTGCTTCCCTACCGTTTTTATTGATGCTAGCTCTACCTACTGTTGGATACGACCTTGCTGCGGGCTATGGGCTTAAACAAAGAAAGCCTTGGGGCTGGTGGCTTGGTGCGATCGGGATCGGTTGGGTTGTTGGTGCCACTTTGCCGGGTGTATTGGGACTGATTTTGCTTATCTTTGCGATTGTTCAAGGCAAATTAGAGGCCGGCGACGCAGTTTCTGCATTCGTTAATTGCGGTATATCCGTGATGATTTTTATCGCATCGATTTGGATGCTGCGACAAATGATCAATAAAAACATCATGAAAAAGTATAACGTAACGGTCGCTCCTGCCTTGGCATGGCTTGCCTGTCTGGCGGGAGGCATAGTTGTCGGCATCGCATATATTGTCTTCCTGCTGGTCTATGTCCTTGGTTTGGTCTCGTTGTCGACTCTGTTTAACCGGGGGCAATAGCGTCCATGCCGCGCAGGTGCGCGTCGACGCAATCGGGCATGTGTTGCAAGTGGTAACCACCTTCTAAGAGCGAAACGAGTCGCCCTTTGCAGTGCTCGTTGGCTAATTGTGCGATCCATTTTCCTGCCTCAAAGAAGTGCTCGGATTCAAGGCTCAGTCCGCCGACTGGATCTGCGATGTGGGCATCGAATCCGGCGCTCAAAAGGATCAACTCCGGTTTGATTTTTTGCGCAAGCTCCTGAGTTTTCGTGGCGAGTTGGTCGAGAAACGACTTCGCTCCGGTGTCGGCAGCAACGGGAATGTTCACCTTGGTCCCCAAGGCTACCCCTGAACCAGTCTCGTCTTTGCGTCCGGTTCCTGGATAGAACGGAAAGCGATGGATCGAAACAAATCCAACGGCAGGATCTTCCCAAAACGAAGCTTGGGTTCCATTTCCATGGTGCACATCCCAGTCGACGATCAAGACGCTTTTGCATCCGAGCGATCTTGCGTAGTGGGCAGCGATCGAGACGTTGTTCAGAAGGCAAAAACCCATCGGAGCATCCTTGAGCGCGTGATGGCCCGGTGGCCGGATCGCGCAAAAGGCTTGTGTCTCCTGGCCGTCGCAGATTCTCCTAACGGCATCGCAAGCTGCACCGGCCGCTAGGGTTGCTGCGTCCCAGGAGCCGACCGAGACGACCGTGTCGGATTCGACCCGCCCTGCTCCTTGATCGCTCCATCGGTGCAATTGCTCGATGTACTCTGGAGTATGATTTCGCTTGCACTGCTCGATCGTCGCAGCAATCCAATTGGGTTTCGTGCATCGCTCGATCCAGCCTTTGTGATCGAGCATTTCGTTGACCTTGGCGATTCGAGCCGAGCATTCGGGATGGTTTCCCGTATCGTGCTTTTCAAAGATCGGGCTGTGGTACAAGAGCATGTTTTCGATCCATCTGTCTTAAAAGTTGGGTTCTTCGTGTATTTTAGCTAGGTTTAAACTCGGTTTTTTCGTACTCGTACTCGTGCTCGTACTCGAAGCGTCTGAACGGTATTTGGCTCGTATATCGACGACATCCCAATACGTCCCTCCTAGTACGGATAAAACCTATGGCATAAATTCCGAGCCACAATTATTCCTGAAGAACTCGGAGTTGTTATAATTCCGACTCGATTGTAGCCCCTAGGGTATCCCACCGCATCCTCATGCATTCCTGACCAAGGAAACCTCCCCATGAAAAAGCAAATTTCTGGACTCAAGCCAGTTCGATCAACCTTTGTGCGCTGGGGATCGACAGCCTTGAGTTTGTCGCTGACTTTGGGACTTTCGCATCCGCTCTCGAGTACGGGTCTTGCGAAAGAACCTATTGAGCCAACTCCCTTGGCCGAGTCGAAGTACGCGATCAAGGATCTCGATGGACATTTTCCATTTGCCGTTCCCGAAACCAAAGAGGCTTGGGAGTCGCGTGCCAAAGAACTGCGCCAGCAGATGCTTGTATCGCTAGGGATGTACCCGATGCCAACGCTCGCTGCGGTCGAACCTGTGGTTCACTCTCGACGCGAGTTAGATGGTTATGCGATCGAAAAGGTTTACTTTGAGAGCCTTCCTGGCTTGTTCGTTACCGGCAGCCTCTACACCCCAACGAGCCCATTGCCTGAAGGACAAAAACGTCCTGCAGTGCTCTGCCCGCATGGCCACTGGGCAAACGGTCGTTTTTACTACACTGCCGATGGCGAGATGAAGCGTGAGTTGGCCACAGGTGCGGAGCGTTTCGAATCGGCAGCTCGCAGTCCACTTCAAGCCCGTTGCGTTCAGATGGCACGCATGGGAATTGTTGTCTTCCACTACGACATGATGGGCAACGCCGATAACCTTCAAATCAGCGCCGAGCGCGTACACGGTTTTGGAAACCCGAAAGTTTCTAACCCTGAGGTAGCTCCCGGTAAATGGCTTCTCTATAGCACGAAAGCCGAAGGGATGCTTCAAAATATCATGGGCATGCAAACGATCAACTCTATTCAATCGCTTGAGTTCCTTCTCCAGCGGCCCGATGTCGATCCAAAGCGAATTTCGATTACTGGGGCTAGTGGTGGCGGAACACAGACCTTCGTCGCCTCAGCAATCGAACCTCGTTTCGCGGGTGCTTATCCAGTCGTTATGGTCAGTACGTCGATGCAAGGGGGTTGCACTTGTGAAAACGCAGTAGGTTTGAGAGTCAACACTGGAAATGTCGAGTTGGCTGCTCTAACGGCCCCCAGACCCTTGGGTGTCAATGCAGCCAATGACTGGACAAAAGACATGGCCAAGGACGGATTCCCTGAGTTGAGAAAGCTCTATGGCCTCTACGGTGCACCCGATGCGGTGACGTTTCATAATGCGACCCATTTTGGACACAACTATAACCACGTCACACGAGTTCCGATGTACGGTTTTATGAACCGTTTGTTTGGATTAGGACTCGAAGAGCCGATTCTTGAAAGGGATTTTCAGGTTCTCAAAGCCGCTGATATGACCGTGTGGGATGATCAGCATCCCAAGCCCCAAGGTGGGATCGAATTCGAAACCGAACTTCTGGAGCGTTGGGCCAAGGATGTCTCGGCGAAAGTGGAAGCTTCGCCAGAGATCCGACAAACCGGTTGGAAAACGATCCTCTCACCTGCAAACGCCGTCGCAAAGTCGCTTACCGTCACCGATGCCAAGTCCGAAAACGACGTGACAACGATCCGAGTGATCAATGCCGACGGAACCAACGTCGGAGTGCTCAAAACCCGCGTACCGCTGGGAACTCCGGGGCTAAAGATTCGACTCCTGAGCGATTTGAAAACTGCCGAGGCTCCCAAGGCCGACGAGGTTCTGCTAGCCATCGATGACGCTTGGGGCGTGAATTTTGGGGCTTCGGAGCAGTCTCTTGTTAAAAACCCACGGCCCGCTGCCTGTTACACTTACGGTTACAATCCGAGTTTGTACTTGCGCAAGCTAGCGGTGTTGCTCGCGTTGCTCGACGCTCCGAGCACCAAGAGCATCTCGGGTGGGCAGTGGCAAGCTCAGGGCGCATTGGGAACCATGATTGATGCAGCAGCAGTGCTACGGCCGCAAACCATGAAAGTTCCCGAGACGCCCAACTCTTTTGATTTCTCGCAAGTCGCATCGATCAAGGATGCAAACATGCTTCCAGGAGCCCTTCGCTTCGGTAACACCGCAGGGCTACGTTTAACGGCAAGAGAGTTGTCTAAGCAATAACCAAGACCGACTCATGAAGCGTTTCAAAGCATTTTGGAAGGCTACCGGCTGGCTATGGACGGTATTCTTCGTCATCCTAGTAGGACTCATGACTTTCGTCAGTCTGGTCTTCGTGGCAGCCGTCCCATTGCTCATCGTGATCTTCATCTATTTTGCATTGGTGCGTTACGATGAAGAGGGAAACTTTATCGGAGCCTAGTTGGGGGGATCAAAAGCACCTTCGCTCGTGAGCATCCGAATCGTCGGCGATTCGGTCTCACCGAGGTTGCTCAAGGCTTCGTCGGGATCGACGCTTTCGCTCGAAGGCGTTCGTTTTTGAACGAGCTTTCGAGTGGATGTCGCAATCCCTTGGGTGACGGCTTGCTGGGAGTTGATTGTTTGGGAACTTCGCATCGAGACAACAGCGCTGGTCTTCATAAACTCCGAGCGAACTTCTGGATTGATCTTCGTTAGTCGCGATGCAACCTGCTGAAGGCCTTGAGGATTGACCCGTGCGGTTTGCGAGACTTGCGATATGAAGCTCGCGCACTCGATGAAGTTCTGATCGGCAGTCTTGGCCACCAACGGACCGAGCGTTTTGACGATTAGATCCGCTCCTGCATCTTCAATTCGCATGAATGCGTCCATCCAAGCGACCATGCCTGGGCGTCCGTCTGGGAGCTTAACCGGACGGTTGTATAACGCCACAACACATTGACCACGAAGCGAACGAGGCCATAGGTTTCCGTCGTAAAAACCGTCGCAGTAGTAGATATGGAGCGAATCACTACCATAGACAAGATCGAGTTTGCAGGTGGTTCCGGCCCCGTCATTGCCAGCCAGTTGGTACTCACCAACCCGGCTCAAGGTGACTTTGGTGATCCCCATCAGATCCCAAATGTTCACAACCACCTCGGGGTGACGGACAAGAAAACGATACATATCCGGATCGCTCTCGACGGTCTGTGCCGGCATCCTGCGAAAGTAGCTTACGTCATCGACCACCGCTTGAATCCGATGTCCTGCCTCGGGTGTTAATTGTTGGATGGGCAACGAACGAATCGCAGCGGTACGAGTTTCTCTAGAACTCGAACCCTCTTCAAACTCTTTGATCGCCTGCAATTGCTGCAAGTGGCCTTGCTGAGCTGAGCATTCGCGTGCCGTGGAGACCAGGCAAAGAACTGCACCGAAAGCCAGGGCTATGGGCGCAAGCCGTCGCCGAAGCTTCGAAAAATTCCCGACGTAGCGTATCGGTTGCATCGATGGTCCTAGTTCCGAGAGGTCTCAGAACGATTGGAGGATGGATCGTAGGGTGATGCCCTCATGCTCCATCCTTGAGTATCCCCCCCAAGGACTTTAAAAGTCCGCGCGCAGGCCATCACTTGTGGGATTCCATCGGCATCCGCTGGACAAAACCCGAGAAGATTTACCCATTTTCCCCCTCAAGTGATCCGAGCCATGCCCTCGTTGGGCTTAGGCATGCACCGAACTTCCGTACCTTTCGTATAATCCGAAAACCCTTAGTCAAATCACCTATTTTTTTGAGTTTTTTATGTGGGCGTTTCCTGCTATCCGCGGTCCATTTTGCGGCCGATTGTTTTGCTATCTTGGGCTCCTAGGCATCCTGTGCCTAGCGGGTTGCACTCCTGAGCAAACCTCAAAGACCGAGAAAGCAAGCGGGTTGAAAACAAGCGGTTTGAAAGAGGAGGATCCGCCAATTCAAAAACAACCTGAAGTCGTCCCCTCTGTTCAAAGCGATGATGCTCGGGCACTCTTGGCAGAGTGTTTGAAAACCTACCGCATGCTCGATCGCTACGAAGATCGTGGGCAACTTGTAATCCAAGGCTCTTCGACGTTAACGCTACCTATGCAGGTAGCTTGGGAGAAACCCAATCGACTCGGACTGCGAACCGGCTCGATGCGGGGGTGTTGGACCAGTACCACTTGGGAAGCACAGAGCCTTGGAGCGGTTAATCCATTTCCAAATCAGAGGCTCGTGCGAGTGTTACCATCGAAAATCGATATCGATTGGATCTCGGATGATGCGATGGGTGGTTTACTACTGGATCCGATGTCCAAACCGATACAGCTTGAACTGCTTTTGTCGAGCGATTTATCCGATAGCCTGGTGGGCAGCGACTCCAAGTTGACGATTCTCGAACCGGCTAAATTCGATGATGCCGAGTGTCAGCGAGTCGTGGTTGAAAAAACACTCTCATCGCAAAGCTTGCGTTGGGTTCTATGGATTGATTCCAAGAGTAAACTTCTGAAACAAGTTGAGTTGCCGGCTCAGTTCTATTATCCGAACCTACCCTCGGAGCAACTCGCCAGTGTCCGTTGCAGCATGCAAATGCTCGGTGCGACGAAAGACCAGCCGATCGATTGGAGCACTTGGGTTCCTCCGGGGCTTGCTCAAGAAGTCCACGTATCGCGATGGGTTGTTCCGCCTCCGATCGCATCGACACCGATTCTCGGCAAGGTCATCGAACCGCTAGATCTCAAAGATGCCAACGGTACGATTTTGCTCGATACGGCTGAACCTAAAAAACCTTGGAACGTCCTGGTCTGGATCCCAGATCGTATGGAATCCAAACCGCTCGTCGATGACTTGATCCATACCCAACGAATCCTTCTGGAAAAGGAACTCACGCCGTCTTGCAATATCTTGTTGGTTTGTAGTGACCAGGATGCAAAGGGGCTGGCTGAAAAACTAAAAGCGTGGAATTGCGAGATCCCTCTATCGGTCGATCTTGAGGGTAAGCTCTCGAAGAGTTTTCAAGTTGGCCAAGCTCCAGCCATGATCATTCTCGATAGGTCGCGGCGAGTGCAAGTAGGCGAGTTTGTTATCACTCCCCAGACAATCGCTTCGATCCCAGAGCTTATCGGTAAACTGCGAGCCCAGCAGGATTTGGCAAGCAGGCAACTGCAACAAGACCTCGATAACCAATCCCGTTTTATCGGTGGGCTTCATCGAGTCGCCATCGACAAAGACCAAATCGCCAAGCTTCCGGAGGTCATCGAATTTCCGTTTGCAATGTACGGTATGCGTCGTGACTGGAAAGTCGATCTGGAATCTCCCTTGGTAAGCGCCGCTGGAGTCTGGTATCCGGAAGCATCCATGGATGCGGCAACGGAGATCCCCTCGAGCCAAGTTGCGATCGTCACGCTCGACGAAGATGGACGCTTGCATACCGTTGCATTCGATGGAACCAAAAAATGGTGTGCTAAGATCGAGACCGAGCAGGCCGACGGTGCCAAGCGACTCATCACGAGCGTCGACCCTTGGAGCCATCAGTGGATCGCGGTGATCCCTGAAGGATTACCTAGATTCTGGATCGCACCCATCGATTCAACGAGCAATGCCCCTGGATTGGCCACTGCATACAACACCCAAGCGGCAGAAAGCCCAGTGTGCCACGCCTGGATCCCTCAGGCCACTGGCGAAAATCAGATTCGAGGGGCCAAGCTTGCTGTGGGCACGAGCCAGTCGCGTTTGATGATGATTGAGCCAAGCAGTGAGCAGCGTTTCGATGCTACTTTCCGAGAACCCCCA
Source organism: Planctomycetaceae bacterium (assembly GCA_021298315.1). Taxonomy (GTDB): domain Bacteria; phylum Planctomycetota; class Planctomycetia; order Pirellulales; family Pirellulaceae; genus JBKCUI01. Next base: position 7,928 of record JAJTFC010000058.1, read on the forward strand.
GTAGGCTTTGTTCCAGGTTTGATGTCCGACGGAAAGCTCGCCCAGTGGGATGTCCTTTACGGCGATGGGACGCTTCATCGGATCTCCAACTCGAGCCCCACGATCGAGGCCCGTCTGGAGCAACTGGTTTTGAAGGCTACCGGGGGGGCCTGGTACTGGGGGAATCACACTCCATCGAGGTTGAAAACGGGCCAAGGATCGGTAGCTGAGCTTTATTTAGGCAAGCTTCCCAGTGGTGAGACAGGCATGATCACAGCGAATTACTTGCATCAACCTCTTGCCGACCGCGCCTTGACGGTTCGCGCCGAGCAAGCCAGGCTTTGGGGATCGACGCGACTAAAGGATGGTACCCTTATGGGCCTAGCCAGCGGTCCGAACAGGATTTTGCATCTGTTTTCGGTGGACTACAGGCTCTTTGATCAAGCATCCTTGGGGAGTAGGATTTTTGGGGCCACACTCATCGGATGGCAGGGAGATTTGAAGATGGTTGTGGCCTTGGAAAAGGAAGTCAGTTGTTGGAGCATTGATATTCCCGATGCGGCTTCGGGCGAGATTTCGGATGGTGCGCTGAAATAATCAGCTCTTCCAATCCTAGGGAGTGCGGAGGATCGGTCCTGCCGATACAATCTACGCTCCGTTTGGATGCCGAGAGTTTGTCCACTCGTCGCTCCGAAAAAGATGTATCAAACGCGATCGAATGAAAGTTCTCCATCGATGAAGCCTTGGGCAATTTATCACGAACACCAGCACTGGTTTCGCCCCTTATTTGCCGAGTTGGAGCGTCGTGGTATCCCCACGGTGGCTCTGGATCCTCGATCCCACTGGTACGATCCGAGCGAGAAACAATCCCCTTACGGCCTAGTGTTCAACCGCATGAGCCCTTCGGCTTATCTGCGGGGAGGTCTGCAAGGAACTTTCTACACTCTTCAATGGCTCGACCACTTAGAAAGGCTTCGAGTGCCAGTTGTCAACGGCATCGATGCTTTTACCATCGAGACAAGCAAAGCCCGTCAATTGACACTCCTTGAGAGCCTAGGGCTTGGCTACCCTCGTTCTAGGGTTCTGAATCATCCGAGTCAAATTGAGCAAGCCATCGAGGGTTTAAGATTCCCGATCGTTTTGAAGGCCAATATCGGCGGCTCGGGAGCGGGCATCGTCAGGTTCGACTCGAAAGAGGCCATTTTTCAAGCGGCCCGCGATCAAGGATTGGACTTCGGAATCGATCACACGGCATTGGTCCAGGAGTACGTTCCGGCCAGGGGCGGCCACATCGTCCGCGTCGAGCTCCTCGGGGGTAAGTTCCTCTATGCGATCGAGGTTTACACCAGCGGCGAGTCGTTCAACTTGTGTCCTGCGGACATTTGCCAACGGTCCGACGGAGTCGAGCTGGTTCGTTCGGCTTGCCCGATCGATGCTCCGAAAACCGGATTAAAGGTTCAAGCTTGCCGGCCTTGTGATCAAATCATTGAAGCTTGCGAGGCCATTATGGCCGAGGCGAAGATCGATGTTGGAGGCATCGAGCTCATGACCGATGATCGCGATGGGAGTATCGTTTACTACGATATCAATGCCCTTTCGAATTTCGTTGCCGATCCAGTGAATGTGATCGGGTTTGATCCATTTTCTCGTCTTGCGGATTATCTCGCTTTGCGATCTCAAGCAAGTCCTGCTCTAGCGAGGAGTCGTTGATGCGTTTTGGCTACTGGTTGCCTGTTTTTGGCGGTTGGCTTAGGAACGTGCCTGACGAAGGGATGCATGCAACTTGGGATTACGCCAAACGCCTGGCCATCCGGAGCGAGCAGTTAGGCTACGACTTGAGTCTCATCGCCGAATTGAACCTTAACGACATCAAGGGGATCCAAGCACCTTCGCTCGATGCATGGTCGACGGCCGCTGCCTTGATGGCCGTCACCGAGCGCATCGAGTGGATGGTCGCCGTGCGACCAACATTCCACGCACCGGCGCTCTTGGCAAAACAAGCCGCGAATATCGATCATATCGGTGGAGCCGGGAGACTGAGTATCAATGTCGTTTCGAGTTGGTGGCAGGACGAAGCGCAGAAGTATGGTGTCGAGTTCGAGCAGCACGATCGAAGATACCATCGGACAAGCGAGTGGTTGGATATCGTCGATGCCCTTTGGAGCAAAGATGGTGTGGATTACCAAGGTGAGTTCTATCGAATCAAGCAGTCGATGCTTCAGCCAAAACCGCTGACCAAACCACGACCGACCATTTATGCCGGTGGGGAATCCGAAGCGGCCAAGAATTTGATCGCATCGAAGTGCGATGCATATCTGATGCACGGGGATCCACCCGAGCGGGTTGCTGCCAAGATCCAGGATATGCAAGCCAGACGCGAACGCCTGGGGCTCACTCCGATGACCTTTGGTGTGGCAGCTTACGTTGTCACGCGGGCCACCGAGCAAGAGGCACTTCAGGAAGTAAGACGCATTACGGATGTGAAACAGTCCGCACTTGGCTACGAAAACTATCAGCAATGGCTCTCTGGAACCCAGCTTGAACGCCAAGTGAGCCTGGAAGATTATTCGGTCAGCAATCGAGGGCTTCAGGCTGGGCTGATCGGTTCTCACCAGCAAGTTCAGGATCGAATCGGGGAATTCCAGGCCGCCGGAGTCGATTTGCTGCTGCTCCAATGCAGCCCTCAGATCGAGGAAATGGAACGATTCTCCGAATGCGTCATTCGGCACTTTGGACAAACCTCATCCGCAGGTTAGAATACTCCAAGTCGATCCTTGATCGCCAAGCCCACCTTGCCTGCCCCTCTGACCGTATTGTTCCTCCCTGACTTTTGGTGCCCTACCGAAAATGTCCTCGATTCCCTGGTCGATCTCCGAAGATTCCTTGGATGTGAATTTTTCCGTCCCGCAGCAACTGAGACTGCGATTTACTCAGGACTGTTTCGGTAGCGACTGGGAAAATCTTATGCCGCTGTTTTACAGCGATAGCGGACGCTCACGCATGCAATGGTGGATCGACGAATCGGTCGCCCAAGCTCAAACGGAGTTGCTGCCCAGCATCCATCGAAGGCTCCAAGAGCATTCCTCGGAGTTGGAGCTCGTCTCTGATGTTCACGTTATTCCTGGTGGAGAGCAAGTCAAAAACGATTCGAAGGCTGTCGATCAGATCTTTGCGACCATCGAGCGTGACGGATTAGACCGGCGTTCGTATATTCTAGTCGTTGGAGGTGGAGCGATACTCGATGCGGTCGGTTTTGCCGCAGGGATCGCTCACCGTGGTATCCGACTGGTTCGTTTCCCGACGACCACTTTGGCCCAGGCCGATTCAGGAGTGGGCGTCAAGAATGCGATCAATGCGTTTGGAAAAAAGAATTGGAAAGGAACCTTTGCTGTTCCTTGGGGCGTCGTGAACGATCAAAGTTTGTTGTCCAAGCTTCCGGATCGGGATTTTCGTGCGGGTTTCTCCGAGGGAGTCAAAGTATCGCTCCTCAAGAGCCCTTCTGCGTTTCGATTCTTGTGCCAGCATGCCAAGGATATCGCAGCAAGGGATTGGACTGCCGTCATGCCAGCGATCCGATCGAGCGTACTGATGCATTTACATCACATCACCCACGGGGGCGATCCGTTCGAGATGCAAGAAGCCAGGCCATTGGACTTTGGTCACTGGTCAGCCCACAAACTCGAGCAGATCACCCAATATCGACTTCGCCATGGTGAGGCTGTTTCGATCGGAGTGGCTCTCGATACGCTTTATTCGCACTTGATGTTCGGTTTAGACCGCCAGGATGCTCTCAGCGCAGTACAGGCTCTCTTGGACTTGCATCTGCCGATCTACGATAGCGCGTTAGCATCGAATACCGTATTCGAAGGCCTTGAGGAATTCCGCCAGCATTTGGGTGGCCGCTTGACCTTGACGATGCTCAAAGGGGTTGGCCAAGTTCATACGGTTCACCAAGTCGATCAGTCGGTCATGGAGCAAGCGATCGGATGGCTGGCCAATATCCATCAGAGCCAATCCGTTGCGGCGGCTATGTAAAGTGAACAGTTTGGGCTTTTCAGCGGTTCCTTCGGCTTTTTCGGAGCCTGTTTGGAGCACCTTGGCTCTCTTGGGGATTGTCGCCCTAGGGAACCATCGGAAATTTTTTTGGGCCGACCAAAGTCCCGTTGTTGGTAAGTTAGCCGTGCGGGCTCTTGTCGCATTGGGTATACTAGTAAAGATAGTTTCCGTTTGAATTCCGTCGGCAGACTCTCTTTCCATGAGGTTATCATGCAATCGAATCCGTCGTGTTGCTACTTTGCAAAACTACCATGGTTGCTCCCTGTCGTTTTGCTATCCCTAGTGGCCATCGTGGCTTGGAAATCTACCTCGATTGCCCTGGCAGGTGCTCCAGCGAAAACCACGGAAAGTGAAAGTCAAGACACCAACAAGCCCACTGGCAAAGCCGAGGAGGGCAAGGAGACTGCCAAAGTCGTCGTTGGACGTGGGGGCCAGTCGAATCCTAAATCGTCGAAAAGCAAAGGGAACAAAATGGACGAACCCGAATACAACAAGCTAACACCTGAAGAGCGTTGGGTTTTGCTCAACAAAGGCACCGAGTACGCTTTCACCGGTAAATACACCGATCACTTCGTCGAAGGCACCTACATTTGCAAGCGATGCAACAACCCGCTTTACAAGTCCGACGACAAGTTCCACAGCGGTTGCGGTTGGCCTGCTTTCGACGACGAAATCAAAGGTTCGATTCATCGAGAAGTTGACGCCGACGGACAACGAATCGAGATCACCTGCAAGAATTGCGGTGGGCACCTTGGGCACGTTTTCAACGGTGAAAAGATGACCAAGAAGGACTCCCGTCACTGCGTCAACAGCATATCGATCAAGTTCGTTCCTAAGGGCAAAGAACTGCCACCGGTAATCACCGCCAAAAAGCCCGAGGATCCAAAGGCCCAGGATCCGAAGACTAAGGACTCGGCCGATACTCCAGTGGCCAGTCCGACCAAGAAACCTTAGTCGCTCGGTTATCTGCACGAAACGCTAAAGGCTTTTTGTCCTTCAGATAATTCCTGAAGGAACTTCCTATCAGCGTTTATTGGCGTTCATCAGCGGTCCTGACCTCCGCGTTCATCAGCGGTTGGGTCTTAAGTATTATTCTCGCCAAAAGGCAGGCGGGTTGCCGTTGTGATAAACAACCTGCATCTGCGGGGTGTCGAACTTGGCACCCCCAGCAGCAAGCGACTCGACTCCACCGATCACCATTCCGCTAGTGAGTAAAGTTCGCTCGACAGGATAAGGTGTCTTGCCCTCAAGCACGAGGGTTTCGATATGTCTTGCTAGAGGGTTGAAGAAATCCGCAGTTGTCGACCCATGGGTTGGCATCGGCAAATACATCTGGCACGAAATGATCTGTCCATTGTCCGATCGCATCCCTGCATAGTTGAAGTCCTGAATCGGGCACAAAAACATCGTCGTTCTAAAGCCATCCCGATGCTCGATGAAATACCCTATCGTCGAGCCCATGACACGCTTGGCCCAATCATAAGTCACTGGATCCGTCGGAAATCCTCCTTCGACAGGCAAATTGTGAGACCGCGTCATGGCCGCGACAAACAATTTGCGAGTATCTTCACGCGACGATTTTTCCATCTCCGACCATAACGCATCACCCTTGAGCGCTGTGACCGAGGATATTCCAACTTCACCTCCTCGCCGCCGCTCGGACATGCACTGAGCCGTCTCGAGTGCATGAAAGTCGTAACTGTCGACCCCTCCATAACCGACACACACGCTCTCCTTGAGAGGCGTATCGACAGGCATGTCGATCGCAGGGAATCTCCAGGTCACCGGCAACGACGATCCAGCCAAAAACGGAAACTTCAGCCGCTTGGAATCCTCGACCATCTCGACGCACTCAGACCAAACCGTCGAGAGATGTTTGTCATTGAACACCGGGCAACTCTGCCCGGTCTGTTCAAAAACCTTAACGATCTGCTTGAACCAGTCGTATCTAGGATAGCGACGCTGTCCTTTTTCGTTGCTCGGGTAATCCCCGTGTTCAGCGATGACGACAACCCCATCGACAGCCAGTTTGCTAGTCCCGAGCGTCAGCGCTTCGGCGATGCTAGGCACCCGCTTGAGTTTGTACTTTTCAATCCTTTGCTGGGCTAAATCGTTTTGCTTTTGCTCCTGTTCGATGTAAACCGATGCGACATCGAATCGAGGTGCTTGCCACTGCCCTCCCCAGGTATAACCCATGCAGTGACGGTCAAGAAAATGCTGCGCATGGGAGTGTTGGAAAACGACCGTTCCTAGAAACGCTACCTTCTTGCGAGGCTCTTGTGCTTGAGCACTCCTAGGAAACACTCCAGTGCTGGCATAAGCTGCTGTGGCTGCACATCCAGCCATAAAACTTCTGCGACGAATCATGATGATTGGATCCTATTTATTCGAGTTGGGTTTTAGTGTCATCAGGCCAAAACAAGTAAAGTGCGATCAACGGAAAAATCGGTAAGATGCTGATAAGAAAGAGTCCTATGTCGTAGTTGCCTGTTTGGTCTTTAAGCCAACCAAACCAGGGTTGTGCGTACGAAGAGGCCAACCACCCCCCGGTGGCCGATACCGATGTTACCTTGCCTTGATGCAAGGGTGAAACGTCTTGGGCAAAAGAATAGTAGATCGGGAAGATTGCTAGTGCACCGGCCCCGGAGATCAGCAAGATCGCAAGCATTGCAAACTGCGCGGGCCTTAGATTCAAGAACGCTTCGGCTTCTTGCGCCCAAGTCCTGGGGGCTTGCGGCACGGCTCCAGTGGCGGAACTGTTAGTACTTACAAGACCACTTGAAGGCACAGCAGCGGTGGCTTGGATGCGATGGTTCAAAAAAGGAACTGCGATGATCGATGCAAAGAGGGAAACTCCTAAAAGCAACGACAGCAATCGCGAGGATTTCACCGACCAGCCCTTGTTTGCCATCGTCAGAGCGATGACGCCCGAGGCGAAACACCCCAAGTCCGTGGCGATGTACCAAAAAGAGTTAAAGATCAAGGTTTGTCGTTCGCTGAACCCGTAGTTCTCTTGCATGATCAAGGGGAGCCAAGCTCGAACGACTTGCCACATCGTATTGATGCAGATAATCATCAGCAAAACGATCGCAAACTTGCGTGTAAACACGTCGTGCCACCAATGGTATCCCAAGCGAGCTTGATGAAGCTCCGGATTGGCCGTGGATTGGATGACAAAGTCACCGTCGCGAACGACGTAGAGCCAGAGAAAAACCCACAGAGCTCCGACAATCGCTATCCCTTGGAAACCCGCCCGCCAACTCCCAGGCTCGTTGGTTAAAATCGCGAGCATCACGATCGGAGTCAGGATCGCACCGATGGATGTGCCACTTTGAAGGACGCTGTTTCCCATCGCGCGGCGATGCCGGCTGAGCAAAGCTTGCGTCGTCTTGAGCCCACATGGCCAGTGTGCCGACTCAAAAACGCCAAGCAGCATACGGCATTGATAGAGCTCGTCGTAATCCCGCGCCCAACCGGTCAGAAATCCCATGAGCGACCAACCCAAGAGCCCGATCGGATAAATCCATCGAACCGAGAAGCGATCGACGAGGAACCCCCAAAGGATCGAGCCGAATGCAAAGCTGTATCCAAAGACCGCTTCGACTCGTCCGTATTGAACATTATCGAGCCCGAATTCGGATTTGATGCGAGAAGCAGTGACGGCCAACGTTTGGCGATCCATGTAATTGACTGCCGATGCTAACAAGAGCAGGATGCAGATGAAGATCGTCCGCCGCGATAATACGCCATTGGAATGTTCCGAATTCCCTAGTGGGCTTGTCTGGTTATGGCTCTCGGAGGAAGCCGTCGATGATTCGTAGGGATTGCTGGACATGGGATTCTACCAGTACCTTTCGACGACATAGTGACCAGGTTCGTTGCGTTTGTGCTTACGCATCCCCCTGGCATTAAGCAGAGCTTCGACGTCGTCGAGCATCTGTGGGTTGCCACACATCATCACAGCCGAATTCTCGGGGCTCAGCGGTGTCCCTGTGAGATCTTCAAGTTGACCGCCTTCGATGGCTTGTGTGATCCTGCCTTGGAAACCTTGGACGGCAAGTGCCCGAGAAACAACGGGTATAAAGACCAATCGTCCAGGGTGTGCTTTGTGATGCTCCTCGAGCTCTTCGGTATAAGCCAAATCGGTCAGGTAGCGAACACCATGAACCAGGATGATTCGCTCGTAGGTTTCCCATATTTTCGGATCGCGAAGCATCGCGATATAGGGAGCAAGTCCGGTACCGGTGGCCAGCAACCAAAGATTCTTTGCAACAGGAGTATGACTAAGTGTGAAACTGCCAGTGGCCTTTTCGCACACATCGATGTCTTGGCCGACCTCAAGATTCCAAAGCCTTGGAGTTAGCTCCCCGTTATCGACACGCACGATGAAGAATTCAAGTTCTTGGCCATGCGGCGAAGCAACCGAGTAAGGACGATGCAGATGTTTTCCATCGAGTTGCAGTCCGACTTGAAGAAACTGGCCCGGTTCGAACGGAGTTACTCCTGGGCAATCGACCGTCAAGGTAAAGAGCCCATCAGACCAGACTTTTCTTTTCTTTACGGATCCACGGATCCAACGGATGGCCATTGCAAACTCGATGCGAAAGCAGGTGGGGTGATCTTGGCGGGTCAGGTCGATTGTATCAGATGGCAATCGAGAAATCTGCCATAGAGCACCTTATCCGATCACCACAGCCTGGTCTTTTGGCCAACGATCTAAGGCTGCTTTGGACTCCATAGTTTGCCCAGGAGTTCGGCCATCTGCGGATCATGTTTTTCGAGTTGTTCTCTTGTGAAGGGAAAGAAATCGTTGGTTGAATAATAAGCTTCCGTCGTTTCGGCAAAAAACTCTGCAGGATTGCTCATCGCATAGGCTTTGGTATTGGTCGATCGGCCGTCTCCAAACCGTTGCTCGACTTGTTCGTATTTGCCTGAATCCTTGGATTTGCGATAAGCCTCTGCAACCTGCGGATTGGAGAACCCTTGATCGAGGAATTGATCATGATAAGCGTGGGCTAATTCGTGTAGGGCGAAATTTGGCATCCTGCGATGTTCGGCCTCAAAGATCCCAATGTTGGAAAATTCGATCCCCTTTGCCATCGCTGGATCTCGACCGTGTTCTTTGAGCCAACCGGCACCTGGGTGGTACTCACACCTGGGTTGCTCGCCGGGATAAACTGGCGAAAGCCATAAAGGGATCCTACGAAGTTTTTCGACGGCGGGCCCAGGAAGCACACTGGCGATTTCCTCAAGTTGTTTTTGAAGTATCTCCAGGGCCTTTTCAAGCTTTTCCGGCTCGGACTCTCGGAGCTCCTTGCGGATATGCAACCGCCATCCGAGCAACTCGGATTCCTGGTAATCCCATTGGGGGTCGTCAACTCCTGCCCCAGGGGCCTCCTCGCCACTTGACCATGGGGCTAGCAGTAAAACTACACAACTCAGTTTGAAAAAGAGGCTCGATCCAAGGGCCATCATGGGTTGATTCCTTCCGCTAAAATCGTTGATGCTAGAAAACTCGGCATTTCTTGACCAAAAATATCGTCTGGGTAATTTATTCCGACAAGCTCCGAGGAATCGCTAAGATATCCTTTGGGCGCAACTTCGAGTAGCCTCACTGATACTTAACCTTCACGTTTCAGACAGAACCTCCATGTTCGGATTCAATCGACTTAGCATCCAATCCAAGATGATCCTGCTATTGTTGCTGGTCGCACTGAGCGCCTTGGCTGTGATGGCTTGGATCGGTTATGTGACTGGAAAATCCTCGCTTGAAAAATCGGTACAAAACCAGCTCAAGGGCATCCAAGTCGCAAAAACGACCGCGCTCAAGACGCGGCTCGAGTCGTTGCGAGATCAGGTCGTCTCGATGTCCGACAGCAGCATTGTCCTCGAAGGAATGAAAAGCTTCGCGAAGGCTTACGACGACCTCGAACAAGCTTCCTTGAGTCCTGAACAGTCGCAGCAAGTCCAAGACTTTTACACCAAGACATTTATTCCAAAGCTCAAGGAGCATATCACTACCGAACCGCTCGTCGAGCAGTACATCCCTTCGAATCCAATATCGAATTATCTTCAATACCACTATGTGGCCGCAAACCCACATCCTTATGAATCCAAGTCGCTGTTGATCGATGCCCCCGGAGATATGAGCTCTTATCGGGCTATTCACGAGCAACTCCATCCAAGCTTTGCCCGGGCCGCGAAGATCTTTGGCTTTGAAGACATCCTGCTGATCGACTCGCGAAACCTCAACATCGTCTACAGCTATGCAAAGACCAGTGAATTTGCCACCAGCCTCGAAACCGGCCCTTACAGCAATACCAAGTTGGCTCGCAAAGCTAGAGAGCTTCAATCGGCCCAAGATCGCGACGCGTATAAAATTGCCGACTTTGAAGCGTATCGGCCCAGTCTTGGGTTGCCCATGGCCTTTGCATTGAGTCCGATCTTCGATGGATCGAAGATCATCGGTATTCTCGCTCTGCAATTCCCGGTCGATAGTTTCAATTTGCTCATGACAGGGGGAGGAAAGTGGCGTGAGGAGGGACTGGGCGAAACCGGTGAGTGCTACTTGGTAGGGCCCGATTTGACGATGCGCAGTCGAAGTCGATTCATGATGACCAATCCGAAAAGCTTTCTATCCGAACTACGCGAGATGAACGTTCCCCCGCCGATCGTCAATCAAATCGAAAAACAGGGGAATGTATTGGGGGTTTTGCCTGTCGAAACCAAGCCCGCCAGAGAAGCCTTGAACGGAGAAAGCGGCATCATGGAGGACTACGATTATCGCCGCAAAAAGGTCATCAGTGCCTATGGCCCGATCGAGCTCGATTCGCTCCGATGGGGCGTATTGGCCGAGATCGATGCCGATGAAGCTTACGGCCCGATCCGAAGCTTTGGACGCAAAGTCCTGATGACGGCCTGCGCCATGGCCCTGCTGAGCAGCCTTCTGGCTCTGCTATTTTCCAATTGGATGATTCGCCCTTTGCGACAACTCATCGAGGGAGCTCGCCGACTCGGATCCGGTGAAACGGATGTCCAAGTCCCGGTGGCAACCAAAGACGAATTCGGTGAACTCGGCACCGTCTTCAACAACATGTCCCGAAGCATCAAAACTCAAACGGATAAACTCGAACAACAGATCCGTGAGAACGAAGAACTCCTGGGCAGTATCCTGCCTGCTTCGGCCATCGCACAGCGACGTGAAGGGGACGAGCGGGCCAGCCAACAGTTCACCGACGTCTCGGTCTTCTTCGCGGAACTCATCGGTTTGGAGGACTTTAGTCGCGAAGCGGGCGAAAGCAGAGCCCTGAGTGTGCTAGGAGATCTGATTGGCTCGCTGGACGAAGCAGCCGAAAAATTCGGGATCGAAAAAGTTAAAACGATCGGGGGAGCCTATCTTGCCGTTTGCGGCCTATCGGTCACACGACCCGATCACGCTCGGCGCATGGCCCAATTTGCACAAGAGGTAGTACGAATCGTCGCTCATTCGCACCGAGACTTCAAGGCAGAACTCAATGTGGCGATCGGCATCAACTCCGGCCCGGTCGTCGGTGGTGTCGTTGGACGCCGTAAATTCCTCTACGATCTTTGGGGTGATACCGTCACGATCGCAAAGAAACTGGCAGTTGGAAAAGGAGCCTCTTCGATCCGTGTCACCCAATCGGTTCGGGATCGAATCGGAGACCAGTTCCAACTCGAAGGCCCCGTGCAGATCGAACTTGAAGGACGTTCCCCGATCGAAGCTTGGCAGGTGTCCACATGAACAGCTTGAGCGATCTTTCAAACTTGCCGATTTGGCAAGCCATCGCCTTGGCGGTCGGCTTTCCAATCGGATTGCTGATCCTCAATGAGTTGATCGCTGCTCTTGAGCGAAGATCCAATCCGCTGGCAAAGAATCTGCGAACACTCCGCAATCTTGTTCTGCCGGCATTGGCTGCGCTTTTGTTCGCGAATTGGATTTTGGGCTTACCCTCCGAACACAGCGCGATGCGCTGGATTGAAACCATTTTCTGGGTAACCTTTTTGTTTGCACTCCTGGGGGTCGTTAACGACATTGTCTTTGGCATGGGATCCCAAAAATCCCTCGGTGAACGGGTGCCGAAACTCTTTCGTGATCTAGCGCAAGCGCTCTTGGTAGCTGTCGGTGCGATGGTCATCTACAGCAAAGTTTGGGGCATGGAGATCCAAGGTGCACTGACCGCTTTGGGGCTCGGATCGATCGTGATCGGTCTTGCACTCCAAGAACCCCTGGGCAATATCGTATCGGGATTGATGCTGCTGCTCGAGCGGCCATTGAACGTTGGGGATTGGGTCACCGTCGACGGTGTGACCGGAAAAGTCACCGAGATCAATTGGCGATCGGTTCACATCGAAACTCCTACGCGCGAGATTCGAGTCGTTCCTAACGTTTCGTTGTACAAAGGAGCCTTCAGCAATCTTTCGCGACCCACTCCGCAACGAACAGAAATCGTTGACATGGGTTTCAGCTACGACGATCCACCCAGCAAAGTCAAGCAACTGCTTATCGATCTGCTTCTGAGCACCCCTGGGGTCAAAAAGGATCCTGAACCTCTGGTGCGAACAGTCAATTATGCTGATTTTTCGATTATCTATCGAATGATCTTCACGGTGGAAAGACAAGAAACCCTCGGTGCGACGCGAGACGAGGTGATGACACGACTTTGGTACATGGCACGCCGAGAGGGGTTGACCATCCCGTTCCCGATCCAAATGGAATACAAGCCGGGTGAAAATCCAGGCAAGCCACAAAAAACGACCTCGCAATGGCTCAATGAGCAACCTCGCTTCAAGGCCTCCTTGCAACCGGCCGATGTTGCGGACCTCCATATCCGGGAATACACTGCCGGGGAAATCATGCACTCTCCTGCCAAGCCGTTTGAAGGCGGAGCCTTGATTCTCAGAGGCGAAGTATCGCTTTTGTTTTCGTCGAACGATGGCCAAGAATTGGTCGTCTCAAAACTCGGCCCCGGCGAGTGCTTCGGTGATAGTCTTACCGCCGGATCCTCCTCCGATGCAATCACACTCAAGGCCAATGATGATGTGACGGTTCTGTGGCTCCCTACCAAGCAGATGGACGAACTTCTGAGTCGCTCCGCGAGCCTTTCCTCAGAGGTCGGTGATGCGATCGAACTGCGACGACTCGCCGTTCAGGCGATCAAGCAGCATCGCAAGGGGCAGTCGCTACCGGCGAGCTAATTGAACTGCATCCTCACTTGGATAACCTACGGAGCGAATCGGAATAACACTTTGCGACCATCTCCCACTTGGGAATTCCGTCGAAGAGCCCTCTCTGAGCATCGATCAATTCCTCACGGTGCTCGACTCCCCAAAGGATCTTGTTGGCCAAGTCTTGAGGATCCAAAGGATCGAAGACCATCATTTCCTTTAACTTCGACTCGACGATTTTCTCGCGAACCATAGGAATGTCGCTAAGGAGCGATGGGGTGCCAACCGAGTAGGCTTCGGTGAATGTGAACGGAAAGCCACCTTCAAAAAGGGTCGGATTGACGGCCAAACTTGCCCAGCAGTAAAGGGACGCAAGAACTTGATTCGATACTCCAGGTGCAAACAGAACCCAAGCATCGAGTCGATGATCCGTGATGAACAAATCGAGATCTGAGCCTGCTGATCGTTCGCAGGTCAGCACCAATCGGATCGGTATGTTGGAACGATGGCGAAGGATCTCGATGGCCCGCAGAAGCGAAAGAATATTTTTTTGCCCTCGCGCTTGCGAGGAATAGAACACATAAGTCGACTTGTCCCACGCAAACCGACTCCAATACGGTTCGTCCGCAAGAGTGGAACGTTGGTAGGCTCTAAGAAACTCAAGTGCGATTTGCTTCTGAGTGGTTTGGTCCGGTACCGATTTGCCCAGTTTGAGGAACTCGCCTAGTTCGACTCTTCCATGGCCTATCACATCGATTTGCTCAGGGGATAACCCGACACCCTCGACCAATTGATGGGCTCGAATCGCATCACTGTAGCAAATAAGCTTCTGCGCATTTTGCAAAGTATCGAGAATGCGAGCGTAGATTGGCTCGGTCGTCGGATCGGAGAATCGCAATGGGAACTGCTGAAGAACCAAATCAGGGCAGACGATCGATTTGGCATGCTCGATGCGATTGGCCTCAGGCCAAAAAGGGGTCGGAACCAGCCAGTGCCTAACTTGCTGTTGCTCATTGATCTGCTTGGTCAATTGCCCGACCTCCTGCACGTATCGCTTATGTCTCCGTTTCTGCTTACGCAGCACCTTTTTAACGTTGATAGGTTTAGCGTTGGCAGGCAGTTCGGCTTTATTCTTTTTGCGGTACTTTCTCCAAGCTCTGTAAGCCACGAATACGACCAGCAGGATCAAAATCACAGGCCAAAGGACTCGAAGTAGCCAGAAGCTTAAGGCGACGAATACCAAGAGCTTCAGCGTTTCGAGGAGTCCTGATTGCCAACTTTTCGTGTTGGCTAAGCGTTGCGGATCGATCCAAAAAATGCGTTCAAACCAAGTGCGATGGGTCGAATCGACCGCGGGCGGGCTTTCGCCGCGCAAGCGGGCTCGAATGCGATGAACCCCCGGCCTGATGTTTCGCTCGAACTCCTTGAGTCGCAATTGGATTTTGCGCCACCATGGTTCGCTGGTGCGTAGCAGTTGGTAACTCTCCGGAGCAACTCCATGATCCAAGAGCAATGCCTGCAGATCTTTGACGAGCCAGTAAGGGCAAGCGATCGTGAGCTTGCGATCCGGCAGCTTGACCCATCCGGAGACAAGGTAGGCCAGAAGACGGCCAAGCCCTTCGTTTTTGAGTGGGATATTCTTGTCGTAACCCAAGAAAATCCCATCTTCGATCATGGGATGTTCTGGGTGATCCGCCACAAGTCCTCTCCATTAAAATTCTCATCGACAAGAAAAATCCAATCCTGCGAAATCCCATACTCTTTCGTCAGTAAGTCTCGATCCTCGGCGGTATCCACGAAAACAGCATGCGCATTTTGGAGCGATTGGGCTGTCCAACGTTGTACTGAGTTGGACAGAGGGACTCCAGCAGCTGGCTGAGTGAAATAGAAAATGTAAGGTTTAATAGGCGCGATCGGTGCCCAGCAGCGATCTCCGACGATGATCCAAGCATCGCAGTCCATGAAATCGCAGACGCCATCATCTGGAACCAGAGTGACTGGCTCGCTGCATCGCTGCGCATGCCCAGAGAGCCTCTGGACGTATCGCAATTGCTGATTCGACAGAGTCTTCCAAGCAAAAGGCATCAGGCTCGATGTCTGCGATTGAGGATCCCACTTGTCGAGAGATCCAAGCCGAAAGCGGACACGCTGTCCACAGATTTCGATGAGGTTTTTGCAACTCTTACGGATCGAGGAGTGGTTTGCCAAAGGAAGAATCCCAAGTTGGCCGCTGCGCTGGGTGGCAAGTACGGGTCTTTGCAGGATCCCTTGGACAAACTCTTTGTTCCATCGCTCCAATGCATACTCTTTGGTAAAGAGATGGTAGATCTCGGATTGCGATTCGCGAATCTGCTGGGACAAAAAGGCATCTTGCTTGCCGATCAATCTGTCGACTTTAGCTCTTGCTTCGGAAATCGTTTCACAAGCTCCCGGCAACTTGCGATCCGTCAATTGGCCAAGCATGCCTTGCTGCATGTAGACCACAGGCATCCCGTAGCAGATAGCTTCGAGCGGATGGTAGTGGATGTGACGCGGCAAGCGGCTGTGATAGAACATTACGTTGCAGGTGCGAAAGAACTGCGAGTAAGTCTCGTCATCCACTTTACCTAGGACTGCCGGATCCGTTGTTGGCTTGGACTGCGCACCACAGATGACATGTCCAAGATCTCCGAAGTGGGACTTGAACTCGTTATAGATCTGTTTGCTCTCTTGGTAGGTGTCAATCTCGGGACATACGAAAAGAATCTTTGCTTGGCCACCGACCCAAGTGTTTTGGTGACGAGTGACCCTCTCGGGGAGCCCCAGCGGCAGGTCGACGCTGCGACGCTGAATCAGTGGCGGTTCGATGGTTTTGAGGTTCGGATAAGCTTGTGCAAACCAGAATCGCTGGGAGCATCGCGCGATGAGACGTTCGAAGGCTGGCGATGCGACTTCGCGAGCAAAACTGTAATAAGTGTACGTTGGATGGGTCGATCCAAAAGTTCTTAGGAGAATCCGACCGCGAAAGCTCGCAAGCACCTGTTCGAACATCGGAAACATGTAAGCGACGACAATGCTGCCGAAACGATCGTTAAGTATCTGCCGAATGCGAGGGGTGAATGGCTCTGAATAGAAATCGAAATCGTTGAGCGTCGCGAGTTCCGATTCGGGTAGGGTTAGTGATTCGTCGAATTGATAACTGACCGAAGCGCTGCGATTATCTGGATTGCGTGGAAATCGTTTGGGACAATAGACTTCGAGCCCCAAAGAGCGAAGCAGTGGAACCTCAAACTCTCGAAGAGTGGTGTGGTTCAAAAGCCACACGACGCGCTGATTCGAATCGCCATCCATAAACAATCGATAGGCGACAAAGCATCCATTGCCGCTTTGGTGTAAACTATGATGTCCTTCGCTTGATGTTCAAAAAATGTAGCAGTAATCAAGGCTTCGAACAAGTACAGACCCAGGTGCCCAGTGTCAGCCTCCTTGAAATCACCCGAAACTCGCTCGGTTACCCGCAGAGATCTACTCAAAGCATCCGGTGCGATCCTGGGTTACCATGTTGCCGAATCTGCGCGGGCTGCAGGGGCAAGCACCAGCCCTAATTCAAGGCCCCGTATCGGTGCGATCGGTCTACGCTACCAAGGTACGGTGATCGCCAACCAAGCGAAGAATTTTGGCGATATCGTGGCGGTCTGCGATGTTGATCGGAATGTGAGAGACCAAGCCAAAGCCTCCTTTGGTAGCACCCCGTTTGCGTGCGAGAATTACCGGGATTTGCTCTCGCGTAAGGATGTCGATGTGGTGACGATTGGGGCTCCAGATCATTGGCATACGCAAATGCTTATCGATGCTTGCAGGGCAGGCAAAGATGTTTACTGCGAGAAACCTTTGACTCTCACGGTCGATGAGGGAAAGCTTATCTGCAAGATCGTCGAGCAGACAGGTCGAGTTGTCCAAGTCGGATCATGGCAACGGAGCGACGAGCGATTTCGATTGGCCGTCGAACTGATCCGCGCGGGCCGAATCGGCAAGCTCAAACAAGTCGATGTGGTGCTTGGAAAAAACGTCACCGGCGGCCCATTTACCAGCCGAATTGTTCCAGGCCATTTGAACTGGGATCTATGGCAAGGCCAAACTCCAGAGGTTCCCTATGTCGAGCAGCGCTGCCACTATACCTTTCGATGGTGGTGGGAGTACTCTGGCGGCCAGATGACCGATTGGGGGGCTCATCACATCGATATCGCACAGTGGGGAATCGACTCGCTACCGGTGGAATTTCAAGGATCGTCCAAGCCCCCTAGTATCCAGGGTGGATACAACGTCCCAGAGGACTTTCAAGCCCGAGTGACTTACGCAAACGGCGTGGTCATGAACATCAGCGACACAGGTGATAATGGGATCCTCTTTACGGGAGAACAAGGCCGCATCTTTGTCAATCGAGGCAAGATCACAGGCTTGCCAGTCGAGGAGTTGCAAACGCGACCGCTTCCTCGCCAAGATTGGAAAGCCTATGCGCACGACAATCTTGAGCAACCTTTGCGAAGTGGCAAGCTCGATGCGATCACCAGCCACATGCAGAATTTCTTTGAATGCATTTCGACCAAGCAGCCGACGATCTCGGACGTTTTGAGCCAGCACCGCAGCATATCGACTTGTCATCTAGCCAACATCGCTATCCGACTTGGTCGCCCCGTCCGATGGGATGCGAGCACTCGGCCATGGATTACCGCTTTTGGCCGATGGCAACTTGGCCTCAGAGAATGCTCTGCCCAAGTACTTGCTTGCGAGCTCGCTGTTTGGATATACGGAACTTGACAAGATTTTGCCGATCGCGAAAAAACTTGGTGTGACCTCGTTGGATGTTTGGCCCAAGGTGCATGGCAATCAGCGCGAGCAACTCAACGAGATGGGCGAGGAGAAGTTTGTCGAGTTGCTCTCGAGATATGATTGCAAGCTCGATTGTTTGACGCAGTATCCCTTAGGCCCCTTTGGTTTAGCTGAGGAAATGCGATTGGCAAAGAGACTCGGCTGCCAAACGATCGTCACTGGTTCGGGGGGGCCAAAGGGACTCCAAGGAGTCGAACTCAAGTCATCTATTCGAGAGTTTATCGAGAAGCTTAAGCCCCACTTGGAACTGGCGCAGGAATGTGATGTAAGCATCGCCATCGAGAACCATGCAAGCAGTCTGCTTGATTCTCCTGACTCGATGCGATGGCTCTTCGAGATGAGACCATCGGATCGATTCGGGATTGCTTTTGCACCCTATCATCTAGAGCAGGATGAGGAAATGCTCGGTAAGCTCGTGCGGGATGTATTGCCGTGCATCGAAGTCTTCTATGCTTGGCAGCACGGCAAAGGATGCATGCAGGCTCAGCCCAAGCAGGACGAAAGGTTCCAGTTGCCTGGGCGTGGAAGCCTGGATTTCACGCCCCTATTTCGGGAACTGATCAAGGGCGATTACCGTGGCTGGATCGAGATCTTTATGCATCCATTTCCAAGAGGCATTCCGATCGCAGAGGATTTGCAAGAAGTGTTCGACTTGCTCAGCGAGTCAAAGTCCTACGTCGATCGAACTTGGCAAGCCGCCCAGAAAAGTGGCTTGTAGAAATACATACCTACGAATTGACGACGCGGTGTCGAAGCCAGGTTCCGACGATAAATAGAAACCCATTGCCGATCCACAGGGTGCTTGCAGGCCAAGCCCCGTCTTTGGCTCTATCGAGCGCAAGACCAAAGAGAGGGAAGTACATGAGCATGATTGGGATAAAGCACATGCCGAAGGTCCAAGCATAATCGGCTGATTTGTTGAGGATGGCAAATGGGACTCCGATCCATACGAAGAAGAAGCAAGCAAAGCCGAAAGACCATCGACGATAGGGTTCGAGTTCGAGCCGAATAAGCCGTTTTTTGTTTTCATCGATCTGGACAATCATGCTCTGGAGGCTAGCTTCGGAGAGGAGATTGTAACGCCCCATTCCCAGTCCCATCGACACTTGGATGGCCATCGATTCCTTGATCCGATCGTTGACTTTCGAGTGTTTGTCGACCTCGGCTGGGATTTGCTTCATTGCAAACTGGGAGGGTCGAGCGGAGTCACCACCTTTTTGAGACGCTCGATTCAGACTCATGTTAAAGCGTTCCGAGCCGGGGATATTGAATCGCGTCGCGTTGCTTTGGCTTGTTTCGCCTTTGGAATTCACCAATTCCAAGATGAGCTGGTCTTGGTCTGGGTCTTTGAAGATCTGCGCCCGCTCGGCGGTGATGGTGGTAGGTTTGCCGGTGGTTTCATCGAAGCAAAAGATGGTCGGACGAATCAGCCAATCCCCTTGAACCTCTTGGACGTGGACGGTGAAGCCTTTGTCGTTCTCGTAGGAGCGACGAGTTCTGAGCCGGTTGTAGATGATTTCTTTAATTGATCGCAGGACGACTTGTTCCATCCCGGGTTGGGCCCAAGAGACTGCAAGGTCATTGATCCAAACAGCAGGGACGCTGACCAAGAGCCCGAGGATCATCATTGGGCGAATCACGCGAAGGGGCGAGACACCGACGCTTTTGAGAGCGACGATTTCGTTGTCGGCCGAGATCCGACCAAACACTGAGCATACGGAGAACAGCAGCGTCGCTGGAACAGCGATTTGCAGGGCGATCATGCAGATAAAGGGGAGTAGTTGGACAAGCGCCAGCCAGCCGACACCTTCGCTGATGAGTTGCTGACCGACGAGTCCGACACTGATCAGGCCCGTAAGGCCCATGGTCGTGACCAAGAATAGTTTCAGGACATCCCAGAGGATGAGTCGGTTGATTTTTGTCGGAAGCATGGCGGCAGTGTACCGAACCGAGGCCGATGATTTCGACATCAAAACTAGGCGGGATGATGCAAAAGCAGAAAACCAACACGCGAATAGCTAGCAAAAACCTCTGGAGGATTTCCCAACCCTTTATTAAACGTCCCGTGCATCAAGAAGTCACTGGTGCGACTTTGATACGATCAACGGATTAAAACGAGACTTACTTTCTAGTCGATCTTGAGAATTC
>JAJTFC010000059.1 GCA_021298315.1 Planctomycetaceae bacterium
TCGGGCATGGCTGTTGTTAGCCGACTGGCGCGAGCGTCGGGCGATTAAATAATTTACAGCAACGGTTGTTGTAACCGCCAACTGCTTAGACCAACGCCTAGATCGAGCGTGTTTTGGATCCCATGAATGTGCAAGATCGGGGCTGTGGTGTGTATTGTCGCTGCCCGACGCTTGCGCTTGTCGGCTAACTCTCTTGAGTCGAGTTCTCTTTGGGTGGCACAGGTGGCACAGGGGTTCCAGCAGGCTTGCCATGCCCAGCGGCTTTGGGTGCATTGAGTAGCACAGTCACTGCCCCGAGGATGCCAAGCAACAGCGACGCGGCAAACAGCAGGTTCAAAGACTTGAAATTACCAGCCACGATCATGCTTCCGATGGTGTTGACGACCGGTGCAAATCCAAAGACAAGGGGCATCACGAAAATCGGCTTTCCGCCGAAAGTGAATGCCAAGATGATCCCCAGGGCTCCCATCGCTCCGCAAACCCCAGCAAGGATCGAGCCGATCATGCCCCAGCCTGTATATCCGCTGGATTCATGCATGGTTGTCGATTCCAAGAAGAGCACTGGCACCATCACCGCAATCACAAAATAGGCGATCCCGACGCAACAGAAAGGGCGCAGTCGCGATCCGCCCATCTTCGACTGACCGATGTGCAAGAACGGGCCATAGGATCCCCAGCAAAGAACTGCAAGTGCGATCGAAAATCCCACAGCCAGCCAATTGACACTCTGCTCCTTTTGGACCGCTTTCGGCTCCTGCGCAGCCTCTTGCGAGTCCGTCTGGGTCATCGTCGCTTGCGCCTTGTTCTCATTGCTATGATCTTTCTTGGATGCAGGTGCAGGTCTGTTGATGAAGACACCCACCATGCCCAAGGCCACCATCAACATGCCGACGATAAAGAGCGGTTTGATCTGATTGAAGGATTTGTTGAGGTAGGATGTCAGAAGGGTATTGATCACAGGTGCACCACCAAAAACGATCGGCATGACAATAATCGCCGGGGCTTTAAAGGCCAAAGCCAAGCTCACACCCAATGCACCTAGGGCACCGACAGCACCTGCAAACAACGCCATGATTGTCCCGCTAACGGACCAATAGCCCGTTTCACGTTTTTGGTTTAGCAGAGCCACAGGTACAAGCACTGCGATGAGGAAATAAGCGAGCCCCACACCTACAAAGGCCCTAAGGGCGATCCCTAATTCGCCTTGGAAGGACTCTTGCTTGAGGTTCATCCAGTGGGTTCCAGCACGGAGAACGACTCCGTAGATGCCCCAAAAGAAGGCTGTCATCGCCGTGGCAAGCAAGACATAGGGGAGTTTGAACATCGGATGATTTCTTTGGAGTTGTAAGGAATGAAAGGTTTCTTGGAGATCGATCGAGCTATTAGCTGTTGTTTATGTGCTGTTTGCTATTTCACTGTGAGCATGCGTTCCAAGGCGATCAGAGACCATCGGGCCACATCCTCTTTGACGTGGATCTGATTGACGATGGTTCCTTGAACGATGTTTTCTAAGCTCCAGCACAGGTGAGCTAGGTCGATTCGATACATCGTAGCGCACATGCAAACCAAAGGGGAAAGAAAATGGATTTCTTGTTCAGGATGCTGTTTCTTGAGGCGGTTGACCAAGTGTAGTTCGGTTCCGATGGCCCATTTGGTTCCAGCGGGTGCTTTTTTGACGGTTTCGATAATCTTGCTGGTCGATCCGGAGATGTCGGCAATATCGTTGACCTCTTGGGGGCATTCGGGGTGGACCAAGATTTTGATCCCCGGGTGCTTTTCGCGGAACTGATGCACGTGGGCCGCTTGAAACATCTGATGGACCGAGCAATGCCCTTTCCACAGAATGACTTTCGATTCCTCGATGGCGCTCTTTGAGTTCCCCCCGAGTTCCTCTTCGTGCGGATTCCACACGGGCATCTGAGAGTTGGTGATCCCCATCTTGAGGGCGGTGTTTCGACCGAGGTGTTGGTCTGGGAAGAAGAACACTCGCTTGCGCTGCGCAAAGGACCAATCCAATACCGCTTTGGCATTGCTTGAGGTACAGACGATACCACCATGTTTGCCGCAGAACGCTTTCAAGCTCGCGGCGCTGTTGATGTAGGTAACGGGAGTCAACTCTTTGGTGTCGATGACTTCGGAGAGTTGTTCCCAAGCCGATTCAACTTGTCGGATCGCAGCCATATCGGCCATCGAGCATCCGGCAGCCATGTCGGGCAAAACGACGGCAACCCTATGGTTGTCTCTTTCTTTTAGTTTCTCTGGTCGGTTGGCTAAGATGTCGGCGGTTTCAGCCATGAAGTGCACACCGCAAAAGACGATCGTTCTGCAGTCAGGGCTGTCAGCAGCGAGCTTGCTCAACTGGTAAGAGTCACCCGTGAGGTCTGCATGCTCGATAACCTCGTCTTGTTGGTAATGATGACCCAGGATCAGCAGACTCTTGCCAAGGGTCTTTTTTGCTTGGCTGATCCTTTGGCAAAGTTCATCGTTGCCGATTTCGCGATACGGTGCAAAGGGTTTCGAAGAATCGAGGGTTGCAGTGCTCATGCTAGATCCCAAGGTGTGCGGCTGGTGGGTGGATCGCAGTTCGATCCACGATGAAACTATTGTTTACCGCAGTAATCGATCGCTGCGGCGATTTCTGTCTTTAATCGGAATCTTTCGACGATCCGATCGATGTATCCGTGCTCGAGCAAAAATTCGCTTGTTTGAAACCCCTCAGGTAGCTCGATTTTGATCGTGGCTTTGATGGTACGCGGGCCGGCAAATCCAATCAGCGCCTTGGGCTCGGCAAAGACCAAATCGCCGAGGCTTGCAAAGCTTGCGGCCACACCACCCATCGTTGGATTGGTAAGGACGCTGATGTAGAAACCTCCGGAACTGTGGTAGCGAGCCAGTGCTGCAGAGACTTTGGCCATTTGCATCAATGACAAGATCCCTTCGTGCATTCGGGCTCCGCCACCCGAACCGCTGACAATGATCAGAGGCAACTGGTGCTCGGTGGCTCTTTCGATCAGCCGTGTGAGCCGCTCGCCTACGACCGAACCCATGCTACCCATGATGAAGGCCGAGTCGGTCACGGCGATGGCCACTCGGCGGGCTCGGATCATCCCGGTGCCGCACAAGGCTGCGTCGGTCAGTCCGGTGCGGTTTTGCTCGGCAGTCAGGCGCTCGGCATAGGTTTTTTTGTCGGAGAAGCGAAGCGGGTCGGTCGGTAGGATGTGCTCGTCTTGGGCTTCAAATGTTCCATCGTCCAGGAGCTGGGCGACGCGATCCCTGGCCGAGACATAGTTATGGTAGCGGCACTTGGGACAGACGCTGAGGTTTTTTTCGAGCTCTTTGCGGTAGATCGACTCACCGCACCCCGGGCATCGAACCCAAAGACCCTCTGGGATCCCTCGCTTTTTAGGGCTCAATCCACCCGGATCGAGTTCGGAGCTGGAGGTGTCTGCTATGGCCATTGGGAAAACTGTGAATCGGGTAGGGTTGACGCAACTCCCCTAGTTTTAGCGGTATTTTGAAACCTGGGCAATTGAGACTCGCAAGTCGACTAGGCCAGAACTTTCATCGAAGGGCCCGATGGGTCGATCAGTTCCCAGGTTCCGGTATCGCACTCCGACTTCCAAAAATCGTCGATCGTTGAGGATTTCAGCTGGGTTGCGATGAGCGTGGCAAGCGGCTCGGGGATCACCACCGCGATGACTTCCGAAGCATGTTTTTTCTGGAGTTTCTGAAGCTGCCTTCCTACCCTTTGCTGGGCCTCAGCCAGCGATTCACCCTCGGGCGGATTGAATAAATTCGGATTTTCCTGGACTTGGCGATAGAGTTTGGGCTGCTGGCGTTTGATCTCCTCGATGCATTTGCCTTCCCAAAGACCGTGGTTGAGATTCTTTAACCACGGGCAGATTTTCAATTTGCACTTGGCTTTTTCTGCCAAAATCTTGGCCGTATCGACCGCCGATTCGCACGGCCCACAATAAATTGCCGAGATCGGGAACTGAGCGATCTGATCGACCGCCTTAAGAACTTGCTGCTTACCGACTTCGGATAAAGGGATATCTAAAGAGCCCTTCATCCGCTCTTGTTCGTCCAGGGCGGTTGCTCCGGGACGAACGACTAACATCTGGCACATATACAAAATGCTCCAAGAGGACTACGCGTCGGTGGGGGTCCCGAAGGACTTGAAACTGCATCGCAGACGCGTCATCGCTTGGCAGTAGTCTGCCTCGCGGAAAATGGCCGAGCCTACGACGAGTAGGTCGGCACCATGGGACGTAACGGCCGGTGTGCTCTGGCAGTTGACTCCGCCATCGACCTCCAGCAACAGTTCTGAACCGTAGTTGTTTCGGAGTTCTTTGAGTCGCTCTAAAGCGATCGGATTGAAGGCTTGGCCCCCGAACCCGGCCTGAACACTCATGACCAAGACCACATCGCATTCCTTGACGAAAGGCAATAGATTTTCCATCGGTGTCGATGGGTTGATCGCAAGACCTGCCGCAGCCCCCATCGAACGAATCTCGTTTAGCAATCGGCTTGGTTGGGGCTCTGCCTCGATGTGGAAGGTGATCATGTCGGCCCCCGCCTGAACGAATGCCGGAGCATAGTTCTTGGGCGAGGAGATCATCAAGTGAACATCGAGCTTGAGCGTCGTTATCTTCCTTAAAGACTCGACGATCGGCATAACATAGGTAAGGTTCGGGACGAAGTGGCCATCCATCACGACCAGGTGCAAGGCTTCGACGCCGGCCTCTTCGAGACGCTGGACTTCCCGTTGCAGATTGGCAAAGTCGCACAGTAGCAACGAGGGGAGAACCGTGGGACGAATCCCCCGAAATAGTTCTAGAGTTTGCTCGACACGCGAACCGTTTTGGCTCATAAAGGATGTGCACACGGAGAAAGGTCGGGTCAAAACGACCCGCTCAGATGACAATCACCATAAATCCCGCCTGGGGCTTGTACAAGGGGCAAAATGGTTACTCCGCAGTTGAACCAAACCTAATTCCCACCAAAAGGAGGGGGCGTGTCGGACGAAAAAACAGAGGATTCAGAGCCAAAATCAGGCCAGTCTAAGGCCGATTCAGACCCCTTGGCCGGAAATCTTGGATTTCGCAAAGCGGCCCAAAAAGTCAAGGAGTTTCCCCAAACGCCAGGGATTTACCTGATGAAGGATTCCTCGGGGGTGGTGATTTATATCGGCAAGGCCAAGAATCTGCGGTCGCGGGCCGGCAGTTACTTTCAGTCCACAGCCGAGAAGGAAGCCAGAACCGCCGAATGGATCCACGAGATCGCCGACATCGACTACATGGAGTGCGCCAGCGAGGTCGATGCGCTGCTGACGGAAAACCGACTCATCAAAGACATCCAGCCCAGGCACAACAAAGATCTCAAGGACGACAAGACCTTTCCGTATCTAATGATCACGACCCACGAGGACTATCCTCGGGTCGAAGTGACTCGTTCGCCCAAGGCCAAGGGGGCCAAACTCTATGGACCCTTCACCAGCGCCGGCCAGCTTCGCGGTGCACTCCAAGTCATGCAGCGCGTGTTTCGTTTCCGGACTTGCTCGCTGGATATCGATCCAAGCGATCCTCGCTGGCAGTGGTTTCGACCTTGTTTGCTCGCATCGATTCAGCAATGCTCTGCACCTTGCAATCTGCGGATCTCCAAAGAGGATTACAAACGGGACATCCGCCGTTTGCAAACGTTCCTCGAAGGTGGCAGTCAAAGACTCTTGGCACAGATGCACCAAGAGATGCTCGAGGCTTCCAAGCAACTGGACTTTGAGAAGGCGGCCAAGTTGAGAGATGAGATTCGTCTCTTAGAGAACCTCAATCGACGCGGCGAGATCGATGCGCATGCTCAGCCTGAGGTTTTTTACATCGACCCCAAGCGGGGCATGCGAGCCTTGCGCAAGGTGCTCGGGATGGATCGCGACCCACGGGTGATCGAAGGGATCGACATCGCACACTTGGGCGGCCAAGACACGGTGGCCTCTTTGGTTCAGTTTCTCGATGGACTTCCTTTTAAGCCTGGATATCGGCGTTACAAGATCCAGGGAGTCGAAGGCATCGACGATTTCCGATCGATTCACGAGGTGGTTGCCAGACGGTTTCG
The DNA here is from genome assembly GCA_021298315.1 of Planctomycetaceae bacterium. GTDB lineage: Bacteria > Planctomycetota > Planctomycetia > Pirellulales > Pirellulaceae > JBKCUI01. The sequence goes on from JAJTFC010000059.1 coordinate 6,112, forward strand.
ACGAATGGCCATCCAAGAAGAAACGTTTCCGGATTTGCTGATGATCGATGGAGGTAAAGGTCAGCTCAATGCGGCCTTGGCAGCGTTTCGCGATTGCGATCTGACTCCTCCGGTTCTTGTGTCGCTGGCCAAACGCGAAGAGGAGATCTATCAGCCTGGCGAGAAAGAGCCTTTGAGGCTCGGACGCGATTCGTTTGCCCTGAGGCTTTTGCAGTACGTGCGCGACGAAGCCCACCGATTCGCCCAGCACTACCATCATATGCTCCGGCGCAAAAGCGCATTCGATTCCACGAAAGATCGCAAAAAGAGTTCAAGGCGATCATCGAGCAGAAAACCCAATGAGCCATCTGAGGGCGAATCCCAGGCCGATGATCCGTCGAGTTGAGAATCCAGCGCGGAACTCGACTGCCGCAGCAACTTCGTCGGCTTTACTCGAAAAAAGCAGACAATTTATCAGGGCTGTTCTTAGGGCTGCATTCTCCTTGACTGCGGTTTTCGTTACGTTAATGGACAATCCTCCCTCTGAAGAAACATTGAAACCCTTAATGGTTCTTCAGGTATTTTAGTGGGTAAAAGCTCGGCTTTTTCGTACTCAGCTTCGCGGTACTCGTACTCGTACTCGTACTCGTACCCGAAAACGCTTGAATCGATTCAAGGCGATCATTTGTCAACGACATCCCAATAGGTCCCTTCGAGTACGAGTACCGTTTCACTGAGTACGAGTACGAGTACGAATAGAAACAGTGGTATAAATTGTAAGCCACGATAAGTCATGAAGCCCCCCTTTTTTAAAGAACGACTATGAGTACCAACGAATTAGAGAAACTCCCCTTCGATTGCCCTAATGCCGCTCTCGATAAGTGGATACGCAAGATGGCTTCGATGTGCCAGCCCGAGCGGATCGTGCTTTGCGATGGCACTCAGCAGGAATGGGATCGGCTCACTGAGCAACTCGTCGAGTCCGAGACCCTCGTGCGGCTTAATCCAAAACTCCATCCCAATAGTTTTCTAGCCCGAAGCCATCCTTCGGATACAGCCCGCGTCGAAGATCGAACCTTCATCTGCTCGCTGCGTGAGTCCGATGCGGGCCCGACGAATAACTGGCACCAGCCCGATAAGATGCGGAGCATGCTCAAGGAGAAATTCCATGGCTCGATGCGAGGTCGAACCATGTATGTGGTTCCGTTTTGTATGGGGCCCATCGATAGCCCGCTAGCTCTCGTAGGGGTCGAACTGACCGACTCGCCGTATGTGGTCATCAGCATGAGGATCATGTGCCACATGGGGCAAAAGGTGCTCCATAAACTCGGTGCTCACGGAGCCTTTATCCCTTGCCTTCATAGCCTCGGTGCTCCGCTTGAGCCGGGGCAATCCGATGTGCCTTGGCCTTGCAATGACGAAAAATACATCGTCCACTTCCCAGAAACTCGCGAGGTTTGGTCGTATGGATCCGGTTACGGAGGCAACGCGCTGCTGGGTAAAAAATGTGTTGCCCTGAGAATCGCAAGCACCATTGCAAGAGATCACGGTTGGATGGCCGAACACATGCTCATCATGGGTCTAGAGAGTCCCGGTGGAGCCAAGACCTATCTGACGGCGGCTTTTCCAAGTTCTTGCGGTAAGACCAATTTGGCCATGATCACCCCGCCCGATAAGTACCTGCAAGCCGGATGGAAGACGACTCTCGTAGGCGACGATATCGCTTGGCTGTGGCCCGGTAAGTCCGGTAAGCTCCATGCGATCAATCCTGAAACAGGGTTCTTTGGTGTAGCTCCCGGTACTTCTTGGCAATCCAATCCCGGAGCGATGCATGCACTAGCCAAAAACACCATCTTCACCAACGTCGCATTGACCGACGAAGGTGGAGTGTGGTGGGAAGGCTTATCGCCAGCACCAAAGCATTTGATCGACTGGACGGGTCAAGATTGGACACCCGATTGCGGGCGACTCGCTGCGCATCCGAATTCGCGCTTCACCGCACCGGCCGAGCAATGCCCGAACATCGATCCAAGTTGGCAAGATCCCGACGGTGTGCCCATCGATGCGATCGTCTTTGGTGGCAGACGTCCAACGACCATGCCGCTGGTCTTCCAAGCCTTCGACTGGACGCATGGCGTGTTCCTGGGTGCGACTCAAGGTTCCGAAACCACGCCGGCTGCAACCGGACTTGTCGGTACCGTTCGGCGCGATCCGATGGCGATGCTTCCGTTTTGCGGCTACAACATGGGAGACTATTTCGCCCACTGGCTAGACATGCGAAGTCACATTCGACGACTCCCGCGAATCTTCCACGTCAATTGGTTTCGCAAGGATGCACAAGGCAAGTTCCTCTGGCCAGGTTTTCGAGAAAACCTCAGGGTCCTCGAGTGGATCGTCAAACGCTGCCAAGGCAGGGTCCCTGGTTATGAAACCCCCATTGGTTGGACCCCCGATTGGGAGGACTTCTGCGTCGAAGGACTCGAAGGCTTTGATGAAGCTCAGTTCGATGCGGCGATGGAGTTTCGTCGTGAGGACTTCTTGACCGAAATCACGAGCCAAAACCAGTTCTTTCTGAAGCTTTACCACTCGATGCCCAAAGAACTCCTATGCCAACACGAGCTGTTGATGGCTCGAATGGCATAAGAGAATATAATGCGAAATTCTTGGATTTCTTCGGTGCGAGATTGACATTCGGGAGTTTGAGCCCCTACTATGTAGCGATCGTGTTCCCACCTTTTTTGTTTCCCACCATACTATTTTGGAGAGTATGAGACATGAAGAATCTATTTGTAGCTGCCGTTGCAGCTTTGTTTGCCTTCTCGGCTGTTAGTGTTCAAGCTGACAAGATCGACTTTACCAAGGTCAAGTGCCTCGTTTCGGGTGCTGCTGCTAAGGAAGCCAAGTCCAGCGCATGGAAGGACGGCACCGTCTATTTCTGCTGCGATAACTGCAAGGGCAAGTTCGAAGGCGATAAGAAGGCCATGGCAGCTAAGGCCAATCATCAGTTGATCGCAACTGGCCAAGTCACTCAAAAGGCTTGCCCATTCTCCGGTGGAGAGATCAAGGCTGACAAGACCGTTGAGTTCAAGGGAGCCAAGGTTGCTTTCTGCTGTGACAACTGCAAAGGCAAGGCAGAGAAGATGAGCGACGACGACAAGGTTGCAAACCTTTTCGGCGAAGATGCTTTCGCTAAGGCTAAGTTTGCTAAGGCAACCAAGTAGTCAAATGCACTTGCGATTTTTTCGCAAGCAAATCGAACGAGTACGAAAACGGTTGGCAGTTGAAAAATTGCCAGCCGTTTTTTGTTTTAGCTCTTCAGGAAACCTGCGCATTGCATGAAGGAACCCAACTGGCTTATCGTTAGTCAGCCCCAAAACCCCTGAAGTTTTTCTTGTGCAGGAACTTGCAGTGGAAAGCGTTGACTCAAGGGGTGATCCTCGATGCGTGCGAGCTCTCGCAATGCTTGGTGAATATGTTCTGGGCGAACGCGAATTCCATCGACTGAATCGATCTTGAGCGTTTGGGGATGGATCGGTAGGAGTTGCTGTTTTTCATCGGTCGCACCGATTACGCGATTTCCTGCAATGCCCGGTCCGAGGAACATGATCGAGCCGATAGACCAATGATCCTTGCCGTTGCCGTTGTTATAGTTGGGCGTACGTCCCATCTCGCTTTGGATAATTACCACTAGCTTATCTCGAATCTCAAGAGCTTCCGCTTTGGTCAGCAAGTCATCGATACCGGCAAGAAACTCGGGGATTAGCTTCATTTGATCTGCATCATTATTGTTATGGCTATCGAACTGACCGATCGACAAGTTGGCTGAGATGCAAACACCGGCTTTGAAGGCAGCTAATGCGATATCGTTTTGCTGCGAGAGCCTTTCCTTGGCTTGCTCCTTTGGCAGGAATGGGATCACGCGCTGGAGCGCTTTGGAATTGGCTTGAGCCGCATAGAGCATGCTTTGGCTCCGCTCGACCCGTGGTAAGCGACTGTCCGAAACCCGTGCCTGGAATTGCTCTTCGAGCGCCCGTTCAATTCGATCCGAAGCAAATGCATCTTGATAGGGATGGGTGCCACCTTCGACCGAGTCGGCACGTGCCAGCAATCTTAAAGACTGCAGGTACGGTACTCGCGACATCGGGACGAGGTTCCCTGTGGCAGAGTAATTACCAAACGTGAGGAACGCCAAGGGAGCTTCGGCTCCATAGCAAGCGGCGACAAGGGCGGGAAATGTTGGGTAAGCGAGGCTATCGAGTTTGCCGGTCGCCATGTATCGAGCGCAGGGGGTGTGGTTGTTGACGGAAAGATCTAATCCATTGAATACTCGCAGCTCGGAACCGTACTTCGCAAAGAAATCCTCGTTGCTCATTCCATTGGCGATGTGTTTGGCGATAGGTGCAAGTCGATGATTCCCGACGGTGAGAATTTCACCTTGCTGGTATAGTCGATTGATGCCGTCGACCCCCTTAGGATCCATCAAGTACGTCGTATCCCAACCCCCTGATGCGTTGTAGACGACGTAGTAGGGCCCAGGGTAACCTTCAGTATCCGTGCTGTTTGCCTTGGCACCCAAAATTGTTTGCCAGTCAACAGGTGCTGCAAAACCGAGTCCGGCCATTGCACAGCGTTTCAAGAAAGTTCGACGTGACATGTTAGGGTTTTATTCGTAGAGGAATGCATGTTGACGTAGCAAATAAGTCACCACGGCTCGCCATGCGCGAACGGTGTAGTGAGGATCGTCGACTCGAAAGTCTTCTCGGCCTCCACAAAAATAGGTCTCTCGTGGCTCGAAACTTGGAAGGGCCTTGGCCTCTCTGACAATCCCACTAAAGAGATCGAAAACGCGGTCGACTTCTGGATGATCCATCGGCAGATCAAGACCGAGGATTTTCAGATGCAATGCGATTATTGTTTCGCGAATGTTTATATCAGAGGTTTCGTCGCCTGGAATCACCGTGGGTTCGATGTGGGGAAACAGTCTACGTTCTGCAGTAGGGCGATGGAAGTCAAGTCCGACGTTCAGGCAAGCCACATCGTTTGCCATGATTCGTTGGATCGCTCCCATCGCGCCGCTGGGGTCGGCGTTGCGTTCCGTGACCGTGATCGAATCGATTCCACCGTACAAAATTTTGTACTCTTCTTGAAAGCGTCCCCACGGCTTTCCGAAGATCGCTTGGATTTTACGATCCAATTGTTCCGGTGTGATCAATCGCACGAGACCCACATCTTCAAGTTCGGCTTGCCGGTGCGGTTGCTCGATCGTCCTGGAGGTGGCATCGGCGCGGTAGAATTCCGTGACTACGATTGCTTTAAACGCTTCTTTGAGATTGAAGTTGGATTCTTTGAGTCGGGTCGCGACCTCTCGAATCATTTTCCTTTGTTCGAGGAAGGCTTTTCGTTTGGGTACAAAGTTAGAATCCTCGATATCTTCAGGGGGCTGCAGAACCTTGCGGCCGACCAAGATAAAGTAGACGTGTTCAGCCATGGCGATAGGAAAACGAGGGTCTTTGATAGTCCGTTCTGCGAGCCACTGCGAGGCGCGCCAGCGTTCTTCGTCCGGTAGCACTTCTGCTTCAAAGCCGGCTGGGAACATGTCTTGGTACCATCCGTCTTTGCGCGGCCCAAGTTCGCCTTGAAAATTGAAGTCCTGAAAAATCCCAGCGACCGGGTCGATGGTTTTGTGGCAAACAACACAATCGGGTGCTTGCATCGTTGGGATTTCGTACTTGGCAGCCACTGCGGCGGCATCCGAAGAACGGGGTGCAAGCTGCATGATGTCGATGCCCAAGAAATGCTGATAGAACATCCTTGCTCGTAGGCGATTGCGATTGGTCTCCGTCGAAGGGTACCGTCGTAAATAATGGAACATGCTCAGGAAGCCAGCATGCGGATACCAACCCGTCTTGGATTCCTGGACCTTTCCATCGCGACCTTTGAGCGCGTGCAAGCGGGCGGGGATGTATTCGAAGGGATCTTCGCTGTTTTGGAATTGATCTTTGATCTCATCGAAGATTCCATAGCCTCGCGCGGTATAAGGGCTGACCATAATGTAATCGGCTGTCGCTAGTTCGGAGAAGGGTTTTTCGTTGCGAACGATGTAGGCAATCAGTTCCAAGGGTTCACGCAAGAGGGCATCGCGATAGACGGCCGCCAGTTTCCAACCGGCTCGTTGTCGTTCCGATTCGGGTAGATGGCTGAAATCGTGTGTCTGATACCATAGGCGTGTTTTCTCAAAGTGGTCGTAGGACAAAAGCGTTTCAGCGTTGTCTTCGATGCCGATGGTGAGGAATATATCGTTGAAACCCTCTTTCAATCGGACATAAAAAGCGTCTTCTCGGAGGATGGAATCCATGATGGGATTCAGGGCTGCAAGGCCATCTTGTTCGACGGCTTTGGATTCCTCTGGCGTGGGAAGTCGACCTAGCAACGAGAGGGTGATGCGTCTGAGCAATCGCGTCTCAGAGAGCATGGTGATTCCATCAAAAAAAAGGGGCTGCTGATCGGATTCCATCGCTTCGTCTGGCTTTGGGTCCTTGGTTGGCAAGAGAGTTTGTTCGACGAAGCGTTCGAGGATTCGATATCCAGTCGAGTCGGGTTTGAGGATTTGGCCACCGCCATGATCCAGACGACCGATGGATTTCTGCAACACGATAGACTGTTCGCCGAAGGATTTTCTAGCGACCGAACGCATTGCTTTTTCGTTGCGAACCAATGTTTCAGGATCATAGAGACCATCGATCGAGGTTTCCAGAACCAATTCGCTATCCTTTGCGTCGCCTTGCATGTGGTGGCATCGGATGCAGGTCCGTTCGACGACTTTAGCCCAAACTTCGTTTTCAAACTCAAGGGAATTCTTCGAAGGAGTTAAGGTGGTCGCATCGGAGGGTTCAGGCGGCGATTGTCCAATTACCGGATTGCCGATATCGGCGATGAGAATCATGCTGACGATCCAAGGGAGCCACGGTAGACGCGTTGGGCAGTGCGATGCTGTTTGTTGCGTTTGAGAGCCCATGGGTTGTTCCGATTGGTAGGCAAGGATCTGCGTTGAGTGAATGGCTAAACCACTTTTGAGGTGTCTTCTCATCTGCAAATATCTTATCCGCAATTTAGATCGACGGCGCTCTTTTGTGGTATAAGCTTGCTGCTGATATTCTGGCCCTCTGGGCTACAAACCGTCCGGTGAAGGGTCAAGGTTCACCGGACGGCTTGCGCCGTTCCGCTTTCATTGCAGATTCGTGCCAGGTACCCGGTGATCTTTCCGGTGCACTATGCTTTGCTAGGGCAAGTTGCGATAATGGGTAACGAACAGGCCGCCAAGTCGAGTATACTCGATGGAGGTTGGCATTTGTCCAATTTTGCCCCCTTGGATGTCTTTGACGAGCCATCCGTACGTTAAGGTCCTAGCGTGATGCTCGACAGTCTCCCTCAAGATCTCGCGGACCGTTGGAAAAGGGGTGATCGGGTACGGGCGATTGACTACCTGGTGCGGCAACCTGAACTTCGCAAGAATCTCTTGATCTACAAACGGCTCGTCGAGGAGGAACTCAGGCAGATGCACCAATCGGGCCAGATGCTCGATACGGAGCGTTTGCTCAGCGACTACCCCGAATGCCGTGAGACGATCCTAGGGTTCGATCCTAAGTTCGAGACGCTTGTGGCAACGGCCGAGGATGCCTTTGAAACTCAACTGGCACAGACCAAGGCGCTGGATCACTCGGCAAGAACCAGCTCGGACATCAACAGCCGTTCGGGCTATCCGCAGATCCCTGGCTTTGAGATCCTTTCGGAACTTGGGCGTGGCGGTATGGGAATTGTGTACCGGGCCCGTCAGAATTCAGCCAATCGGCAAGTGGCCTTGAAGGTTGTTCGCAGTGAGATGCTCGATACTGCGGATTTGGCTAGCAGAGCCAATGCCTTGGAGCGATTTCGCACTGAGGCAAAAGCGGCAGCATCGCTTCAGCATGACAACATCATCCCCGTGTACGAGGTTGGCGAGGTTCCTGCCAAAGACACACGGCAATCCCCGTTGCGATACTATGCGATGCGATTCATCCAGGGAACGAGCCTTTACGATATCCTTCGCAAGGGTCCGTTGGATGGGCTTAGAGCTGCCAAGTACATCGTCCAGATCGCCCGAGCATTGCAAGCGGCTCATGACCAAGGGATTTTGCATAGGGATATCAAGCCCCATAATGTGATGATCGAGTCGGCCACCGATCGTCCCTTGATCGCCGACTTCGGATTAGCCAAGTTTGTTCACCAGGATCATTCGCTGACGATTGCTGGGCAGATCATCGGCACGCCATCGTACATGTCACCAGAGCAGGCCCAGGATGCTTCGGGGGTCAAAGCCGCTGCGGATCAGTACTCCTTGGGTGCTACGCTATATCATCTCTTGGCGGGTCATCCACCGTTTGCAGCACCGAGTCTTCAGGAGATCATTCGACAGATACTCGACAAGCCGCCGGTGAGTCTCCGCGAGAGCAATCCGTCGATCGCTCGAGATCTCGAGACGATATGCATGAAGGCCATCGAGAAGGAGCCCTCGAAACGCTATGGTTCTTGTCAGGAGCTCGCTGAGGATCTGCAGCGTTATATCGAAGGCCGTCCGATCCTAGCCCGGCCAGTAAGTACTCCGGAGCGGGTTTGGCGATGGTGCCGACGCAACCCGGTGCTTGCCAGCATGATGCTGGCCGTTTCGTTGCTGGCCTTGAGTACTTTTGGGGCGATCGCAGTAGGATATCGTCAAACGGCACAAGCCTTGGCGATATCCGAATCGCGGCTTGAGAAAGCATTTCAAGTCGTCGACGATTTGTTCACGCGTATTAGCGAGGACGAGTTGCTCAACGAACCTGGGATGCAGAAACTCAGAACCGAGTTGCTTCAAAAGGCGCTGGTTCACTACGAATATTTTTTGAGTGAGAGCAAGAAGTACTCGACTGCGGCAGATCCGGAGTTGCTCGGAGAGATTGGCCAGTCGAACTACCGATTGGCAACGATTCAGCAGTTGATGGGAAATTTGGAGATTGCCAAGGAAGCATTGCACGACGCGCGGGTAATCCAAGAGAAGTTATTGAAGCAAGACCCGGAGAATATCGAAAGGATAAAGTCCTTGGCCGACACGCTCAATGCGACAGGATCGCTGGCGAGCAATATGGGTGATCATGCGGTGGCTTTGGAAGCCTTTGAGCAAGCCCATCGGTATCGAGAGAAATTGGTCAGCAAATATCCAGACCAGTTGACCTATCAGAGGTTGCTGTGCAATACGAACATGAATGTTGGGATAGCCAAAGTTCATCTAATGAGGCCAGAGGAGGGGCTCGAGGACCTCGATGAGAGTCAGAGCAAGCGATTGGAGTTGCTCGGGCGTTATCCAGACGATGAAAAGTTGCAGCAAGATATCGCCAGGGGATGGTATGGTTTAGGGAAATTGACCTTCGATAGAAAACCCAGGGGGCAAGTGACTGGATATCTTGTCAAATCGGTTGAAGCGTTTCGAAGGACTGTTGAGATGGACAGTCGATCCTTGAGCAATCAGTACCAGATGATCAATGCGCTTTGGTTATTGGGAGAGAGTTATACCGATGGCCTCGAGGGTCAAAAGGCATTGGAGGTTCTCCAGGAGGCACAGGTCATGTCGGTTAAGCTTGCCGAGGCCAACAGCGATGTCGTGGAATTTCAGATGCAGCTAGGGAATATCGAGCGAAGTCTTGGGAGGAGTTATTACGACCGAGAGGAGTGGTCTGAGTCGGAGCGGAGTTGGAAAAAGGCGTTGTCCATTACGCGAGCCTACATAAGCCATAGCCCAGAGAGCGAGTCGTTGTTGGACGATTTAGTGACGAGTCTATGTGCGTTGGGTGATTTGGCTCTCCTGCGGGGCCAGGGCAACGAAGCGATGAGGTATCGGGAGGAAGCGATCTTGGGGTTAGAGAAGTTAGTCAAGTCGAGGCCAGAAGAGCCGTGGTATCGCGAGCAACTCAATTCCATTCAAGAATGGATCGAAACCCAGCGCAAGAATCCCAGATAGTCTCGCCATTGACATCTTCTCTTATAGAAGCGGTTGGGCGCAAGCCCTCCGGTGAGTGACTCGCAGTATGAAAGGTGAACGTAACGAGCGCTCCGATTGGCCAACGGCCATAGTCACCATAGCCAGGGGCATCGCCCCTGGAAAGCGCAGCGTATGAATATGGCCCATGACAAAAAGGGGATAGGGATAGCAACGAACACCAACTCCTGGGGCGTTGCCCCAGGCTACGATGAATATCGCCTTTGGCGAAATAAGACAAAGAAGCCTAGTTCAATGAAGCAGACCAGACGAATTCGGAAAACTCATCCATGACGGTCTACTTCATGGGCATGCCGGGCTCTTTGACGCCATTGGTCGTGAGGATCTGAAAATGGTGCACCCCGGCCGCATGCCGATGGTCGCTTGTCCATACGATCTTATTTTGCGGGGTGACTTCAACCATCGATATTCCTGTATTGGCTCCATGGGATCCAATCACCGTATTTCCATTGGCCAGTCGCTGCGATCCACACGGATCCTTGAATAACCCCCCAACGTCCTCATTGGTGACCTTCCATACCACTTGGCCCTGAGGATCCAACTCGATCACCTTGTTTCCATGGGTAAGCGATGCCACCGTATTCCCATTGTCCAATCGTATCGCCGTAAATGGCCAATTCTCAGCCGGTCGCCCTCCGAGCGACTCCAAATCGGTCTTGAAACTCCTGACAACACGCCCATCGGTCGAATATTCTTTGATCGCAAATGCCAACAAATGCGGTACCAAATAGTTTCCACTCCGCAGTTGCCTTGCCATACGCGTCTGCATGTGGGCATTGTCGGTCTCAGGCTCTAAAGCGATCTGCGACTGGATCGTCCCCTCGGGGCCGATCTCCATAAGCCTGGGCTTGGGGCCTAGCTCGGTCACAAGGGTGTTTCCGTTGTAAAGCCGCTGGGCTGTGCCAATCTCTTTGTTCGCAGGATCGAGTTTGTAGCTAAACACGATTTGCTTCGTCGGGGTGACTTCTTCAACCCGATCGGCATAAGCCAAAAGAACATTCCCATTGGGCAGTACAAACCCGTCGCGCGATCCACCGTTGTATTCCCAAGAAACCTGACCATCCTCGGCAATGATCGCGGTCTTTGCCCCCAAAACCAAATAGGAGTGCTTGATGTCCTGGGCCATACAGACCGAAGCATAGAACCATAGGATCGCAGGCAAAAGACTAAACGGTTTGCAGGGTAACTTCATGGTGTCTCAAAACAGAGTGTGGTTTCTAGAACTCTTTCTCGAAAGGAAAAAGAGGTTTGCGGCGATGCCGATATTCTAACTGAAATAGATCGGCACAGGTCGAGCCTGGTGTGTTGACTCGTAGGAATCGCTGGCACACTTCCCGATAGGCTGCTAGCGGAGCATGCACCCCTTTGGCTACCAGCACCCGAAAACTCTCAGGATTCAGACCGCAAGATGTCAGTTGATTCAAACTGAAGGGAACCATGCGCCGGGAAGTTAGCAAGATCGTCATGGGAGCCTGAGTCGCTCGCACCACCACCGAGGGGCCTTGGTCGAAATAACTGATCCCTCCGTGGCGAGGTCGATCTTCAGTGAATCGACCATCGTGATGACTTATCACATTGACTTGGCAAGTCCACGTCGATCCGTGCTGCTGATCGGTCTTGCCACCGATGCGCAATTCGATGTTGGTACCAACGGATACTCCCTGGCATTGCTCGACGCTCTGGGGATCATAGATGCACACAAAGCTTGGCCCAATTTGCCGATTGAAAAGGGACTGGGCGATCAGTGTTCCATCGGCAGCCGAACCTCCTCCAACATTATCCCCCATATCGAGCAAACAGAATCTTTGGGACGCTTCGAGCTCGACTTGATCGAGGGCTGTTTCGATCGGTATCAAGACGCCTTGCATCGCATCTTTGGATTCCCAGATCGCATCGTAGAGTTCCTTGGCCATGCTTCGAGCTAGCTCGGGGTCATTGTCGGTAACCGCAACAACGGCCGATCCCATTTCAGGCACGTCGGCGTAAGGGAACCCCAGAAGGATACTATTGCTAATCACCTTGGGATTTTTGAGTTGGTTGTCGGCCATCTCATAGATACGTTTCAAGTGCGGTTCATCGGTGCTTTGGCGTTCGATGTTGATGACCAGCGGCAGAAACTCTGCGTGCATCGTCGGTCGAATTTGTCCGCTTAATGTCTTCTTGAGTATCTCGGCAGCTTCGAGGCCTCGGGCATGTTGATCCAAATGGGGATTGGTGCGATAGGCACTCAGCGCATTGCAGGCTCTGACCATTCGTTCTGAAAGGTTCGCATGCGGATCGAGCGTCGCGATGATCGGCAGATCGGGACCGACGAGCTGACGGATCCGGGACAGAAAATCTCCATCGGCATCCGGAGCATGCTCAGCGACTGCGGCACCGTGAGCTGCAATCAATAGCCCATCAAGCGGCATCGCAGAGCTTGTCCTGCCGATGAGATCCTCGACGATCCTCTCCCAGGTCTCTTCGGGAATCGCTCCTGCAGGGGTGGCTCGGTAAGCTCCGATGGGTACGATCTGCGAGCCGGAAAGACCTTGTAGGAACCCTCCGAGCTCATGATGGCTCTTGGCGAACTTGTCGAGAAGCTCCTGGCCAAAAACAACGACGTCTTGCTCGAATCGCTCGAAGGTTGTCGGAGACTCGACGAACGTATTCGATTCGTGCAATAGTGCCAAAATACCGATGCGATGCATGCTCAAGCTGGGGGGTACAAGGTGGGAAGGGAAACTGTTTTCGAGTATTGTATTGCAAAGAGCTGCGGTGGTTGCTCTGGTTGTCAGTCTATGAGTAATGAATCCAAAAGGTTTACGGATGCTGATCTCCTTCGAAAAAATGCGTGAAGAGCTCTATTGTGCAGTGGTATGCGATGCTCTAGATCAGGTGGGTTTGCATCATCAATCCCCGAGGATTGCTCTGCCGAGGCATACCGGAAGCGGTCTGTTGGTCGGTCGATGCAAAACGACCCTCTGGGCCGATATGTTCCACGCCGACCCTAGGCCTTATGAACTTGAACTCCAAGCCGTCGACGCCTGTGAGCCCGGCGACGTGTTGATCGCTGCGGCAGGAGGATCGATGCGATCAGGGATTTGGGGTGAGCTGCTCACGACGGCTGCAAAGAACCGCGGCTGCAGCGGTGCGATCGTCGATGGTGCGATCCGAGATGTCGATAAGATCGCTCCAAGTGGCTTTAGTGTTTTTGCCAAAGGGCGTTGCCTCTACGATAGTCTCAATCGTCAGAGAGTGATCGATGTGGATGTACCTGTAGAAATCGACGGTGTCGTGTTTGCCCCGGGCGATTTGATCTTTGCCGACTCCGACGGGATCGTGGTGGTTCCCAAACGCGTCGAACAAGACGTATTGAACTTGGCATTTGCCAAGGTGCATGGCGAAAATAAGGTTCGAGATGCGATCCGTGGAGGAATGAGCGCCGTGGGGGCCTTTGAGAAATTCGGTATCCTCTAATCGGTCATTCAGGATGTTTAACGCCTAGGAGCCTCGACCCGGATCGACCGACCTTCGAGTGCAATGATTAATCCGGAAGCTTGTGCAAGCTTAGCCAAGAGTTCCTCAAGCGTTGCGTCTTGGAAGCTCACATCGACCTCCTGTCGAGCAAGATTGTCGGTAAGGTTCTTCGGGGTCAGTTGCAACGAGAGTTGCTGGCTAAGGCTTTCGAGTATTTTAAGGATTTCTCCGCGATATCGACCGGTGTATTTCTTGGCTCCACTGGGATTGGTCGGTTTCGGCTTGGGGGCAGTAGCAAGCGACTCGACCAACTCACGATGGGCAGCAACCGGAGCGAGAATTTCCCAAGACTCCGCTTTGCCTGGGCCCGTTGGCTCGACCCGAGTAACGGTCGCTTGTGGCCAGCGTGCTCGCCATGCTTGCCAAGCGACTTTTCCAATCTTGGGAATCTCGGTGTTGTACTTAAATCCTACGAAATCCCCGTCGGGATTCTTTTTCAAGCGATTATAGGTTTCCGAGAGGGATACGATACTCGGCGGGCCATCGGCGGGCCACATTAGGCATTGATCGTATCCCGATAGAAGCAGTGTAGAGATCGCAGCGGCGCTAGTGTTCTCCAGGCGAGCGGCTCGCCAGCGATCCAATTCGGTCACGAGCTTGCTGGCTTGCAGGGGCGCGCCCAAGCGGTATTTCTCTTCGAATGCTTTCCAGATTTCCCGCGTATCGGTTCCGTCGTTCCATTCCAAGCCTTCCTTCTGTGTGACACGCAAGGATCGATGGCTTAGCTCGCTGAATAGATTCCAGTAACTCCATTGGATCGCATCGCCGCAAGACTCAGGAGCAATAACGACATAGCGATCAACGTAAGCGACTTGGGCGTTGATCTGCGAAGCGACCAGTTCGATCACTTGTTGGTTGGTTTGATTCTTCGGGATCTGAATATTCAGTTCTACGTCGCTTGGGATACGACGATCAAGCCATATCGGGATTTGGTTTTGCACGGGCAACCCCTGGATCCAATCCGCAAGCGGCATCGAAAGTTTGGAGTTCGAATCCGGCCATGGAGCTTGCAACTGGCTTGTCAATGCGATCGCTTGTGGTGTTCGAAATGGCTGAAGCGATTGAGACTGCGCAGCACTAGCCGATGCGAGCCACATCAGCGCACACATGCAGAGAGTTCGAGTGGTTGTGAAAGTCAAGCGCATAATTGGATCTTTGATTTCTTTTGCCAGATTGACCGAATGCCGTTGCGATCGGCGATTGAGCAACTACTCTGACTTGTATCGAACACGTTTCAGTGAATTGGAAAATGAACACTCGACTCTCGACGTTAATCTCATTTTATCGCCAACGGAGCCATTGCGGTGACTCGGTCAAGCAGTTCGTTTCGAGAGATTACTCGGCATGGACTCTTCGACGCTTGGTCTATTCGAGAGACCCTGAGATTCGTTGTGCGGCAGTCTGGGCCTTAGGTTCCGTCGGGCACCACTCGGAGTACCGCTTCTTAGGGCCTTTCCTTAGGGACTCGGATGCGAGTTTGCGATTGGAAACCGACTTGGCAAGAGAGCAAATCCTCTTGCGAATCCGATCCGATTGGCATTGCCAGTTCGCGCAGCAAATCGAAGAGTCGATGGCCGACTCGCATTGGAAGTCTGCCAACCGAATGGTTGATAGATTGGTTGCTAAGCACGCAGAACATCCTCAGAGTTGGTTGCTGCGGGTTTCAGTTCGCATGTGCACCTCGCAACTGCTCGGAGCGATCGAAGATTGTAGGCATCTTTTGTCGTTTGATCGTGACTGCTATAGGGCCTGTGTTTTTCTTGGCCAAAGCTACTGGTGGATGCAGCGTCTTGAAGTTGCCAAGGAATGCTTCGAGGAAGCAAAGCGAATTTATCCGAACTGGTCAGCCTCAGGGATCGGTTCGTTTTCTTAAAAACCAAACCTCTCCAGAGCGAATCCCAGGTTTGATCTCGCCGCTTGGAAGCACCCAACCCTCGGACCAAGCGACACAGGGGACAGTTACGCGGGAGATCGCCAAGGGCTCTGTATGCTGCTGCCATCGATTGCGGGCGATATCCAGCGAATAGATTGCTTTTGAAAAACCGCGATGCTCGTTGGGACTGGCTCCGACTTGGGTTCCGTCATCGCCACCTAGGATCCATAGACAATCTTGGTCGACGATCGCTGGGCTAGGACTGGCGGCCAAAGCGACCGGAAGATCGGCTTGAGGAATCCAGCGTCCACTAAAATCGGATCGATCCAACTCGAACTTCCAGCACTCCTTCAAGTACTGTCGCTTGGGCTTCCCATCGGGATCCGACACGAGCGTCGCTCCGCCGATGATCCAAAACGCACTCCCATCGCTGGCAGCAGTGCTGAGCATTCGAGGCCCAGCAGGAATCTCAGGGAGCTGGATCCACTTCGAAGACTCCGGGTGGTCTTCTAAGGCTCGAAGATCCAACGCCCAGGTTTGGTTATGGCATTCGGTTGCTTCAAAATGTTCGAGACCCCCTGAGACGATCAAGACCCCATCGACGATTGCACCGCAGGCGTTGGCCAGGGTTACAGGCAGATTGGCTAAGGGCTCGATGACAAGCTTGGAATTTTTGTAGCTCAATCGGAACACTTCCGAAGTGTGCTCTTTGGCATCGCTTCCACCGACGCAGATGATACTATCGTCCCAACTGACACTCACTCCATAGGCCCGAGGTTTGGGCAGCAGTCCTATCTGCTTCCATGATCCATCAGGCTCCTCGAGTGCATAGACTTGGTCATACCAAACCTTCTTGCCACCCTCCCAAGGTTTCTTATCCGGAAAATTTGCTCCACCGGCGACTAGGAGAGCCGAGTTGGATTGGCCTGCAAAGGGACTGGCCACTCCGATGGGGTCTGGATAGTCGGCTAGTCTCGTCAGTTGCCACTGCTGGGCTTGGGAGTCTGAGGAGCCCAGCATGAGGGCACAGAAGAACAACGAAACGATCCAAAGGATTCGCATTCGATCAGCTTGCCGAGTTGTTGCTCGTTGCTTTGTTGCCAACGTTCATCTGGGGAGTGGTCTCTTGCGAAGACGCTTGGGATGACGGATTGGATTCCAAAGCAGAGTTCAGATCGATTTCACGACCGAGTTGATTGTGTTCGATGGCTAGCTGAAGGTACTGTACGGTCTCATCGATCGTGTCGGCTTGAAGGAGCATCAGGTCGCCGGCTTTGATGAGCGTCAGTGCATGTTCGACTGCTTTTTCCCAGCCAATAAAGTCGTAGACTTCTTTGACTCGTTTGCCTGAATCCATACCTCGTTTGAAGATCGAGGATATTTCGCCGGGTTTGCGTCCTCGAAGGTATTGATCTTCGTAGAGGATGACTCGGTCGAAGTGATCGGCAAGGATTTCGCCTTGTCGGATCATATCGATATCACGGCGATCGCCTGCAGCGGAGTAAACGACGGTGCGATGGGTGTGTGGGAACTGGCCGAGGGCTTCGATGATCGCAAGCAAACTTGAGCTGTTGTGACCGTAATCGGCAACGACGGTAGCTCCATGGACATCAAGCAGGTTGAAACGTCCGGGGACTTTGTCCATGTGGGCCCCGAAAGATTCCAGACCGATGACGATTTGTGGGATCGATAGTCCGACACCCCAGCAAGCAGCGACGCTTGCAAGCACGTTTTCGACTTGGAATAGGATTCGACCTTGGTGGGTCAGCGGGATCTTATCGAGGGTCGTCAGAGCTGTCTCTTCGGCACCTTCGGCGATGACGATCATGCCATTGCGAACAAAGACGACGCGTTGGCCTTTGACGCGGTGATCGGTAAGTACCGGATCGTTTTCATCGATGGCAAAGAAGATCACGCGGCCTTTGCACTTTTCGGCCATTTCGGCGGTGAGTGGATCGTTGGCTTTAAGGACACCGAAGCCGGTCTTATGGACTGCTTCGATCACACAGCGTTTGACTTTGGCGAGTTGTTCGATCGTTTCGATATCCGATAGTCCCAGATGGTCTCCTTCACCGATGTTGGTCACGATTCCGACATCGCAGAAATCAAACCCGAGACCTTCACGAAGAATACCACCGCGAGCCGTTTCGAGCACGGCGGCTTCGACAAAGGGGTTCATCAAAACCGATCGAGCGCTTTGCGGGCCGCTGCAATCCCCGGCATCGATCCGCCTGCCTCCGACGTAGATTCCATCGGTGCAAGTCATACCGACTTTCTTACCGCTACTTGCGACCATGTGAGCGATCAATCGAGTGGTGGTGGTTTTTCCGTTGACGCCTGTGACACTGATGATCGGAATTCGTCCGTTGCTTGAACCCGGATACATCATCTCGATGATCGACTCGCCAACGGGTCTTGGTAAGCCCGAGGAAGGCTCGATGTGCATGCGGAGTCCAGGTCCAGCATTGACCTCAACGATCACTCCGCGCTGGCCTTGCAAGGGTTGCGAAATGTCTTGGGCGACAATATCCACACCGGCGATATCCAATCCGACGATTCGAGCCGCTTCGATAGCATGCCGAGCCACGTCCGGATGGACTTGGTCCGTCACATCGGCGGCCGTTCCACCGGTGCTCAAGTTGGCGTTACGTCGAATGAGAACTTTCTTACCGACAGTCGGAATCGTGTCGGGGGTCATGCCTTGGTCAAGCAGAACGCCCAAGGCAACGGTATCGATTTTGATCAGGCTCAGTGAGGTTGCGTGACCATCGCTGCGGCGCGGATCCTCGTTGACTTTATCGATGAGTTTTTGGACGGTCGATTGGCCGTCACCGATGACGTGAGCCGGTTCGCGTCGGGCAGCGGCGACGAGTTTTCCGCCGACAACAAGCATTCGATAATCATCACCAGGAGCATGGCGTTCGACGACGATCGATCGACCTTCCTCGCGGGCTGCATTGTAAGCCGCGACGACTTGCTCTTGTGTTTGGAGATTGGTAGCAACACCTCGCCCATGGTTGCCGTACTGAGGCTTAACCACCACCGGCAGACCGATATCCTCGGCAGCTTCCCAAGCTTCCTCGGCACTTTCGACCGAGCAACCTTCGGGGGTCGGGATGCCGATCGAGCGGAGCAATGTTCGGGTGAGTTCCTTGTCTTGGGCGATCGATTCGGCAATAGCACTTGTCGCGTCGGTCTCGGCCGTGCAGATACGTCGCTGATGGACACCGTATCCGAGTTGAACAAGGCTTCCTTCGTTGAGCCTTCGCCATGGGATGTTCTTGACCTTGGCAGCTTCGACGATCGATCGGGTACTGGGGCCTAAGCAAACGTCGTAAGCGTAATCCTTGAGCTCGGCGACGACCTTGTTGACATCAAAGGGTGTGTCATGAATCGCAGCTTGGATCAATTCAAAAGCGCGATCCAAACAGGCCAGGGCGAGTTTTTCCTCTTTGTAAGCGATCGCGACTTTGTAGATGCCGTCGGTGTTGGTTTCCCGCGCTCGCCCGAAACCGACCGGGGTGCCAGCTAGAGATTGCAGTTCCAAGGTGACGTGCTCGAGGATGTGTGCCATGTAAGTTCCTCGGCGAAGTCGGATGAAAAAGCCACCTCGTTCACCGATGCTGCATCGATGCTCGACCATCGTCGGAAGCCAGCCCATGAGCCGCTCGTTGAAACCTGGAATCATCTCCGACGAGGTGTCTTTCATCTCTTCGAGGTCAACCCAAGCTTCCAGAACT
Organism: Planctomycetaceae bacterium; assembly: GCA_021298315.1. Lineage (GTDB taxonomy): Bacteria > Planctomycetota > Planctomycetia > Pirellulales > Pirellulaceae > JBKCUI01. The sequence goes on from JAJTFC010000059.1 coordinate 25,292, forward strand.
GGATAGTTCGCCCAAATGTTCGGGCCTCGAAGCTTGTTCACCTTAAGTATCTTCATAGTTTCCTCTGGTGGTCGTTCCTGATAGAAAAGTAGCTTTCCAGCTCGGCTTTGGCATCTCTCAATCTGCCCACGACCGTTCCGCGGTCACCATGCTGCTCGAGGTTCCATGCAGCCAGTGGATCGATAAGAGGATGTTGAGGTTGTGGCGGAAGCCTTCCGCCTTGGATAAGCGTTCGATTGAGAAGCAAATTCCGTTCCGCGCGATCTTTACGTTGTGCCAAGCGTGATTTCTGAGGAAATCTGGCTATTTTCGCAAGTTTCGCCAAGGCGGGCTGCCAAGGGGCTGTTGTCAAATTGAACACAGTGTGTATCGGGCGGGATAAATCGATTGAGGTTGGGATCACCGAGTCCTTGGCTAGTTGGGTATTCGGAAGCGGGGCTTGGCATCCATGAGAAAAACCCCGCACGGTCGGTGCCCTGGGGCACTTTAACCGACTGCAGGAACCTCGAAGCCCTTGCGGTAGGATTTCGTAAGGAGG
>JAJTFC010000178.1 GCA_021298315.1 Planctomycetaceae bacterium
GTTTGCTACCGGAACACATGATCCAATGTTTTCTGTCCGGGAATTGCAGCGATTACCCCACCAATCAGCGGCTGTTCAATGATTTTGGATCGAATCACAATAAATCGCATGATAACCTGGCGATGCACCGATGTCCGGAGCAAGGATGCATTTTGAATGGAAGCTCAATAGTCCGGACTCGGTGATCCCGAACGTTATGCGGATGCCTTCAGGGCTTGATGGGGGCTTTGCTGAGGGTGCTTGGTGGAGCGCTTTTTGGTATGGCGTTTTGGTGCCGCGGCGGTCTTGAGGGACGGCTGAATGGTAAATGGACTTTAGAAGAATAACTTTCCGGCCCAGCTTAGGGCTGTGCCCAGCGGGGCTGAATGGTTGGCGTTTCGGCGGGTCCCTTCGTAGGGACTCGAACAAAAAGGGCGGAGATGGTGGCGGCTGCCCTTATCACGCAGGAAAGACGTTGGCCCGTGCGATAAAATTCCCTTGAGCGGAAGCCGACCTGTAGGGCCATCATGGCGGGCGTGACTCCAGGGGCTGCTCACTGCAGTGGACGCCTTGCTCGCATAACAACACATTGCACCGGAGCCGCAGGGCCGCGCGGCTTTTCGTTCGTCAACCCACTCACTGCGGCCCGGTGAATGTGAGCGTTCGCCTAATAAGATCACATGGGACTATTCCTGTCAGCTTCCGGAGTTCTTTCGCCAGACGGCAATGCCGTTCGGAACGCTATTGCTTCGTACGTTGCAACGACCGGTGGCACGTTCGAGCCTCGTGGAGGTACGACGAATGACCGGAACATCGGCTTATTGCAGACATCCAAGTCGACAACAACTGTGCTCTACCCAGACGGGTTTTCGGATTGGGACGATCTCTCGAAGTTCCTGTCACTGGAACTGAAGAAACCCGTATTCTCGTTCCACATCCACGATGGCGATCTTTGGATGTTCGTCGCCTTCAATGATGGCGAAGAAGTGGCATGGTTCAATCCCATTCCAGACTATTGGGGACAAATCGATGACGCTGAACGTGATCGCTGGGCAGGGAATGCGCAAGCGGTTGCTTCCCTTGTTTCTGGTCTAGATGCAGCAACAATCGAACGATACTTTGTGCCTTGGGCCGAGGACGTTCTCTCGGCCGAGCAGAAATCGTATGATGATGACGAGTTCGCGATTGGAGTTGATTGGCAACTTATCGACTTTATGCGGCGGCTTGGATTCGTTTACCCGCTGGATGAAACTGGCAATCCTACCGGGGAGACGTTCTACCTGAAAATCCGCCGGCAGAAGCAACCGCCAGGGGGTGTCGTCCCTCCAGCAAGTCAACCGGAAACACCATCAGCGCCACCAAAATTACCAACCAAACCGTGGTGGAAATTCTGGTAGCGGAATAAATCGGCGAACCAAGCGATGCACCCAAGTCGCCGGTCAGCTGCGATTTTGAATCATAGTTTTTTTGCGGCGACTGGGTGATCGCCGCCGTTCTGCCTTAGACCCGCGGTTGCTCAGGGGTGCAATGACCACCTACATCGAATCGATCGTTGATACTGATGCCACGCTCGATGAAGCGGATGATCTCGCACGTGCTGTTGTTGCAAACCTCTGCGATTGCGGCATCATTCTGCCGACGCCACAGACGCACAAATTTCTTGCCAACGGTCCGCGATACGCGACCGGCCCCAACGTCCTCAATGCCGTGGACGCTATCAATGATTGCTTTCCCTGCGGAATGGACGTTTCAATCGGGCGGAATGTCTACGACACGGGTCAACTGGGATTCGAACTATTCTGCCCAAATTGCAAACATCGATTCGACACCGAGGCGCTTGATTGGACCGCGCCGGTCGGTTGCTGGTATGACTCTGGCATTGTTACCCATTTGGAATGCCCGAAATGTTCCGCGCCAACTTCATTCACAAAATGGTTTAGTCCACCGTTCGGTTTCGGCAACTTGGCATTCCAATTTTATGAATGGTTCCTCAAGCAAGAATTCGTGGATCACGTATCCAAACTGCTCCACCATCAGGTAATATGGGTCAAGGCTCAGTACTAACGAATCCGAAACGGCAGAACAAAGCGGTCAACCCAAGCCGCCGATAGCGTCCTCACTTACATCAGCACCAAACTCGGCGGCTGGGTTACCGCCGCCGTTATGGCCATGAGCACGCCGCAACCAGACATCTGTGACCACCCGCTCATCCAAGCCGATGACCTGTGGCTCTACGTCTCGGACCGCTTGCGTTCCGCCACGGTCGATCTGTATTCGGCGTTCTTGGTCGCCCACGAGGCCCTGCGAATCGGCCGGAATGGCTACCTCCAAGCTGCTTGGAATTACCACCTATCCATATCGGGACTACTCCAGATTTACATGCACTGTCTAACGGCACGTGCCTTCCATGCTGATGCGATGGCACGGGTCGCGGAAGAATGGTTCCTGAACGACATTCATCTCCTTACGGAATCGCGCCGGCATTTCCTCGCAGACCGACTTTCGGACGGCGGTGCCTTGGTCAGCAATCAACAATTCCTCCAATCCCTCTCCGAAATGCGCACCGCATTCGATTCATTGCCCGATGATGATGGACCGTATCACGTTGAGGTTTTCCCGTGGCATTACGCTGCACCCGAGCGTGAGTTGCTCGCACCGGGCTCGCAGCCCGAATTTCGTCGCACCGATGCGGTGGATTCCGAAGTCGAGGACTTGATCATGAAACTTTGCTGTGGAAAATGGCCATAACCACGGGGATGCACGCGAGCCGCGATCAGGTCGCGCGGTGTGGAGGCTCGTTTGGCGCGGCCGCGTGACCCTGGTCGTTCTGCTCTGGAAGTGCTGCCGTGAGCATCGAAGCGTTCATCTGGAAATACCGAGATGGGGAACCCGTCGGCTTCGCGTATGACGTTGTCCGCGATGTCTTCTCCACAAAAGCGACAAGCTGGGATGGTGAACATGGCTGCCTCAACGTCTGGTTCGAGAACCCAGTTGACAGCGTCGACATTTATCTAGGCAAGGATGCGCCGAATACCAACCACGTTGAAGGAATAACAATCGCCCGCCCGCTCGCCCATCCCGACTACCTGGCACGGGTTTTCCAGGTCATGCAACTGGGCGACGTGATGCACTTCTATTCGGACGAAACTACTCCCGTTTTCCTTCGGGATGCGAATCCAGGGCAATACCCAGCGGACCTTCTCGTAGAACTCGGAACTCCCAGGTTTATCGATGAACCGTCTGGGCTGCTGCACAAATATTGAGATACACTAACGAGCAGAACCAACCGTTGCAGCCAAGCGGCGGGTCGACCGAGTCCTGATGGAAACTATACATGCCGCCGCTGGCTGAACGGCGGCGTTCTGTTGCCAAGCCCAAACTGATATGGATTTGCCGAGTCCCGCACTATGGACCGCGTTTCAGGACGGGCAACGTTTCGAGACCGTGCGTGGCATGATCGAGATGCGTTGCCGCGAGGCAGGATCGTTGGTTCTACCGACGGGTCGGATCGTTGTATGCGACCCTCAATTCGATCTCTTCCAACAACCGTTCGCGGTTTGCGTCGATCCCGGCGAATACCCGGCCTTCTTGGCGCTAACTGACCTGTCGGAAATCGCGCTATTAATGGTAAAGTTCGGTGATGGAGAGCCCACTCGATGGGTTCGAGCGAAACCGCTATTTTTCTCGGTTGACAGCGCATCCGCGTGCATCATGGATGCAAAGCTGGCTCGCATGCTGATTCGCGCATCGGAGAATGATCGATTCGATCGCCACTGGAAACGTGCGGCCGACGCAATGGAAGAAAACGATGGATTGTGGGGCAACGTGTGCTTGCACGACGAATCCCGCGCGAACATGATTGCGCTCCGTACCATGGGTGGCGATGGAGCGTTTTGCTCATACTTCGGCTACTCGAAAGATAATCAAGTGACATGTTTGGTTACAGACTTCTTCCTCGCGGAGTTGGTCACCGAATAAACAACAGAACAATCGGTTCAACCGGAGCCGCGAGGAGCCGCGGGCCGGGCGGTTCTGAAATGGAGACTTTGTTCGCCGCGGCCCGGTTAACCTTGTCGTTATCCGACTGAAATCATGATTGATCATGTGAAAATCCGATCGACACTTCCGCACTGGCTGGATACCGCGGAACCTGCTTCTGACGCCGCGATTAACCGGTTGGTCAAAACGACGGGCTTTTCTCTTCCTGCGGATTATCTCGGACTACTGCGCCTGACTGACGGTGGTGAAACATTTCTCGGCGATGACGATTCAGAAGATGGATCGTATATCGTGCTATGGCCTTCGTCCGAGGTATTGGCACTGAACGCTGAACACGAACCTCCCGTCTACGCGTCTCATTACTTCGCAATCGGCACAAACGGCGGAGGCGAACTTTTTGCGTTCGACATGACGCGTTGTGATGACGCCGTATTTATGCTACCCACTATTGGGCTCTCAAACGACGCGGGTATCCTGTACTGCGATTCGTTTGCTGCACTTCTCGCCTTGTTGCCCCAACACGGCGGATAACAATCCAATGCACGTGAGCGGCGGAATACGTGCGATTTGAACCCTGACCAATCTCCCGCCGCCACGTGATTGGAAACGTTCTGCCGACAATGCTTCCAAACCCAAAGGAGCAATTTAATGAATCTTAGACATACTATTCTCATCTTGGTGTTAGCCTGCCTGTTGCTGCTCGGAAGTGCTTCCTCACAACACAGCGAGCACCTATTTCACCATTATCAATCAATCGGCTTGCCTTTCACGACAGCTACGCTTCGGGTTGATTTGACTTTAAACACCTTCGAAGAATATTCGGCGAATGGTCAATGGGTTGAGCTTAGCCTTACGCTTAGCGGGGACAACAAGACGACTTTACCTTCCGTTCCTGATGACTTGAACGACGATTGGGAAGAGCAAACTGAGCAAGCGCCGAATCGTCGAACTTTCAAGCACAAAACCAAGGAAATTGTTATTCATTTTGACGAAGGGCAGGAAGGAGAAGATGGCTGGGAAGGAAAAGATCATTGGCACGTCAGGAACCCCAACTGGAAAGAGTCTGATAAGAAAAAGGATTTTTATGTCGATAAAGATGGAAACCCAGTAAATAAGGGCAGTGACAAGTCACACATTGATCCAGGGACTGAAGTCATTCTTCCCGTGAAGACAACCACTACGTATGGCGATACAGAAACCGAGCCACTCGACGAGGATCTGGCAATTGAATAGTTTCGCGGAAAATTTCGGCAATTTTCATGAAGATGAAATCGTCTCGATCAATGATTCGGGAGAAAGAATTGTCTTGTTATTGGCTCGAAAAATGGCGAGCGAAGACGAATCAGAGCCAAGAGTGATCCGAGAGACGTGCTTGACTTGTGAAGAAGTCTCAAGAAAAACTTTGCGCTCCGGTGCCAACACTCTTCAATGGGAGCTGCTTAAGGAGATTGACTGGCTAGATGTAATCCATCTTGCGGTCGAAGAGGAGGCAAAACTAGTACTGCACTGTGAAGGACAACTGGCGACACTGCCCTATCAGAGCTACGTAATAGAAATTGAAGCGGTCAGGGTCATAGTTACGAATTCTGACCAAAGCGGCAGAACAAAGCGGTGAACCGAAGTCGCTGATAGCGGTTTTTTTAATCAATGCTTTTTGGCGGCGACTCGGTTACCGCCGTCGTTACGCGACAAAGAGGTGACCGCACATGGGACTTGCCGTCTTAACTGGAATGCTCGCTGACCTCATTGCAAATGACCCCGAAGGCGCGGAATGGACTCGCGAATCGCTTGCAAGGGTCAATGAGGTTCTCGCGGAAAACAACCTTCCGCATCACAACGAGCCTGAGCACCTCCCGAGGATGCATAATCGTGCTGGAACCCTGAGCTACCCGTACTCATTCTTGCATCACTTGCGACGCGTTTTTGCCCGCGTCACAAATGATCCAGGCTGGATGCCTACGACCACACAGGATGGAGATGACCCAGCCGAAGATCCTATTCTCGACGAAGAAATGTGTATGATGTCTAGCCACCTGTTGTGTCACTCCGACGCTGAAGGATTTTACCTGCCGATTGACTTCAACGACGTTCTGATTGAC
>JAJTFC010000060.1 GCA_021298315.1 Planctomycetaceae bacterium
GCTCCACGCTCATCACGAACAAAACGGCCGACAACTTTGGAAATTACAACTTGAAACATAGCGATGACCCCTTCGCAGGAAACGTTTGCTTAGACCCGTGCGCTTCAACTAATCTGCTGTCCACTTGTCTTTACGGAAGGGATGGATTGCAAAGGGTATGCCAGAAGGGTTGCCGAGCGATCGGAAAAAGTTTGCAAATGGCTTTTTGCGGCAAAAAGACCGGGAAAACAGGGAGAAAAACAATGTAGTTTTTTTTCGAGGGGCATTGGTTATTTTGCCGAGTCGACAACGACAGAGGGCTCGTTTCGCGATTTGGAGCAGACGCTCGTCAAGAGTTGAGAAGAGTGAGACGAATAAAAAACCTGGGCTTGTCTTCCAAGACTTCAAAGAGCGCAAGATGCGTGAGGAAATCTCAATTAAGGCTTCAGGTTGCAGACCTCAAGGGAAACAGCCAATGAGCCCTACGCGCTTGATGGTACGTTCCGCGGTTGGTGGATTATCCTGTTACGATCGATCCAGCGCGATTGTTTCTGGAATCAATGTCGATACCCATCGCGCACAACCGCTTCACATACCCTACGGGCATCAGCGTTCATGAGTGTCTATCAGCGGTCGGCTTGGTCTTCATTAGCGAATATCAGCGTCCATCAGCGGTTCAAAAAACAGCCTTACGCGCGGACGGCCCCCTCTTTCCCCCCGCCCTTTCTCCCCCAGCCAAAGCCCTGGTGGAGAAAGGGGGCCAAGCGGGGGGAGGCGTTAGGCATTAGGCGTTAGGGAAACAGCCAAAGAGCCCCACCCGTTTGATGGTACGTTCCGCGGTTAGTGGATTATCCTGGTACGATCGATACAGCGCGATTGTTTCTGGAATCATTGGCGATACCCATCGCGCACAACCGCTTCACGTACCCTACGGGCATTAGCGTTCATGAGTGTTCATCAGCGGTCCGGCATCCAATCCTTTGCTTTTTCAAGGATAATTGGTTACCATTCGGTCTAATCATACCATGTCATCTATGTACAGTCATTTACGTTCACATGACCATCATCGGAATCGACTTAGGCACCACTAATTCTCTATCGGCGGTTTTCGAATCCGAACGCCCCGTTCTTATTCCTTCAGCGCATGGACGGTATTTAACCCCAAGTGTGGTAGCCCGACTCGAGGATGGTCAAATCCTAGTCGGTGATGCCGCTAAGGAACTCAGGGTCACCAAACCGCATCTTTGTGCTTCGCGGTTTAAGCGTTTGATGGGGACTCAGGAAGCGATCCAACTTGGAAATCAATCGTTTACAGCTCCAGAGTTGTCGAGTTTCGTCTTGAGATCTCTGAAGTCCGATGCAGAGAAGTTTCTGTCCAAAACTATTTCCAAAGCGGTGATCACTGTACCTGCCTATTTCAATGACTTGCAACGCAGAGCTACTCGCTTCGCCGGGGAATTGGCAGGACTGGAAGTTGTGCGTGTGATCAACGAGCCTACCGCCGCAGCCTTGACCTACGGATTTTATGATCGAGATCTTCGAAAGAAACTCATGGTGATCGATCTGGGGGGTGGCACCTTCGACGTGACGATCATGGAAGTTTTTGAACGCATGCTCGAAATCATCGCTTCGGCAGGCGAAAGCATGCTCGGTGGCGAAGATTTCACCGACAAAATGGCATCGAATGTTTTGATGAAGTTCGGCTTGCAGTCGGAGGTGGTCGAACACAAGTATCCGCTGCAACTGGCCAGACTCAAGCAGAAGTGTGAGGAAGCCAAGCTCAAGCTGCTTGCTACAGAGGCCGTCGAGATCTCACTACCCTCGCAGAGCGGTGACGTCGATCCTTCGAAGCAACCTGTGAGCATCCATCGAGACGAATTCGAAAAGTGGATGGAACCGTTGCTTACCCGTTTAATGAGACCCATCGAACGAGCCATCGGAGACGCGAATCTGGATGTCAATCAACTCGATGAGATCCTCTTGGTCGGCGGTGCTACCCGGATGGATTGCCTCCAAAAATTCCTCGCATCCAGACTCAAACGCAAACCCTTGTGCCAGTACAACCCCGACGAGGTAGTCGCCATGGGAGCTGCAATCCAAGCTGCATTGATCGAAGACAATGCTGCTGTCGAAGACATGGTGATGACCGACGTATGCCCGCATACCCTGGGAATCGAAGTCTCCAAACTCTTTGGCGGTGAGTTCATTCCTGGTTATTTCGAACCGATCATCCATCGCAACACAACCATCCCAGTCTCGAAAGAGAAGCAGTTCTCGACGGTCTCTGCAAATCAAACCGAAGTTCAGCTCCGCGTTTACCAAGGGGAAGGTAGACGCGCCGAGGACAACCTCTTGCTAGGTGAACTCAAAGTCGATGGTATTCCACTGGGCCGTTCGGGAGCACCCTTCGATGTGCGATTCTCTTACGACCCAAGCGGAATTCTGGAGGTCGAAGTGGTCGTTCCCCAATCTGGGAAAACGCACCGAGCTGTGATCTCCCATCCCGATTCACGCATGAACCCAAAACAAGTCGAGCAAATCGTTCGCAAACTCCAAAAAGTCAAATTCTATCCTCGCGACCTTCTGGAAAACAAACTTCTTCTGAGCTACTGCGAACGCATCCTCGGAGAAGTACCAATCCACCTGCGTGAAGAACTCAATGGCATGCTCGATGTTTTCGAAAACAGCCTTCGCAGCGGTGACCCTAGCTTCTATGAACTAGCTCGCAATCAATTGCGGATTTGGCTAAGCAGCCATGGTTTCACGTTCGATGAGGGTTCAGATGGCTGAACCTCGAAGGCTCGATGAACGCCAGGAGCAATTCCTAAGATCCATGCTAAGACTCGAACCGAGTCAATGGGCCAGCGATGGACTCGGTCAACTGGAGTCTTTTCGCCATACTCCCGAGTCAGTCACGGCAAAACATGCTGAACCTCCGAGCCACAAGGAGGCCCAAGAGATCTTGCAACTGTTGGACACTTGCAAGAAAAACTTTTGGCAAGACCTATCCGAATCATGGATGACCAAGCTTCAAGCGGTAAACTTCGATAGGTTTCCAGAGTTGCAGGCCGCAGCGCAAAGAATTCATCGGTGGTATCTTGTTCGCTTAGAGCTTATCGAGCTGGCCAAAAAGATGGGCAAAGATTCGCTTGCAGGAAAACTGCAACTCATGGCAACGATGTCTGCCCGGGAAATAGCGTTCCTCAAGGCGAGTATCTCCAAGGAGGGATTCAAATGGTTCGGACCCAATTACCGCAAGCAGTCGCGAAGGATCAAGCGGGAGTATCCTCAGGTGTATGCCTTGGACCCAGATTGGTTTGATGAGCTGTGTTATTGGCCCAAGTTGAGATACAAGTAATTCAAAGAGTAGCCAATGAGTGACTCTCAGCCACCACCCTGGCATCACTTGCCGCATTCTCCCCGATCCTTCTTCGGATTGCCAAATGGTGCTACCCGAGAAGAGCTCAAGCAAGCCTACAGCGTGCTTATCCGAAAATTCAAACCGGACAAGTTCCCTGAGGAGTTCAAACGAATTCGGGCAGCTTACGATCAACTCGATCTGGAGTTGCGATCCGGCGAAAAGCGGGCTCAAGCCCCTGCTTTGAAGGTTTCGCCGACTGTGATTTCTTCCAGTCCTCAGGACCAGCCTCACAGCGAGTTAAGTCCACGTGCGGCAGCCTTTCAAAGAATCCAAGAGAACGATCCGGAAAGCTGGTACCGAGAACTCTCGGAGAGATCCCACAAGACCCAGCACGATTACTATGTCCTTGCCAATCTTTCGGAGGTACTCGATTCGAGCCCCAGAGGCTTTGCCGATTGGATTGCAGAGGGACTGTCAAAGCACCGAAATTCAAAATATTTAGGTGACTTGTTGCAATCGTATTTCAAGAAGGCCCAGATCGAGCCTGATGAAGCTTCCGGGCTCTTGTTGCGGCTAGCTCAAGTTTTGCCCGCAGCGACTTATTATGCTCTGACCGATGGGCTTTGGCATCGGTATATCTCGATGGTTCCTTGGGAGACTTTCCAAGGGGTACTCGAGTCTTGTGAGCGATGTTTGGGTATCCGCATCGTGCACGATCGAAAGGCCTTTACCGTCGACTTGATGCGGCGAGTCATGTGGCGAGCACCCTTGGATTGGTTGCAAGACAAAAGGAAGTGGATCGAGGAAAGTGGTGAAAACTTACCTGGTGATATGGAGTTCGATCACGAGATCAATTGCCGACTCCTGTTGTTGCGAGAGCAGTTCCTCGGTCAGTTGCAGCAAGGTCCCTACGGACGACGCATCCTCGATGCCATTGTCAGTTTTTGCGAGGATGGAATGGAGGCTTCGGCAAAGGTTTGTGCATGCCAAGTGGAAATAGCCAATCATCCAAGGGAGTTTTTGGCGGAGTTTCAATTCAATCAAGAGGATCAAATACAGTGGTCGTTTGCATGGCATTGGATCTCGTGGGCTGTGTCAACGAACCTCACGACCCAAGAGCAACCTATCGATCAGAATCAACAATTGCAGTTTGTCTCGAGCATCAAAGACCGCATGGATAAGAGCACCCCGAAGAGTATTTTCGGAGTTGTCGGAGTTGCGAATATCATAGGATTTATTCTTTACAGTATCCTCTTCATGTTATTCCTTGTTGCTGTTTTTTTGCCAACAACCCTCGTGATGATCTTACTCAATGGCCTCTTTGGCGATAGGAATCAAACCGGAGCGGTACTTTTTACTCTTTTTTTTATTGTCATGATCGTTGCGATGGCGATTGCAGCACTTTGGTCTTGGGGTAAGCTTCGTACGTATTGGAATGCAAGGGTCATCGAACCCTACCTGAAAAGATCTTTTTCGAAAGAGTATCGAAACAAGTGGCGATACTTGGTGGCTCATTCGATGCATGTTTTGGGTTCTCCCTACCAAGCGTACGTGGGATTGGTAAGGCATCTATGCTCGTATGGAGACACTCTAAGGAATCCTTCGATACGACTTGCATCCTTCTTGCAAAATGATTTAGGGCTGGCGCTTTACTGCGCCGCAGTGTCGTTTGCGAGATAGATTTTTGAATCGGATAACTAGCTCTTTGAATCGATCTAGCTTGCTACCACTATCCTGACCCGCTGAGCTTGGAGGATCCTGAGTCTCATTAAATCTCAGGGTTCCACTCGGGAAACTTTTCAAGTTGCTGTTTAAGGGCAGATCGGGCTCGATTGAGCCTCGATCGCACCGTGCCGATCGAGATCTTCAGAACATCGGCGATGTCTTCGTAGGCGAGGTCTTCCATTTCACGAAGCACCAGGATAGAGCGGTGGTCTTCGGAAAGCAGGGCCAAGGCCCGGTGCACCAGTTGGATATCTTCGCTCCTACTCATTCGAAGGTCTGGCCCATCGCCATCGAATTCCGGTTCGGCACCAGTGTTCTCGCGGGATTCGTCCAGCGACTGATGGTTCTTGCGCCGGCGACGGCGAGCAAGTGCGAAATTGAATGCGATCCGATAGAGCCAAGTAAAGAATCGGCTGTTGCGTTGGAAGGTATCGAGTTTCAGGTAGGCTTGGATGAAGGATTCCTGAACGACATCCTCGGCTTCGTCAGCATTCCCGACGACGCTGATCATGGCCGTGTAGAGACGGTCTTGGTAGCGCAGCACTAGGGTTTCAAAGGCGGAGCTTTGACCGTCGAGTGCCCGCTGAATCAATTCGTCTTCGTCGTTCACTCTTTGGATCAAAACAAAAGGATAAGCTTGGAGGGAAAGGAACCGAAACTGAGTCCGGCAAGATCATGAATTATATTTAAAAAACTGTCGCGAGGAATTCCTAGTCTTTTGGCGTTATTTCTCGAAAAATTAGGCTCTGGCTCTGTATTTGGGCCTACTCGTAGCGAAGTGCGTCGATTGGATCGAGCCTGCTGGCTCGCCAAGCTGGGTAGAAACCGAAGCCAACACCGACGCAGGCTGAAAAAATCAGACTAACGACCGCAGCCCAGTGATTGACGATGATCGGCCAGTCTCGACCGCTGGAAACAGCATTGATGGCCATCGTTAGCCCTACCGATCCAACGATACCGAGCGTCACACCGATGATTCCACCGACGAGCGACAGGAGCATCGCTTCGACGAGGAACTGCATCAGGATGTCCTGGGGTCGAGCACCGACGGCCATTCGAATACCGATCTCGCGAGTTCGTTCGGTGACCGACACGAGCATGATGTTCATGATCCCCACCCCTCCGACGACCAGAGAGATTCCTGCAATCGAGGCGAGCATCGCCGTCAGGGTGCCGGTGACGATTCCAAAGGCGCTGGCTATTTCGGTCGTGTTGGCGACTTGGAAGTCTGGCGGTTGGCCCATCGCAATGCGATGCCTATCCATCATCAACGCTTCAATTTCCTGCTGAGCGATGCCCATGAGTTCAGTCGAACGGGCGGACGCCAAAGCGACATCGACGTTGTTGAAGTTTGAGCCTTGGAGTCGTTTTCGAACGGTCGTAAAGGGCATCAGGACGACATCGTCTTGGTCATCGCCGACGATGTTCGCCCCCTTACCGACAAGCACACCGACAATTTCAAAGGGAATGTTTTTGATACGAACGGTTTGACCGATAGGGTTTGCGGTTTGGAAAAGTTTTTTGACCACAGTGGCACCAACTACGCAGACTTTATTGGCGTTGTTGATATCCCCTTCGGTAAAGAAGCTACCGGATTCGATCTGCCAATTGCGAACAAGCAGATAGTCCGCACCGACACCTACAAGATCGCGAGGGCGCCAATTGTTGTTGCCGCTGATGACTTGTCCGACGGCCCCAACAATGGGGCTTGCCGCCAAGACGCTCGGGCACTCCTTGGAGATCGCATTGACATCGCCAACTGTCAACGATGGGACTTGGCCCGTTCGCGCACCCCGAGCTTGCCTGCTACCTGGGGAGATGACGATGACGTTGGTCCCGAGGTTTTTAAATTCGCCTTGAACCAACTCACTTGCACTCGTACCGATCGAGACCATGGCCGTCACGGCAGCGATACCGATGACCACCCCAAGGATCGTCAGTCCGGCTCGCATTTTGTTTTTGCCGAGCGCTGCGATAGCAATGCGCAGGATGTTTCGCAGTGACACTGATGGATGGCTCCGGCCAAATGAGTCTGGCGGTTGAAATTAGATCGAAGAAGTCCCAGGTATTTTACCTAAGATTTCCGAATAGAGGAGTTCATATTTTTGCATCTGGATATCGAGCTTAAAGTGGTTTTCGACTCGATCGCGGTTGGCTATTGCCAAGCTTTTTCGGGTTTGAGGGTCCTTGGCAAGATGGATGACGAGTTTTTCCCAAGCCTCCCAGTCTTGTGCACTCACCGATTGTTCATCGAGCGTTTCGCCTAAAAGTTGCGATATGCCTTCGACTCTCATGCAGGCGATCGGCAGCCCCAGCGACATGGCTTCGAGAACCACGTTGGGCATTCCTTCATAACGGGTTGGTAATACCAGCAAGGACGATCTTCGCATCCAGTCCATAACGTCGCTCCGAGGGCCCAAGAGTTTGACTCGATGGGTAAACGTAGACTCTTTGAGCCATTGTTGCCAACGCAGCGACCAAGAGCCTTGGCCGATGATCACAAGTTGGAACTCAGGTAGGGCTTGAAGGATCGAGGGGGCTTTTTCCAAGAGGATATCAATCCCTTTTTGCTCTTCGAGTCGACCGACAAAAAGGAGAATCTTTTCTTCGGAGTTTGACGACTCGGATTGGGAGTTGGGATCTTTCCAGTTTGTTGGCGGATCGATGCCATTAGGGATCACTTGGAGCTTGTCGAAAGAGAAGCCTTCGTGCTCTGAGCACCAAGTGGCGACTTCATCGCTAACACAGACAACTTTCTGGACTCGATTTCGCCAGGTCCAAGCAAGTTTGCTGCGGTAGCTCCTGGGTTCCCTTACACGAGCTCCTGCTACGACTGGAACTTGAAACTTTGGGTAGATCCAAGCCCCCAGTAGGTTTGCATGCCAGAGGAACGTTTGGGCGATGTCGGGTTTGCTTTGTCGAATTAATCGCAGGAGTTTACTTCGTGCCCAAGGAAGCTCGATCGACTTGCTAGCATTTAGAAATTCAACTTGGATGTTGTGTTTTTGGAGTGAATTCCAAAGGAGAGATTCGTGTGGGGAGTTAGGAGCCGGCCCGATGGAGATCACGCGGACGGAGTGTTTTTTCCGGTTTAGGTAGATTGCCAGTTGCGCGCAACACCTTTCGGCACCGCCTGGTTGGATTTCGGTAATGAGCAGATCGATTTTCATTTGTTGGGGTTTGGGATTGTGCCCGAGGGTTGGCAATAGCTAAAGACATCCAGGCTACACGATAGCTTAATGGATGGTTCTAGGGTTTCCCAAGCATGGAGGCTAGGGATGTTCCGAAACCGTGGTGTGCATCAGGTGCGCACTGTGACGGGCAGCAAAAGGAGCGGGCAAAGTGGTTTTCAGTGCCGTTGGGTGCTGTTTGCTGCGCTGGGGTTATTTCTTGGTGGCTGCGACCTGGTGCAGGATTTCGTTTCAGAGCAACAGGGTGACTCCAATACGGTCAATGTTTCTGGAGGTGCGGTTTATCCGTCTGAGGGCCAGGGTGGAGCCAGGTCTCGCGCGATGACCTCGATGCGGCCTGCCGATGGGGCTCAGTTATCGATGGTGCCGAGCCGCACGCAGCAAACGATACTCATAGCGAGTTTCAACATCCAAGCCTTTGGTGTGAAGAAGGTATCCGATCCGGTGGTCGTCGATCGGATCGCTAAGATTTTAAGGTTGTTCGATGTGGTAGCGATTCAGGAGGTAAGGGCGACCGACCAGACGGTGCTGCCTCAGTTGATTCAGATCGTCAATTCTCAAGGTGCACGTTACGACTTTATTTTAGGTCCACGGCTTGGACGAACCGACTCGAAAGAGCAGTACTGCTACGTTTATGACACGAGTCGGATTCTTTCGAGTCCTACGGCCAGTTACACGGTCAATGACACTGCGGATTTGTTGCATCGTGAGCCTTTGGTAGGTAGGTTTGCGACGCGGGTTCCTGCGGGATATCCTCCCTTTACGTTCTCGCTGATGAACATCCACACCGATCCAGGGGAGGTCAAGCAGGAGTTACCGGTGATGCATACGGTGCTCCATGCAGTTCGAGAATATGAGTGGACGACGGCCAGGGAAGATGATGTATTGATGATGGGGGATTTGAATGCGGCTCCCTCGAAGTTTGGGAATTTGGCCAAGGTGCCTGGAATTCATTGGGTGATCAGCGATCAGCCTACCAACACGCGGCGGACAGAGTTGTACGACAACATTTTGTTTGATCGCGGGCCGACCAACGAGTACATGGGTCGATCTGGCGTATTGGATATGGCAACGGTCTTTGGGATCACGATCGACGAGGCGCTGAAGGTGTCGGATCACAATCCGATATGGGCGGAGTTTAGCATCGTAGAACAACCGTCGGCTTATTCGACCCCAACCCCGAGCATGGGCAATGCGGTGATGGCCAATCAAGGCTTTGGTTATCCGGTTCCAAGCGGTCAAGTTCGCTAGGCTTCGTCGCCTTGGCTACAGGATTTGCAAAAATAAGGGCACCCCTGCATCGGTTGACGCGGATATTTGGGCCATTTCGACGGTGCGGTTTCCGACTGACACAACAAAAAGATCGATCCTCGCCCGCTGATGATCGTCCGGTGATCTTTGCAGTCCAAACACTCCGAACCCCTGAGCAAAGGTTGCTCGCGAGCTAATTCATCGGCCAAGCGATCCTGATCCTGATTCATCTTCTTTCATGCCGCCTTTGCCCTGGCCCCCTTGCCTCGCGACTCCCACGCATCGAGCACAATGTCCGTCAACTGCGAAGCGCTTTGATTCCAAGTCGTCGGCTTGAATCGTTCCGAGCGCAAAATTCCATGACTTTCGGGTGTCTGATCGCGCCTGACAAACTCCCAATTCTTGATGCAATCGGCCAGACTCTCCGCATCGTGCAATCGGAAGTATTCGCAGTGCTTGCCCCCAACCTCGCGATGAATCGGTGTGTCGGAGGCAAAGGTCTTGCGTCCATGCCACAACGACTCGACGATCGGCAGCCCAAATCCCTCGACGATCGATGGGAGCAGTACTCCCGAACATCGCTCATAAGCGTAATGCAATTCGATATCCGATAAATCGTGGAAGACCCACAAGCCCTTCTCGAACTTGGGATGATTTTCGATCCGCTTCATCAGCTCGCCGCACATCGATCCGCTTCGTCCGGCAAAGCAGAGATTCAACTCCGGTTGCAACTTCCATAACAAATCGAAAGCATCGAGAGCCTGCGTGTGGTTCTTTCTCGGATCAAAACTCGCCACCATCAAATAAGGTGGATTTTTATACGCGGCATCGAATAGCGACGCAACGATCGGACGAACCGCCTGATGCTTGGATTCCGTGCTCGGGATCGATAATTCTGCACCTAACACAAACGATCGAACGTCTCGGCAGACCCCCGCTTGATCGGACTGATTCGCAATATAGTTTCTTACATCCTCGGCCACCGTTCGCGATATCGCAACGATCGTGTCGGAGTACCGGATGACTTGGTCTAAGTAATTCTTGAACTTATCGCTCCGCTTACTCCCCACATACTGCGGATGCGTCAGCGGTATTAAGTCGTAGACGATCGTGGCAATAAGTGCTCCAGCTCTGCGATGCGATTGAACCGTCTTCCATATGTCTCGGCGCGTCCAATAAGCATCGGGTAAAACGATCAACTCAGAGGCCCCCGGCTCGATCGTCTTGCCCCTGAGAACACTGTGCGAAAGCGTAGACCAACGGAATAGGTGATGAGGCAATTTGTAAATGCCAAGGTGGCTGGCTTGAGGCTCCATCCACTTACGAAGCTTCCGGGAACCACTCATTCCCGCAATCCACTTGGGCCCGGCTTGTATCCAACTTGGTACGAACTCCTGGGCATTTTTCTCCCAAGCACCCAAGAGCTTGAGGCGATCCTCGAGAGTCCGATCAATTTCGATGAATCGACCTTGGAAATGCGTTGCTATCTTCGGAGGTTCAAAACCTCGATGCGCCAAAATTCCGGGAATTTCCCGACACAAATTGCGAACAACACGCTCGATCCCAGTGTTCTTTCCCGAGCCAAACGTGTGCGAAACGTCGATTGTAAAGCGTGGTAGCGTCATCCACACGTTTTACCCCAACAGGAAATACCGCCGCAAGTCCGCCTTACCTGGACTACCCAGTTTTCCCCCAACTCAAGATGCTAGCAAAACCAAAAAACCGCGCGGCGACTAATTGCGATTTTGTGCATCCTTGAGAATCTGCGCCTGGGCTTCTTTCAACCTATCTGGCCATTTAAAGGTCGGTGCTTGCGCCGGGTCATAACCTTCCAAGTGCCCGTGCAAACGGTTCTGAGGTTTGATGTAACGAAACTCGGTATCCCCAAATACTTCTCGGCAAAGTGAGGCCAATCGTGGATCGTACTCGATCAACTCACTGCGAGTGTTGACATGATTGTGGTCATGGTCGTTTTCACGATTGTTATCAAACCACGACTGCACTCCTTCGGCAAAGTATTCGTGATGGTTGACACTGGCGTATTTCCCCTTCCAAAGCCCTGCCTCTTTGGCCTGCTCATAGGCAGCTCGAACCCTGCTGTCGAAGCTACGGTCGACATTGACCATCCCCCGCAGATGGATGTTATGAGCAAGTTCATGGATCAGAATATTTTCGGTCGAGTAAGGATCGCCCGGATAGGCTAGGAGATTTTCCTCGCCGCAGGAACAGAACGGATCGGTTTGACTGCCCCCCATTCCCCTTGCTCGCGCATCGTAAAAGTCTTTGGCTGAAACTCCCGGAAATTCCTTACGCTTCTGGTTTGCGAGCCACTGCCACTCGGGTTGCTCGGTGGTGAATTCGCCGCAAGCGAGGATGCAGAGCCTCGAACCGCTCTTGATCATCGCCTCGCGCACATCAGGACGCTGACCGAGCATGCCATCGATGATGGCCGCTGCCTCTTTGAGAGCATAAGGATTCACAATAGCCGATGCCACGATTGGGAATCCGTTTGCCTCGATCCTTTGGGTATAAAAATCGGGAATCCCCCCAACGCGAAACGCTTGGTTGGGAACCTCGCTGGTGATGACCTCTGTAAGCTGATCGATGCTAGAAGCCACCTCGAAGCGGTGCCCCAAGGTCGTTGCAATGCTTCGGCTCTTACCCGGTTCGACCGAGCCATTGGAGATCCGCTCTGAATCGGACTTGATCCAATAGATCTCGACACTCTTTTCGGTTCCATTGATGATCTGCAAGCTTGCATTTTGCGATTCTTCGCCTAACGAGATTGCTTGAGGAAGTACCAGGAGAATCAGAAACAAAAAAATAAACCGTGGTGCGAAAATCATTCGTGAGCCATGCATAAAGCGCTCAATCGTTGTTACTTGTGAGAGTGAAGGCCTTGGTTGTAACGCGTGATTTGCCTGCGGTGATGGGGATCCCTAGGATTGAGCTTTCTGCACTGGAGCGATGTTTCGATCGCCTTGTCGATGTTCCCTTGAACAAAATGAACCTCGGCGAGCGTATCGAGGTAGTTATCGGTCACATGGCGATCGACGACCATCTGTGAGAGCTCCATGGCTCGATCGAGCTCGAAGCCACACTTGACGGCAAGCCATGCGGAATTGTTAGCGATCAATGTGTCTTTCGGGTACTTCTTGAGATGCTCTTGCATAGGCTCGTAATAGATCAAGAACCAATCGCGAAGCGTTTGGCGATCGAACTTCTCAAGCACCCAGGGAACTGCGTCGATGAGGGTATTGATCTGCTCGGGGTTGATGCGGTGAGCGGCCCGCAGGAATCGGTCGGCACGCTCCCGGTCACCGTTTTGTACCGCTTGCCAAAACCCTGCTGAAAAAACGCGTTCATATCTCCAAGCCCACTGCGACCAATCCAAATCCCAATCCATCGATGGGCGCGCTCGTCCGGCTCGCGGCAATCCATTGGAGAGTGAATCGACCTCAGTGAAAATATCGGTCAAACAACTCGTCAAGGACAGTTCAAAGTTTCGATCGATGCGATCTGGAAAATCGGGAGCCGTTTTATGGTAGTGGTTTGCCAGCAGAGAAAGATTCCAACCCCAGTACATATCTTCGAGCCACAGGTTCCCAAGACTCGATGGAAACGAGTCGTACTGCAATTCTAAGAAACGTCCGATAGGCTCGGGCAACTCAAACCTCTCTCCTCGACGCATTTCCTGAGAATACCTTGCGAAAACCTCCATGCCGTTTGGCCGGGTTAAAACCTTGCTTTCGAGGAGCTTTTGCGATGCTTTGTCCCCCATGAGTCCGAACAGTTCGAAAGCCCATTGGTAAACTTCGAGGCTTGAGGACTCGTGCTCTAAGCATTCGAGAACCAACTCTCGCGATTGGTTGTATTTTCCGATCTTCCATAGATAACGGGAACGCATCAATTCGGCTCGAGTCACCCCAGGTATGGTTTTGAGCAATTCGATAGCATCCTCGACCATATCCATCGTCTCGAGCGCCTCGGCCAAATCAATCACGCAACCGCTGGCCGATGCACCATCGACGATCCGCTGCATGGCAGCCCCTTGAAACACCCTTAGCACTTGGCTTTGCGACCAACCCTTGGGCAAGACCCCTTGGTGCAACAACTGCAACCACTCGATCAACTTTCGATAAGGCTTATCGGGATACTCGCGCCGCATCGTCTGGTACAGAGGATAGGACGCTTCTTTCATATAAGGGAAACTCTCTCGGAACAAATCCTCGATCGTCAGCTCGCGCTCTTCTTGGGCCTCAGGAAACCCGGCAACTCCATTGCTCGCTTTCCGCTTGGGCTGGCCATCGGATTCCAGTTTCCCAAGTGCGATCGCTAAGAGCTCTGGCCTGAGCTCATCGAGACTGTATCGCATCGTTTGCTCGATGTATTCTTTCCAAAACCGGATCCTTTGATCGCGAGGGTGGTTGTCAATGAATTTGATGATTCCCGTCTGAATCGCGTCGGACCAAGGAGTCTCTCCCAAACGTCGAAACAACGCCTGAAACCGCACGGCCTTGGTAAACCCCTTGCCCTCGACGATATTGCGATCGATCCAAGCCGATACACTCACGGGTGTTCGCTCCTTGAGATCTTCTAACTCCATCAACTCATCGATTCGGTTGTGAAGAAAGTACATCGCCGTCAACTGTCCTGAATCGCTCTCTTTGAGTTTTGAGAAAACCGTTTCGGTATCACCAGTAACAAGTGCCAAGTGAGTCAAGAGTAACTGCTGTTCGACCCCTTTGGCATTCGCTGATTTCCTCGACTCGTAATACTTGAGAGCCTCCTGATGTTGATCCAGCGCTTCGAGGATCAAGACGCGTGGCAACTCGGACCATGTGGCCGAGATCATGGATAAACGCGTCGGTTCCAGAGCTAACCACTCTTTCCAACGCTTGTTCCGAATGAGCAGTTTTTCGATCTCGCCGGGTTGCATTGTCTGTCGGGCAAGCTCAACGGCCTGAGCGATTTGGCCTTCGCTCTGCAAGGCTGCAATTTGCATCTCATTGGTGTCCAATGGAACTTGCAACTGCCAGGGTTCCGTCAGACCAAGCATGCTCCAACGACGATTTAGGCCGATCCTAAGAGGATGGACGGGCAAGATCACTTCGAGAAACTTAGGGATCAACTCCGGCTTGCGCATCGCCCAGGCCCCATCGAAGACATGCTCCAGAGCGCTTTCTCCTCGGGTGAAGGCGTTTTGCAGGAGGATGTCGCGACTCCCTTTGGGCAAGAGCCGAACCATCTCCAAGAGGAGTTCTAGCTTGCCCTCCTTTGCGTATCTCTCGACGACTTGGACGGAACCTTGAACCAAGGCGGGGAAATCGCATGCAGCTTCCAGTCTTGCATCGATCGAACCGGGCAGCGAGCGGATCCGTTGAAGCCACCCGAGGGTCGAAGCCAACTGTGGATCGTCAGTGATATCTCGATTCTTAACCCAAGCTTCGATATCCAAAGACGGATCGCAAAGCTTCAAAAAAGCTTCTTTGCGATCGGCATAATTCGGTGCATTGAGTTGTTTAATCCAAACCGTAATTCCCGATGATTGATCCACCCCGGCAGCCTGATTCTCATCGGCTCTGAGCTCAAAGATCCAGAGACCAACGATCAATACAAACGAGAATACCGTCTTGTAAATCATTCCGCCGGCTTCCGTTGCCACCATTTGGCGATCAGGTACACAACTAAACCACTAATAAAAGTAACTAGGCAATGATAAAACTGCTCGCGTCGGGCAACCCAAGCCCCGGCGATCAGGAGCAATGCACCTCCAATATACACCGCCGTGGCAAGGTGTTCCCACCAGGCAACCGGTTTTCTAGCCTGCATTTCCCGATACGCGATCCAAAGCGTCGACGTGGCAATCGCCCCACACATCGTTAACGTCAAACCCAAATAGCTAATCACGTCGATAAGACTCGCACGCCAAAGAATCAAACAACTCGCCAAAGCTTGCAAGCCAATCGCGAGTCGAGGGGTTTGGCTCCCGGAAAATATCTTCGGCAACCACCCATCGCTAGACATCTGCGAAATCACCCGAGGACCTGTCGCCAGCATGGCCAGGACACTCGTTGCCGACGATAGAGCGATCGTGATTCGCATGACCCACTCGAGGCTTGCTCCTCCCACATTTCTAGCCACTCCTTTGACGAAGTAGTCTCTTCCTGCCTCAATCGACTCCCTCGTATCGCACATCATAAAAAGCGCATTGAGAATCAGATAAGTCGCAGTGACCAGCACACAAGACAGGATCATCGACCTGGATACCAAGGACGATGGTGCCTCACCGCCGATGTAGATGCTCGCGTTAAAACCCGTGTAGGCTAAAGCGATAAAAAACAACTGGACAAGCAAAATCTTTAGAAAGCCTTGTTCGTCTACCCTCTTCAAATAATCGGTCGCAAAGAAGGACTGATCCATGGCGGGTTGGAAACCATCGCTCGGACTTACCCGCATTAGAAACATCGCGCAAGCGATCGCAAAAATCATAAAGCCGACGAATTTCAACCCTACCACCGCATTGTTGACCCATGCCCCTGTGCGCAAATTCACGCTGTGAAAAATCGCACAAGCCGCAATCCATAGGGTCGCTAATACCTGTGATTGCCAAATCGAATCAGGGGAATCTGCGATGTATTGACCAAAAATCAATCCCGCTGCAGCAATCGGAACGGTAAACCCAGCGACAATCGAAATCCAGCCCGCCATGCAACCTACGGCTGGATGAACAAATCGGCTCAGAAAAACATACTCGCCCCCGTTGAGCGAAAACCTACTGGCTAGAGCCGAATAAGCGATTGCACCACAGATCGCATGAACGCCTGCGATAGCCCATGCGATCAAGACCCATCGCGCGTCGCCTAAAGCTCCAATAGCATAGGAGGTGGATATGTAAACACTCGACCCGATCATATTGCCGATGACCAAGCAAACCAAAGACACCAACCCGATCGAACGTTTCTCCATAGAACTTTGCACGACCAAGAATTCCTTACTTGTCTGGGCTCGAAGCCATCATTTTTTCAAGTAGCGGATGCGGCTCTGAAGGTGTTTCAAAATGCAAGCCGGCTTGCTTGCCATAACCGCTAACAAATCCGGCACTGCTCATAGGCAACTTGCCAGCGACTTGAACCATTTCTAAAACCAGCAACCCATCCTTGGCAACCACCGCTACCCAATGCTTGGGTTGCTCGATGGCTATGGATAGCTTCGTTGCGATGTCGCTGAAAACAAGCTGACCTGGGGTCAAACCATGTTCCACAAGCTCCCCTGAAGCTATCTCCATCCGATGCGCTTTGTGAACGACCAACCGAACCGATTTGCCTTGGGCATTGACCAGATTGCCATAGACGCCTGGCCAAGGTTGCAAACCGCGAATTTGCCGATCGATCCACGAAAGGGGATAGCGAAAATCGAGCTGCCCATCGGTCTTCCTCAATCGAGGCGCTTTGGTAGTCAGCTCTCGATCTTGGGGGATTCCCACAATACGATCGATCGTTCCAGAGCTCTCGCGAGACAATGTATCGATCGCAAGAAGGGTCGGTTCGATTCCCAACTGGCTGAGCCGAACTTCGAGCTCTTGGGCATTCTCCTGCGTTCCGATCGGCGTTGCTCGCTGCTCGAGCACGGGCCCAGCATCAAGTTTGGGTGTCATGTGGATCACACTCACACCGGCATCGGTATCACCCGTCAGAATCGACCATTGAACCGGAGCTGCCCCTCGATGTCGAGGAAGAAGCGAACCGTGCAAGTTGATGCCACCGAGTCTCGCTTTCGATAAAGCTTCATTCGACAGGATCTGGCCATAGTCGCACACGATGAGCAAATCGGCATTGAGCTCCCCGAGCCACTGGATCGAACTCGGATCGTTGATCGAAAGTGGAGTCGCGACCGTGAGTCCCTCTTGGCGAGCCCAACTCATCACAGGACTCTCCAGAGTTTCTTTGTCCCGCGTCGGATTCTCTACCGGTGGCTTGGTCACCACCGATACGATCGCATGCCTCGATTGAGCAATCCGACGAAAACTCGGAACCGCAAATGGGCCGGTTCCCATGAGAACAAGTTTCAGCGAAGGATCGCTCATCTACCCATCGGCTTTCAAGGATCAAAGGTTACGCGGTCGCTTAAGGTTTTACTTCTTGCATCTGAGCCGAGAGGTACTCGATCAGGTCGATAAACTCCGATGGAGCGACCGTGGCGGCGGCTCCTTCAGGCATGGAACTCTGTTGCAAGGTCTTTCGTTCCGAGATCTCGCCCTTGGCGATCTTGCGAGCCTCTTTGCCATCGAAGATTTCGATAACATCGGCGCTGTCCGATACGAGCAATCCGGTGATGATACTACCATCATCGGTCACGATCGCCGTCGAACGATACTTCTCAGCGACCTCTGCATTCGGATCGACAATCGACTCGATGAGCTTGGTTCTCGGCATCCGCTTGGCAACTCCTGCGAGGTTCGGGCCAAACTCCCGACCGTCTCCATTGCCAACTCTGTGACAAGCCGTGCAGTTTCGCACGAACACTTCGCGCCCTCGATTCACATCGCCTTTGATTTCGGTCAAAGCGGTCATCGCTTTGTTGCGCTCTTCTGCTGGTTTGGGCTCTTGAGACATGAGGACTTGCAAATGGGGCAGCGCCGCGACACCTGTCGCATTCGATGCCATCAATTGCGCGACCATCTGCTTTCCTCGCTCAGAAGCTTCGGGAACATTCCCTGCCACGAAATCGCCGATCCAAGCTCGTTCGTTGGCCCCAAGTGAATGCTGAACGGTGTAATCTCTCCAATAATCTGCCGGTGCATTGGTCATCGCAAAGAGTGCCTTCATCGCCGGCTTGGTCGCATAGAAACTCAAACCTCTTGCTGCCTCGGTCTGAACCCGAGGATGGCTATCTCCAGCAGCAACAATGAGCATCTCTTCGGCCAGTGGGATTTGGTCTCGGCTGTCGGCCACGATCCGAACCGCCGCTGCTCGGGCCTCAGGTGCCTTGGCTGATTTGAGCACCCTTGCCAACAGATCGACATCAATCCGATGATGCGATTGCTGAATCCAAAGGGCCTCGCAACAAGCTCGATCGTAGTCGGCTGTACTGGGGTCTTTGCTGGCAAGCCAAGCATTTGTAGCCGCCAACACATCCGCCTCGGGTCGGTCTCGCAGTTCTCTACGCGCTCGATACCGAGTTCGCCATTCGTACTGACCGAGTTGCTCGAGGAGTTCAGGTATCGATTTGCCATGCTGGGTCACTGGTTTTACCAACGGTCGATCCTTGTACACCAACCGATACAGACGACCTCGAACGTGGTCGCGGTTCGGGTCGCGTTGGCTGTATTGCATGTGGCCGACCAGGGCGTTTGCCCAATCACCAAACCACAGCGCTCCGTCGGGACCGATTTGAGGATCTGCGGGTCGGAAATGCTTATCCGAAGATCGAATCAAATCGTCCGGTGAACCATCGGCATTCTTGATACGTGCACCGCTGTAACCTCCGCCATTGTCATTGACGGTGAAGCGAGGCATGCCATTCATATTGATCACGCATGCGTAGGTGAACTGACCTTGCACGCTATCGGGGAAGTTTCGGCTGACGAGAAACTCGCAACCTAGCGCTGGGCGCATCCCCTCGTTGTTGAATACGAAATTCAAACCTTGGCGGCCACGGAATTGGGCACCAGAAAGCGGGGTATCCCAGGCGTGATTGGCGGTCGTTCCATCTCCGACGATTCCTTGGCCCCAGTCATTAAAGACATAGCACCACATGTTGTACTGACCGGGTAATGCAAACTGCCTAATCTTGAGGGTTCTCGGATCCATCACATACGCACCACCATCCCCTTTGCTACGGTGAGGTCCCCAAGGTGTCTCTAAGGTTGTGCTCGTAGCGATCCCTTCGAGCATGTGGAGCAAACCTCCGTTGTTCCACTCAAAGGCACCGCAAGTGTGGTGAGTGTCATCGCTGGCCCATCCGTCCATCAAGTGGATTACCTGATCGGCCTTGTCATCCCCATCGGTATCCTTGAGAAACAGCATGCGAGGCTGATCGACAACAAGCACACCGCCGTTGTAGAACTCGAAACCAGTGGGGCAGTGGAGTTTGTCGTAAAAGACTTTCGAGACGTCCGCTTTGCCATCCCCATCGGTATCTTCGAGGATCACAAGCTTATCCCCGGGGCGTGGGTCGCCTGGTTTCCATTGGGGATAAGTCGGCATGCAAGCCAGCCAAGCTCGACCTTTGTTATCGAAGTTCAACTGCACGGGCTTAGCGATATCTGGGAACTTGGTTTCATCGGCAAACAGCTCGATCTTGAAACCCTCTGGAACTTGGGTCTGCGCGATGAACTCATCGGGCGTCAAGTAGCGAAGCGCTTCGGCTTCGGAATACTTTTGCCTTGGATCGCCAAATCGTGTCTGCGGGACAAACAGTTCGCCGGTATTGTCATCGTTGGGAGTCGTCGGTACGGTTTTGCCTTGAGCGATGTCCCAGCAGTACTGGTCGCGCACCTCAGCCATCCTTCGAATCTTGGCGTACTCCAAGGGGAAGGTTTCTTTGTCCCACGTGCGGCGACCACCGTAAACATACCATCCGTTGAGCATGCGATAATCTTGCAGGTGCACCCAGCTCTTGTCGTTGACAGCAGAGCGAAGCTTTTCAAATCGATCCTTATCGAATCGAGCGGCAATATTGTCGAGCGAAAGTTTTTGTGGATCGATGTTGAAGAGTTGCTGGGTGATAAGCTGAGCGACTGCCGCATCGCCAGCTTCATTCAGATGGCAACCGTTGATCGTGTACTGCAATGCAGGTTGCGCACTGAACATTTTGAGCGTGGGATTGAACAGGTCGACAAAGGCCAGCTTGCGATCCTTAGCAACTTGCTCGACGGCTGAGGCATAAACTGCCAAGCGTTTGTTTTCGTCGCTTCCGCTAGGCAAGAACCGAGAGTCGGCCGATTCAAAGGCGATCGGGGAGATCAGTACAAAGCGGGGACTTGGCGAGGCTGCTGCTCGCGGATAAAGCTTCGAAAGCTGATCGATGTACTGATTGAATTGCTTCTTGAATTCCTCGACCGAGTCGATACCCGAGTAAGATTCGTTGAAGCCAAAGAAGCAAAAGTAAGTGTCAGCAGAAAAGACCTTCATCGGATCGTCGATGGCCGTGTAATCGGCCGAACGCTGCTGGTTGTTGACCGCTTCAGCGGGTCTTGCAAAGTTCCGAACGACCAGATTTCGATCGGCATGCAGCAGGTGCAGATAGGTTTCGAAATGGCCATGGAGATTCATCCGTTCGGCAAGCGAGTTGCCGACAAAAGCAACTCTTTCACCCGAAAGGAACTGCAACGGAACCGAACTTGGAAGCACCGCCGGGCGATCTTGGCCTAAGGAAATCGCTGGCACGAAAAAGCTATACAAGAAGCCATACAAGCCCAACAATGCTGGCAGGGCATACCGCAGAAACTTATCGCTAATCATCGGACAGATCGACTCCGGAGTAGGAAATCAAGGTAGGTGGAAAGGTGGGTATAGAGGGTATCATAATTCAGCTTGTGCTATGATGCGAGCCTTAGTTACCGGCTCCAAGCAGGGCTGATCACCAACAAGCAACCTAACCTGACGAAACATTTTCATGATGAGATTCCCAAGCCATTGCCTCTGGGTACTGCTTTGTTTCTGGAACCTGTCATCCACGGCACTGAGCGAAGACACCAAAAAGCCTTTGCAAATCTACATCCTGGCCGGTCAATCGAACATGCAAGGCCATGCCAAGATCAGCACCTTTGAACACATCGGCATGGACGCAGCGACCAAGCCGATGCTCGATCTGATGATCGATGCAAAGGGCAAGCCTACGGTTTGCCAGCGGGTTTGGATTTCATCGATCGGCTGTGCGGAATCCGAGCAAACCGGCAAACTCACGGCAGGTTTCGGAGCATCGCCCGAGAAAATCGGCCCCGAGTTTACGTTCGGAATCTACACGCAAATGCTCACCGATGCACCGATCTTAATCATCAAAACCTCCTGGGGTGGCAAGAGTCTGCACACTGACTTTCGTCCACCTAGCGCCGGGCCTTATGTCTTCAACGAAACACTCCTGAGCAATCTGGCTAAACAGGGCAAGGATCTCTCGGCGATCCGAGCCGCCAAGGAAAAGGAAACCGGAGTCTACTATCGTCAGATGATCGATCATGTGAAATATGTTCTCAGCGACATTCAAAGGATCATTCCCGATTACGATTCGTCGGTCGGTTATGAACTCGCCGGCTTTGCTTGGTTCCAAGGTTGGAACGACATGGTCGATTCGGGGACTTATCCCAATCGCGACAAACCGGGGGGCTACGACCAATACAGCCAAGCTTTAGCGCATTTGATCCGCGATGTGCGCACGGAATTGAAAGCACCGAAGATGCCGTTTGTCATTGGGGTGCTCGGAGTCGGAGGCCCAACCGATCAGTACGGTGCGGATCAATTGCGTTACAAAAGCACCCACGATCAGTTTCGCGCGGCGATGGCCGCACCGGCACTTTTACCCGAATTCCAAGGGAACGTCGCGACGGTACTGACAGAGAAGTACTGGGACGGCGAGCTGACACGTGCCAAAGCCAAAGACAGAGAGCTTGAGCAAAAAGCAAAACTCCAGGCCAAGGAGGAAAAACTTCGACCCGATCAAGAAAAAGCCTTGGTCGATCGGATGCGTCGCGAGGGCTTGAGCGATCGCGAGCGATCGATCATTGACAAAGGGATCTCGAACCTCGAATTTCATTACTTGGGCTCTGCGAAGATCTTGGGCGGAGTCGGCAAAGGTTTGGCAGAAGCCATGGCACAACTGCGACGAGACATGAATTAAAACGGTCCGTCAGAAATCATCGTGGCTTATAATTGATGCCTCTGGTTCTACTCGTACTCGAAGGGACGTTTAGGGAAATCGTTGACATACGGCCCAAATACCGGGGGGTCCAGCTTCCTTGTAAAGACGATCGACTTGAATCAATTCAGGCGTTTCGAGTACGAGTACGAGTACCGCGAAGCTGAGTACGAGAAAGCCGAACTTTCACCCACAAAAACACCTGAAGAACTATTAAAACTCAACGCCGCGTATGGTTTGTCCCTCGGAGTTCTCTGTGGTAGGCTTCAAGATGCCACCGTGAGAATCCCAACTTTTGAACATTACTAGCCAATCAACATCCCCAAGAACTATGAAAAGTAAGTTTTTGTTTCTGGCCGTCGCCATAGCCTATCTGCCAATCGACGTTGGTTGCTTTGCAACAAGATGTCGAGCACAGGAATCGCAAGTTCTTGATCTTACTCAAGGGGCAAAAGTACCCGAGGATTCCAAGCACGATTGGAACTTAGGTGCCACAGGGCTACGAGGCTGGATGCATTGCGACAAGATGGTTACGAGCGATGCTAGGCAGATCGCTATTACCAAGGTTGCAAAGGGATCTCCAGCCGATGGTCTGATCGAGATTGGCGATGTGATCCTCGGCGTTGGAGGAACGCCCTTTTCATATGATCCACGTACCGAACTTGGGAAGGCTTTAACGCAGGCCGAAAGCGAGTCGGGCGATGGTATGATGAAGCTCACCAGGTGGCGAGCTGGAAGCACAGAGCAAGTTGTCGTGAAGCTACCCGTACTGGGAACTTACAGCCAGACGGCTCCTTTCGATTGCCCCAAGTCCAAGCGTATCTTCGAGCAAGGCTGCAAAGAGCTAGCTAGGCGTATGGAGCAACCCGGTTATACCAAGCGGCTCGATCCGATCCCTAGGGCACTCAATGCCCTAGCCTTGCTCTCAAGTGGCCAGGAAATCTATCTGCCATTGATCAAGAAGGAAGCTCAGTGGGCAGCAAGCTTCAACGACGAAGGGATGGCTACGTGGTACTACGGCTACATCATGATGTTTCTCGCAGAATACAAGATGGCCACAGGGGACGATTCGATCATGCCGGGCTTAAAACGTCTTGCGCTCGAAGCTTCCAATGGACAAAGCGCCGTAGGTTCGTGGGGGCACCGTTTTGCTCGTCCCGATGGACGCCTTTATGGATACGGGATGATGAACTCCCCTGGTCTGCCGTTGACGATCTCGTTGGTTTTAGCTCGCCAAGCGGGAGTCGAAGATCCAGCGTTGGATCGAGCCATCGAATTGAGTCTCAGACTTATGCGTTTCTATATTCGCAAAGGAGCGATCCCTTACGGTGACCATCATCCGTGGATTGAGACGCATGAAGACAACGGCAAGTGCGGCATGGCCTCGGTGCTCTTGAGTTTGATCGATGAATCCAAGGGTGCCGAGTTCTTTTCGCGCATGAGCGTTGCTTCCCATGGTGCCGAGCGAGATACGGGGCATACCGGTAATTTCTTCAACATCTTATGGGCCATGCCCGGGATTGCCCTCTCGGGCCCGGACGCGACCGGTGCGTGGATGAAGGAATACGGGAGCTGGTACTTTGACTTGGCAAGGCGTTGGGATGGGAGCTTCCTGCACCAAGGTCCGCCTGAGAACGATGCGGATAGCTATGCCGGATGGGATACTACCGGATGCTACCTCTTGGCGTACGCAATGCCGCTTCGGAAACTCTATCTGACAGGGAAGAAACAGAGCGATATCCCCAAACTCAATGCCCTGTCGGCGGAGTCTCTGATCGACGACGGACGGGGTTGGAATAACAAGGACCGAAACAGTTTTTACGATGGGCTAAGTCAAGAGCAGCTTTTGGAGCGACTCGGGAGTTGGTCTCCTATTGTCCGCGAGCGAGCGGCCATGGCGCTTGGACGTCGTAAAACGGCACCGATTGCATCTTTGATTGATCTGCTGGATTCGCCGAATTTGGATACCCGCTATGGGGCTTGCCAGGCTCTGACGAAGCTTCGTGGAAGAAGTGCACCTGCAGTTGAGGCCCTAACCAAAACGCTTTCCCATGAAGACCTGTGGTTGCGAATCAAGGCTGCTGAGGCACTTGCGGTGATCGGCAAACCTGCCATGCAGAGCGTACCGAGGATGCTTGAGTTGCTCGCGCAAGTCGATGCGGATCATGACCCGCGAGGAATGCAACAGCGGTATCTATCGTTTGCCCTTTTTGATCGTGATGGGATGCTTGGACGCTCGCTCGAAGGTGTCGATCGAGATTCGCTCTACAAGGCTGTTCGGGCAGGATTGAAAAACCAAGACGGCCGCGCTCGCGGTAGTATCGGTTCTGTTTATCGCCATTTGACGCTTGAGGAAATTAGACCTCTGTTGCCTGCGATCCACGAGGCGATCGTCGAACCTGCGCCAAGTGGCGAGATGTTCGCCGATGAGATTCGTGTCGAAGGGCTTCGGTTGCTGGCTGAACACCATATTGAGGACGGGATGACTGCTCTGGTGCTTTACACCCGAGATCAAAATCCTTGGGCCAGTGAGATACGCACACCCGAGCTGATGAAAATCCTAATGAATTATGGCAAGCATGCGAAAGTGGTCATTCCTGAGCTTACCAAGATCGCCAATTACTTTGAAAAGGAGGAAAAGGATTTTCCACCTGAGTTGATGCGACTTAAAGCTCAAAGCGTGCGTCAAGCAATCGCGACCATCGAGGCTTCGGAACAAGCACCTGAGCTAATACGAATCAAGTAGTAATCCATGGATATCCTTCCTCGCAAGCTCGGCACAGGGACGGTTGAGGACAACCGTCGAACCATATTGTCCAACGGTGTCGATTGTTCAACGGCTGTCCCCAGCCGTTGGCCGACAAGCTTTAGCTTGGCGTCTTTTCAGCACCCTAAGACGCGCCTCGCAAGCTCGGCACAGGGACGGTTGAGGACAACCGTCGAACAATATTGTCCAACGGCTGTCCCCAGCCGTTGGCCGACAAGCTTTAGCTTGGCGTCTTTTCAGCACCCTCAGACGCGCCTCGCAAGCTCGGCACAGGGACGGTTGAGGACAACCGTCGAACAATATTGTTCAACGGCTGTCCCCAGCCGTTGGCCGACAAGCTTTAGCTTGGCGTCTTTTCAGCACCCTCAGACGCGCCTCGCAAGCTCGGCACAGGGACGGTTGAGGACAACCGTCG
>JAJTFC010000179.1 GCA_021298315.1 Planctomycetaceae bacterium
GGTCAGATCGTTTAAGCTCTTTCGATCGGGACTGAGTTTGGGCCACCACTGTCCGACCGAGATGACCACTCCTTGTTTGGCATCGGCGGTGAGAATCGCTTTGCGTTGAACGCTACCGTATCGGCTCGTTACCTCGATGAGATCTCCATCGACGATACCGAAATGCTCTGCATCCAATGGGTGAATCAATAACGTTGGTTCTCCTCCAGCCATCTTGATGATACTTGGTACATTCCCCATCGTGGTATTGACCACCACGGCTCCGGGGGGTGAAATCAATCGCAATGGATATTCATCGTCTAAATTCTCTTGGAAATCGATTTGCTTGGGAGCCGGAGAAAAGCGGATCTTTTGGTCCTGAAAATGACTGCCCTGGGCGTAAGGAGTAAATGGTTTTGGCAGCGACAATTTGATCGATCGCTCGGACATGAGCCTCGATCGAGTCATGCCTTGCAACCACGGGTTGGGAGAATCCAACATCGCCTCAACAAGCCGCTGGGTATCCCAATGCAGTTCTGGGACATCTAACCCCAGGCGAACGGCAAGCTGTTGAAAGATCCAGCGATTCGTGCGTGCTTGTCCTCGAGCTGCAACGACTTCGTCGGCATACTGGAGGTGGTAATGCCCATAGGATGTGTAGACATCGGGATGTTCGAGAAACGTTGTCGCTGGAAGCAAGTAATCTGCGTAGTCGGCCGAGTCTGTCTGAAAATGCTCGAGCACGACGGTAAATAGCGAATCGCGAGAAAGCCCCTGTCGAACTTTGCTGGAATTGGGTGCAACGGCAGCCGGATTGCTGTTGTAGACAAACAACGCTCGAATGCTTTGAGGTTCTGCAAGCAATTCGCTCGCAAGGCAGTTCATGTTGACGTGCCTACAAGTTGACTTGATTCGATCCACGCCGGTGATCCGTTGTCGATTGAGTTGGAATGCTCCGCTGGTCGAAATGACAGCCCCACCGCCGAGCTTTTTCCACGCTCCAATGAGGGCCGGTAGGAGAGTGACGGCTCGGCATGCATTACCGCCTCCTTCATTGCGGGTCATTCCGTAACCGACTTTGATGAAACTCGATCCACTTGTCGCATACTCCCGAACCATCGTTGTGAGTGAATCAATTGGAACATCGCAGAACTGTGAAGCTCGCTCGAGTGTCCATTCCTGGCAGGCTTGTTGATATTGCTCGAATCCTGTCGCATATTTTTCGAGATAATCTCGATCCTCCCAGCCTTGGGCTAGGATCTCTCTTCCGATTGCCAACGCCAGGGCCGCATCGGTACCAACTCGAATTTGCCAATGCTCATCCGCAAAGCGCGATGTCTCGTTTCGATAAGGATCAATGTGGAGTATCTTGGCTCCATTCTTGCGGGCTTCCTTGAGCAGTGGAGCTAAATGTGAGTTGCTGCGAAGAACATTGATACCCCAGAGGACAATGTACTTCGAATGGATCAAATCCTCCGGATCGGTTCCTATTTTGTTAGGCCCGTAGTTGGCTTCCCAAGCCGCACCGCCGGTGGTCGCACAGATGGTCTGGTCGAGTTCCAAGGCACCCAGGGCCCGAAAAAATAGGCTGGGCGTATCTCCTTGGATCACCCCCATGGTACCGGCGTAATGGTAAGGGAGAACCGATTGACCACCAAACTCATCGAGCACACTGCGTAGTCGCTGGGAAATCTCATCCAGCGCCGTCTCCCAGGAGATCGCTTCGAATCGACCTTGTCCCTTTGGACCGCAACGTCGCATTGGCTCAAGCAATCGATCCGATTGCTCTTGCCTTTCAGGATATCGAGCGGTTTTTACACAAGCAAACCCACGGGTGATCGGATGTGAAGGGTCTCCTTTGAGTCCGACGACCTTCTGTCCGTCAACCTCTATGTTCAAAGCGCAGGCGTCCGGGCAATCCAGCGCACAGACCGATGGGAGTACTCGAATCGATGGGTTTGGGTTCATTAGATTAAGCGTGTGCACCATGCGTTGGCGATAGCGACAATCATCGGAATATCCCTTTCGCTATTGGTCAGTAGGTGATTGCTCCCTGGCAATGCGACTAGAGATCGTGGAATGGTACTAGGGACATAGCCAGCACCTGATGCATGATCATACCCTGAGTTGCGTATGGCGTGGTAAAAAGCAACCGTTTCATCTTCAGGAGAATGGAAAACCAAAAGGGCCTTGCGCAGGTTTTCAACAATTTTCCTCAGGTCGTGCTTGCGAAAATCCTCGACCATCTGCTTTTGAATGTCCAATTTTTGGCCACCGATGACGACCGAACCTAAACCACTCGATGCGATCGCGGGATCCATTTTCACGAGCAGGTCGGCAAGGTGATAGGTATCGCTAGGAGCCGCCAATGCAATCACTCCCGCGACGCTCGGAATCTGGTCTGCCATGGCCATACTCGCAGCCCCGCCGAAGCTATGGCCGATCAAGAACCTTGGGCTATGGTATTCCGACGACAGGAAACTCGCAGCCGATGCGAGATCTTCGCAGTTGGTGCTGAAGTTCGATTCAGCGAAAATTCCATCGCTGCCACCTAGGCCACTGAAGTCGTATCGGAGGACTCCCCAGCCGCAGTCGGCTAACCCACGGGCAATGCGAACGATCGCTTTAAGATCTTTATTGCAAGTGAAGCAGTGGGAAAACAGCATCCAGCCATGGATTTCGCCTTGCGGTATTTCAAGGATCCCCGCGAGTTTACCTCGGCCTCCAGGAAACTCGACTCGATGGCTCTTTCTCATCGACCGACTCTTCGCATCATGATCGAGCCTCGATCCCCCGCAGCTTGGAAATCCCCCGAGAGTACATTCCCTGAGACCTCCGTCTGCATCTGATAGCTTCCGAGAATCGGCCCGAGCTTTTTCGAAGAGGTCAGCACGGTTTTGCCATCGAAGGATGTCTGCGGGATCAGTTCGGCGCGATAAGCAAACGGGATCACGGCCGCAAAGCGACCTGTAAAACGAGCTTGGTAAGTCCCCCGACTAGTCGGACTGATGACCACTCGCATGGGCCCTGAGTGCCCCGTAGACTGACTTTGCCATCGGCCCTTCCATTCTCCTTGGGGATTACCAGCCCAAGAATCCTGAGCGACGAAGGGGGAGGCACAAGCCAATGCAAACGCGAGCATGGCAAATAGTAGAATTTGTTGGAAGCTTTTCATTTTCTACCGTCCGAATCTAAAAAACAATTTGATTTGCAATGAGTTACTGCAGGAGAACGCAGCGATCCGATTATAGTTCCTATCGGCAGGTATTTTTAGTGGGTCGATGATAGTCTTCCGCATCCAAAGCATGGATTAGTATTGTTTTCATGACGGAATCGAACTGGCAAAAAATCGCAACGGAGTTATCGGCTGGTCCATCGAAAAAGCAAATCTGGAATCTGCTTCGTCATTTCGATATTCCAGACCACGATTGGCTGGGCGATTCTCATTGGTTGTGGCAAGTCGCATCGGAGTATGAATCGTCCGACCGGCGAGCCTATAAACTCAAGCTTCTTTCGTCGCATTATCACGATGTTTGCGAGACGGTACTGCTGCGCCCTCGCGAGTCTCGCTTTGCCGTTTGCTTATCGACCCAGATCGGCTGCGCGGTGGCTTGCCGATTCTGCGCCACTGGCAAAATGGGCCTTCAACGAAACCTTTCCACCTTCGAGATCATCGAGCAGTTCCTCAGGGCCGGCTGGATTGCTAGGAATAGGATGAGCAATCCTCAAACTCCTCCACCCCTGAGGAATGTTGTCTTCATGGGGATGGGTGAACCCTTGCACAATGCCGATGCTGTCGAGCAAGCCATCGGCATCCTCAGCGACCCTCGTTGGTTTGGGCTCTCGCTCCGATCGATCACGCTATCGACCGCTGGAGTTCCAGCCAAGATGATCCAGATGGCGGAGCGATTCCCGAGGCTTCGAATCGCACTGAGCCTCCATTCGGCAGATCCGCACAAGCGGCGTTGGTTGGTTCCAAAAGCCGTAGGGGACTTGGACGTGCTCCGAGAGACCATCGCCGAAATCAACGCTTTGCAGAACGATACTCTTTGGATTGAGATCGCACTGATCGAAGGCCTGAACGATTCCATCGAGGATGCGTTGCACCGCTGAGGGCTCCATCGCCCGACAAGGTGGATGCTTTTATAGCGAAATTACGCCAAGCAGGAATATTCGTGACTCACCGAAAGACGCTTGGGGAAAGCATCCAAGCTGCTTGCGGTCAGCTGATCAGCGCTGTCGGGACTCCTGGGGGTTAATTGCTCGCACCCGGTTGCCTGTAAGTTTTCTTCCTTTGAAACAAAGCGCGATGCTCACTGAGTTCGCTTCGCAATGCTCCTTCGTCGGTCAACTGGATCGCTTGGTTGATCGTATTGATCGCTTTCGAAAAATCACCTTGAGCCGCTTGGGACATGGCTAAGACGTGTAGCATGTGAGCATTGGGGTTTCCTTGGCTCTCATCGATCGCCTTCTGCGCCGTCTTGGCCGCCGTATCGGGATCCCGGTAAAAATCCTCCGGACAAGTCGCCATCATCCAAGCTGCATTTTGAAGAGCTCGCACGTACTTAGGGTCTGCCTTCATGGCCTTTTGATAAGCCTCGGCGGCTTCTTTCCAACGACCCAAGGACTGGCAAGTGTCTGCAAACTCGGTGGCTACCTTAGCCGAATCAGGGGCCAGACCCATGGCGGACTGGTAATCAGCCAAGGCCGCTTCGGTTTGACCGAGAGCAAACCGAGCATTACCTCTTCCGCTGAACAAGTCGGCGACTTTGTCGTCCAAAGCGATCGCTTTGTTGTAATCTTCGATAGCCGCTTCGTAGTTGCCTTTTCGAAAGTAGATTTCACCTCGGTTGTGGAAAGCCTCAACAAACTTTGGATTCAATTCAATCGTTTTGCTGAAGGCACCGATCGCATTAGGGAAATCACCGGCGATGGCCATGAGCACTCCCAAGTTGTGGTGGGCGCGCCAGCGAAGTGGGTCATTCTGAATAGCCAGGCGGAAGTCATCCATCGCGGCGCGATCGAGGTTTTCGGCTTCGGCAAGTTGCCTTGCTGAAACCATCTCGCCAGCCATATCGGATCGCAATTCGCCCCGTCGATTGGCGGCCCAACTTAAAAGTTTCTTGGCATAGGAGCGTTCGGAGACAATCCGAGTCGTGTCCCCTGCGATATTCTTGCAGCGCTCGATCACGCTGTTGTATTCCAAAACCGATCGGGCCTGCTGTGCGTTATCAAAGAGAGATTTCAAATCCGCAGGCACATCTCCGGGGTTTTCCTTTGCATTGGCCAGCCTCTCGGATACCAGCGAGTCGGCTTGTTCCCCTGAATCGGGTTCAGCTGAATTGGGGCTTTGCGAAGGCAATTCGGGCCTTGGATCCGAGGTCGCTTGCTGATCCCAAGTGGTTCTGGGAATCGCTCGCTGAGCCCAAAGGCTCGGTGCGAAAAATGCGATCAACAAGAATACAAACAAGCTCCCGGTGGGTATTGGCCAGCGGACAAGCATGAAAACTCTCCCGTTTTGGTCTCTTTCATTTCGTAGCGAAAAAGCTCGCTCGATCGACTTTATCCTATCAAAAAAACCAATCTGAAGCATCGCCAGTAACCCTGGTTTTCTCAGTCGCTTGTAGGTACATTGCCTAACCAGAGACCGCCGCCAGAGCCCCCAGCACGCCACTGTGAGTTTGATAGCTATGCCAGTAAATGACGCAATTGTAAGACGACTCCACCAAATCCTTCTTCAAGTGGCCGACATCCGTGGTCAAATCGAACGGGGACCAAAGCAGATCAAGGCATCGCAGACCAAAGCCCAGCAAGCTCGCGATGGGGTCGCCAATTGCAAGGACGAGATCAAAAAGAATCGGATGGAAGCGGACCGAAAACAACTCCAACAACGGCAATACGAAGCGAAGCTCTACGAGTGGCAAGGAAAACTCAATGCCGCTAACAACAATCGAGAGTATCAAGCCGTCAAGGATCAAATCGCAGCCGACACCCAGGCAAATAGTGTTTTGTCGGATGAGATTTTCGAAATCTTAGAGCACATCGACTCGCTTCAAAACAAGCTCGTTGGGCTCGAAGGCGAATGCAAGACCATCGAAGAAGATACTGGCAAGGTACAAGCCAAGCTCCAAGAGAGAATTCTCGTGCTACAAGGAGAACTACTTCGGGTCGAAGGTGAGCTCAAAGCGGCTGAAGGGGAACTCCCGGAGGACTTTGCAGCGGTCTATCATCCATTGGTGAAGACTCGCGCCGAAGAGGCTTTTGCTCCGCTGGACGATCGTTCCTGCGGCGGTTGCAACACCGGACTCCCTCCCCGTGTCGTCGATCAGTTGCGTCAGGGCCATCCAGTACCTTGCTCGAGCTGTGGTCGATGGCTATACCGCCCAGAATGATTCACCAGAATGATTCACCGGAATGACTTACCGGAATGACCAACTCGTCGACTTCACCCGATCTTACCGACAAGCGATTTCAGCAGTGGCTGGCCATCCTACCGTCGCACTTGCAGGAACGAACGCGCACAGTTGCTTTGTCGAAGAACTCCATCGAGCAGAATTCTGGTGCGGTATCAGCACCGATCGTCTACTGGACGCATCATGCTCAGCGCGTCGATGAGAACCCTGCACTGGATGTAGCTTGTGCATTGGCTTGTGCCCTCGATCGCCCCTTGCTGGTCTATCATGGGCTTTCCTCTGACTATCGATATTCGTCGGATCGCCATCATGTTTTTCAGATCCAGTCGGCCAAGGATCTCCAGCAAGCTTACAGTGAACTTGGAATTCGCTACGTATTTCATCTTCAGACCAAACCAGACAATACATCTTCACTGCTAAGGCTTGCCCAGCAAACCGACCTTTTGATCACAGAGGATTTCCCTGGAGAACCGACCGACCGTTGGCTCAAACGCCTAACGTATTTGAAGCATCTTTCGATACTTGCCGTCGATACAGCTTGCGTGGTGCCGATGCGTCTGGTGGGCAAGGCCCATGACCGAGCCTTCGCGTTTCGCGATGCTACCAAGAATCTTTACCAGGAACGCGTAAGCAGAGCATGGCCCAAGCTTACAGCGATCCCGGAGCCTTACAAAGGCAACTTGCCTTTTGAAACTCACGATTGCTCAACTCTCGATCCTTATAGCATCGTTTCGCAATGCGATATCGATCCGATGGTTCCACCTGTTTGTGATACGATCGGGGGGAGTCGCTCTGGATACCAGCGGTGGTCGGATTTTTTAAAGTTGCGAATCCATCGCTACGGAGCCAAACGCAATGACCCTTGTGCGGATGTTTCAAGTCGTATGTCGGCCTACCTGCACTACGGGATGGTCTCACCGATGCGATTGGCTAGGCAAGCCAGCGAGTGTCGAGCCGAAAAATACCTTGACGAACTGCTCATCTGGCGTGAGCTCGCTTACGGTTATTGCTTCTACAGAGAGGATTATCGATCCCTTGCGACGATTCCAAACTGGGCTGTCGAAACTCTTAGGAAGCATCAATCCGATCGACGAGAAGCCCTGTACTCTTGGGAGACCCTTGCCAGAGGGCAGACCGCAGATCCACTATGGAACACTTGTCAGCATAGTTTGCTCAAGCATGGAGAATTGCATAACAACGTGCGTATGACTTGGGGGAAATCCCTTTTGCAGTGGACCGAGTCTCCCGAGCAAGCTCTGGCATGGCTGATCGATCTGAATCATCGCTTTGCACTCGATGGACGAGATCCAGCTTCCTACGGAGGGATTCTCTGGTGCTTGGGCCAGTTCGATCGTCCGTTTTCTCCGGAGCAGCGAGTCCTCGGGACGGTTCGTCCTCGCCCAACCTCCGAACATCTAGGGCGACTGGACTTCGGAAAATATCAAGCGTTGGTCAATCGACCGATCGTGAAACTCAAGGGTGCGGAGCGTCCCGTGAAAGTCGGAGTCATCGGGGCGGGGATTTCCGGATTGCTCTGCGCGCGAACCTTGGCCGACATGGGACTCGATGTAGAGGTTTTCGAAAAGTCTCGCGGGGCCGGCGGACGGGCAGCAACTCGGCGGTTGGATTCGGGCAACTGGATCGATCACGGGGCTCCTTGTTTTCAAACCACTTCCAAACGTTGGGATTTGTATCTAGAGTCGTGGCAACGCGACGGGATCCTTGCTCGATGGGAGCCACGACTAGCAACTTGGAGCCCATCTAAGGGTACTGAGCAAGTCACGCTGTGCGAAAACCGAACGACTCGCCTTTGGCGTGGCAACGGTGGCATGAACCAGCTCGGTAAACATTTAGCCAAGGGTCTAAAGATCCGCTACCAAACGACGATCGAGCAAGTCGAGAAGCACCAAACAGGATGGGTGCTCAGCGGCAAGCAAGGTTCGCAGGAAACGAGTGTTTCTATCTTGCGATCTGACCTGTTTGATTGCGTCGTACTGGCGGTGCCTGGCCCCCAAGCGGCCTTGATGATCGATCCTGGGTGCCATTGGAAGTCGAAGGCGGCCGAGTGCACCATGCGACCGGCTTGGGCTGCGATTGTCGAATTTGACAAGTCCTGGGAAATCCCTTGGGACGCTATCTGTTTTGAAGATCATCCGATTCTCGATTGGATCAGCCGTGAAACCAGCCGAGCGAATCAAACCCCTTCGAACAACGGCTCCGGATTGCCCGAGGCTTGGATCCTCCATGCCAACGACCGTTGGACTGCTGCGAACATCGAGAATAGTCCACAGGATGCAGCGCAGAGGCTCATGCAAGCCCTAGTCGATTTGGGTTTCGAGGACATTCCTGGTCTGATCACTCTTCAAGGTCATCGATGGCGATACGCTCAGGCTGGTTGCTTGCCTGAAGGATCCAGCAATGAACCTTCTGTACTTTGGGATCCCGAGTTGCTCGCTGGGGCCTGTGGGGATTGGGCCTGCGGTACTGCGACGTTCGGGAGGCTGGGCAGATCCTCGGGGGTCGAGCGAGCCTTGGAGTCCGGGTCTGCCATGGCCGGAACGATTCTTAGGCACTGCATGAGCAAGCAAAGCCTTGCGAATTCGATGGATAAAGAAAAGCAAGCATTCCAGCCCATGCTTTTTGGCGACGAGGCCTTTTGAGAGTTGGTCTTGACGCAATTCCTCTATTTTCGCTATCTCCCCGATGGTGCGTGAGGGCTAGCTCGGATTGGCCAGGCAACCTCGGCGTTACTCGATCCGGAGCTTTGATCGTGAAGATAACTGTCGTATCGCCCGTCTACAACGAATGCGAAGTTCTTCCGTATTTGTTCGATGCGTTGCCTAAGGTGTTGGCAAAGCTCTCGGACAACTACGAGATCATTTTGGTAAACGATGGTAGCACCGATGGTTCGGATCAAGTCATACGCCAGAGAGCCGAACTCGACAGTCGGATCAAGCTGGTGAGTTTCAGTCGTAATTTTGGACAGCAGGCCGCGATCACAGCGGGACTTGACTGTGCCTCAGGTGACATCATCGTTGTGATGGACTGCGACATGCAGGATCCGCCAGAGATGCTCGCACCGATGCTCGATAAAATCCATGAAGGCTATGACGTGGTATCCTGCAGACGCACAGGCCGCGATGGCGAGTCGATTTTTAAGCGTTGGAGTTCCACTGCCTTTTATCAAGTCATGCGGTTGGGTATCGACAAACGCATACCGGCCGAGGTCGGTGATTTTCGAATGTATACGCGCCGCGCCGCGGATGCTCTGTGCGCGTTTCGTGAGCAGCATCGATTCATGCGAGGAGTCGTCGCTTGGCTTGGACTCAAGGAGGCGATATTGCCATTCCATCGTCCGGCCCGTGCAGCCGGGCAGACGAAGTATCCGGTTTCGAAATTAATCAAATTGGCTTGGACAGCGATTTCATCCTCGTCACCCGTGCCACTGAAGGCCAGTTCATACCTCGGGGCGACTTTAGGAGACTATGTTGGCAGGGTTTTTGAGGAGTCCAAGCATCGCCCGCTGTATGTGGTCAGCGAGGTTTGCAATGTGGATCAATCGCCCGATCAACCTCGGGCCTTGTGGTTGGACGCAACCGACGGAACCTCGCCGATTCGAATCGAGCCGAGAGTTTATGGACCGATTGCTTTGCCATCGAGCCCAAGGAAAGTAGGCTGAGCCTTCTGCATGGCATCAATGCATCTATCCGATTCCAAATCCCGATCTGAAATTGTCTGGGATTGCGCATGGCTTTTGATCACCTGCGGAATAGTTTTGTGGCTGGGGCTTGGGAGAACTCGTCTTTGGGATCAGGACGAAGGGTATTATGCGAGCGTCGCGCGAGAGATGTTCGACCGGCAAGACTGGGTCGTACCGACCTTCAATCAAGAGTTGTTTGCTCACAAACCTCCAATGATGTATTGGGGAATGCTCGTTGGATTCCATCTTTTCGGGGTCTGTGAATTTGCGGCGAGATGGGTTTCGGCATTCTTCGGCACGGGAATGATCCTGCTTACCTACAGTCTTGGGCGAATGCTCATCGATCGTAAAACGGGATTGATCGGAGCATTAGTTTTGGTCTCGAGCCTGATGTTTACTGTGGTGTCTCGTTCTGCCACGGCCGACGTGCACTTGGGTTTTTTCATCCTACTGGCAATCACACTTTGGGTTCGTGATGCAAAAGCCAATGAGCAAGGTGACCCTCAAATATCGATGGACTTTCCAGTCACTGCCTGGAGCACTTGGATATCGATCTATCTATCGATCGCTCTGGCGGTTCTATCGAAGGGCCCGATAGGTTTTGCGTTTCCGATTGCGATTCTAGGTACGCTGACTTTAGGATGGCCTTGGATCTCTGGACAAAGCAGGGATTGGGGCAAGTTGCTATCGTTCCAGCGTTTTTTTCGGGCAACCTTGTCGATGCGACCATTCGCAGGAGCGGTCGTGCTATTGTTGGTCGCCGCACCGTGGTTTTGGCTTGTTAATGATCGAACCGACGGAGCGTTTTTTAGCGAATTTTTTGGTGTGCAACACATCGAGCGGTTCTCCAAGCCCATGGACAACCACAGTGGCCCTATCTACTACTACTTCGTAGCTACCTTGATCGGTTTCTTTCCTTGGACTTCGTTTGCGATTCCCATCGGCTTGCATGCATGGAAACAAGTCCGACACAGCTCCAATCGCTTGGCATGGGCTGTAATGCTTGTTTGGCTGTTCTTCTATTTCGGAGTATTCTCCTTGGCCAGCACCAAGCTTCCGAATTACATCATTCCGGCATATCCAGCGGTCGCGTTAGGGATTGCAAGCTACTTTTCAGGGTGGTTTGAGTACAAGACATGCGAGTCAGATCGGATCGGTTTTGTGTGGAGACAAGCAGGTTGGATATTCATGATTCTCTCGGGATTGATTGTTGGTGGGATAATGCTGACACTGGCATCTCGATTGGGGGAGCCTTGGTTCGATAAGCTTCAGATCGATCCGAAGATGCTCGCTTGTCTCATGAGTTTTTCATGGCTTGGGGTTTTGCTTTTCGCATCGGGGTTATTGGGCTTAGCGTTGCAGAGATTTCAGCGCAGCGAGTCTGGACTCTACGTGATGATCGGCCTTGGAGTGGCTTGGGTAAGCTTGCTGTGGCAGGTCATCATTCCTGGTATCGACCGGTTTCAGACTCCCCAGAAGATCGCTATTGAGCACCTCTCGCCCTCGGGCGCGATGTCTGTTGGCCAGGAGCCAGCGGTCGTCGGGATGTTTCGACCAAGCATGGTTTTTTATTCGAAACAAGCCTTGGATTTCTGCGAAGATCAAAAGGATCTAGAAGAAGCGTTGTCACAAAAGTCTCCGAGTTGGGTGGTGGTGAACCAGACCAGCAGCCAGACCCAGCAACTGCTTGATCAGCACGGCTATCAGCTAGCAGAATCGCTCGATAGTTTTCCTAAACGCGGATCGATTAGCGTTTATCGCAAGTAGCAAGCGGCTCGGGTGTAGTGTTTCTTTGACCCGTGCAATCGTGTAGACTTGAGTGCCCCAGCGGGGCCAACAGACCGCATTATTCCTCTTAAGGAGACTCTCCTGCGATGACCACAAGTAAGATCAATCAGAGTCAGCAGATCGATCGTCGTAAGCTATTGCAATCGGCAACGTTGCTTGCCGGGGTGGCTTGCACACCGAAGCTCGTGAAAGCTTATAGTCCAAATGACACTCTGAATTTGGCGTTTGTCGGCGTTGGAGGACGTGGTGGTGGAAATTTGCAGGAAATGATTTCTGCCGGTGGCGTTCGAGTTGGTGCGATTTGTGATGTCAATCGCAACACACTCGATGGGGTTGGCCAGCGACATACGGAGGCCAAGCGTTTTGGAGATTTTCGACGACTCCTTGACGACCTCAGCGGAATCGATGCGGTGGTCGTCTCTTCGACCGAACACACGCATGCCTTTGCGACCTTACCGGCCTTGCAGCAAAAGAAACCGGTCTACTGCGAAAAACCGCTTACCTACAACGTCCAAGAGGCACGCAGGATCATGGTCGAGTCGGCCAAAGCCAACGTGCCAACGCAAATGGGAACCCAAATCCATGCAG
Source organism: Planctomycetaceae bacterium (assembly GCA_021298315.1). GTDB lineage: Bacteria > Planctomycetota > Planctomycetia > Pirellulales > Pirellulaceae > JBKCUI01. Next base: position 12,469 of record JAJTFC010000179.1, read on the forward strand.
GGGCCAATTACCGCCGAGTGGTGGAACTGATTCAATCCGGAGCCATCGGTCCGGTCAGTGAAGCCCATGTTTGGACATCGAGAGCTTGGGGGCTACAGAGCCAAGAGGATGCTAAGAAGAATGGCGATATTGTCTATGTGACGGATCGCCCCTCGGAAAGCAAACCGATTCCCAAGGAGATCGACTGGGATCTTTGGGTTGGTCCTGCTCCGATGCGACCTTACCACGACGTGTACCTACCTGGTCCGAAGTGGTACCGATGGTGGGATTTTGCCAACGGTACGATGTCGGATCTCGGGAGCCACTTCAACGACTTGCCCTTTTGGGCATTGAAGCTCGATAACCCACTGACGATTGAATCGTTCGGCCCTCCGGTGCATAAAGAGATTGCACCCGCATCGATGACCGCTGTCTACGAGTATGGGCCTCGGCAAGACATGCCTGCGTGCAAGGTTACTTGGTATCAAGGTGCCGACAAACCTCAGCTATGGAAAGACAAAGCGATTCCGACTTGGGATAGTGGCATTCTGTTTATTGGTAAGAACGGGATGCTTTTAAGCGATTACGGCAAGCATGTGTTGCTACCTGAGGACAAGTTCAAGGGGTACCAAGGCCCGAAGCCATTCTTGCGAGAATCTCCTGGTCAGCAGCGGGAGTGGCTCGAAGCGATCCGAAACGGAACGCCTACATCGAGTCCTTTCGACTATGCGGGACTCCTGACGATCGCCAACCATTTGGGCAATGTCGCTTACCGCGCTGGGAAAAAGCTCCAGTGGGATCCTGTGGCGCTCCGTGCAACCAATTGCCCGGAGGCAACCGAATTCATCGAGCGTGAGCCACGCAACGGTTGGTCGTTGGCCTAAGAGCCTGTTGAATTATGCGCGCGGCGCAAGCTGCCCGGTGAGTCGTCTTTCAAAGTGGAACGGCGCGAGCCGTCCGGTAAGACGCGTTTTGACCTTAAACCGGGTAGCTTGCGCTGCTCCGCTTATAAATTCCATCGTGTTTCACTCGTTCGCGAACACACCAGGGGTTTTATCAAAGATGAACATTGCTGGCAAAACCATACTGGTCACCGGGAGCGGCTCTGGCTTAGGGGCGGCTTGCGCGCAGCGGCTTTTGGAACGAGGTGCAAAGGTCGTCGGTTTGGATCGAACTGCCGAGCCGAGTTGGCTCAGCACATGGTCAGGCCCCAGTCTGTGGCAGTCACGCTACTGGCATGCTCGAGGAGACGTGACTGAGGAAGCTTCGGTGCAATCGATTGTTATGCGCGGTATCGAAAAGTTCGGAGAGCTAACGGGAGTCGTTTGCTGTGCGGGGATCTTGCACGCTGAGCGAGTCTTGGGCAAAGACGCATTGGCATCCTTAGATGCGTTTCGCAAGGTCATTGACGTGAACCTCGTAGGGACATTCAATGTTGTCCGTTATGCAGCACAAGCCATCGGCAATTC
>JAJTFC010000061.1 GCA_021298315.1 Planctomycetaceae bacterium
CAATCGCCATGCCCAAAAAGAATCGTCGCATGGATATCCTCCTACGATATGTTATGCGGGAACAACGGCGCTTTGGAGCCATTCACTCAGAACCTCGGCACCTGCAAACCGATCGGCCAGAAGACTGCAGGGACTCTTCGCGTTCAACAACCGGTTCTGGTGGGATTCCATTCCCGATCCCAGTCGGCTTGTATCCGTTGAACGCGGCCCCCCACACTCGACCAGCCTAGCTGGATTGCGAATACAAACTATGTTTCGGCAATCCCAGTCCGGAATCGAAAGGTTTTTACCAATTTTGACGCGCTTCGGGAGGATTCCTACAACTCCGATCGTTCCGACCCTGTCCCATATTGCGCTATCGGAAAACGCTTCTAAATCGTTAAACTCTACCCGTTTTATCAATTCACTCTTAAGCACCCTCCGCACATGGCCATCGAAATCGAAATCCAGTTCGCCTCCCGTAGAGTCAAGCTTTCGAAGGTTTGGATCCAGCAGGCAGTCAACTTGATCGCTAGCGACTACGGTTGGACCGAGGGAGAAATCTCGATTGCCATCGTCGACGATCCGCAAATTCACCAAGTGAACCTGCAATTCCTCAAGCATGATTATCCAACGGATGTGATCAGTTTTGACACGACCGAATCGGATCATTTCCTCGAAGGGGAGATCATCGCAAGCGCCGATACGGCCTTGAGAGTTGCTAGCAAAAACCATTGGCCGGCTTCCCATGAACTCCTACTCTATATCATCCACGGAATGTTGCATGTGATCGGCCTGGACGATAAGAGCTTGGCAAAGTCCAAACAGATGCGAAGCGAGGAACGCCATTACATCGAGGCGATTGTGGGTGCATCCGATGTTTGCTCGGAGGCTCGCTAAGCGAGCAACTCAGCTAGAGGGCTTCGACGAGCTTGCCGGAACGAAGTTCTTTGCAAGTGGACATCCCGCGAGCCAGTTCAAGCGAATGGGTTACGACGATTAGGATCGTGTTGTGCTCTTTGGGAATCTCCATAAGCAACTGACCGATCTTTTGCGCGTTTTGAGCATCGAGATTGCCGGTTGGTTCATCGGCCAAGATCAATGTCGGTTTAAGTAGCAGCGCTCTGGCAACCGCGACCCGTTCACGTTCGCCGCCGGAGAGTTGGCTCGGCAGATGCCCGAGCCGATGTGAAAGGCCTACGCGATCAAGGAGTTCCTTGGCCCGCTTTTGAATCTCCGGTGTAGCTTTCCCAAAGGCTAGCGAGGGGAGCAAGGTGTTTTCAAGGACATTCCATTGAGGCAACAGATGGTGGTCTTGGAAGATAAACCCGATGTGTTGGTTTCGAAACTTGGCCTGTTGATTTTCATCGAGCTTAAAAGGATCATTGCCTTCAAGCTGGACTAGTCCCGAGGAGGGTGGATCGAGAACGCCGAGGATTTGTAAAAGGGTTGATTTGCCCGAGCCGCTTGGCCCGATGACCGCGAGGTCTTGCCCTCGATTCATTTCCAAGCACAAATGATCAAGAACTGCGATTTGTTGATCGCTTGGGCCATAGGTTTTACAGAGTTCTCGGACGCTCAGGTCGCTCATCTTTGGTGGAGTCTCAGTTTCCAATGCAGCAATGCTTAAGTATCTCTTCGGGGTTTGCCAAGTACCCGACGTAGAATTCGCCGAACTGGCCGAACGTCGCGCTGGCTTTATCAAAGCGCATCGTGTAGACGATATCTTTGAGGAACTGAGGGTTTCTTGCCCAGAGGGTCACGCCCCATTCCCAATCGTCTAAACCGACCGAGGCGGTCACCAATTGGGTGACACGACCCGCAAAGGCCATGCCGCTTTGGGCGTGTTCGGCCATCATCTCTGTTCGAGAACTGAATGGTTCGAGGAACCAATTCGCACCGACATTTCGAGATTTGTTCATCGGATAAAAACACATAGCTGGCCAGTTTGGAAATTCCGGGGCTAGACGCTGGGCATGCATGATCGGAATCCGGCGCTCATAGGATGCGACTTTGGCTTGGAATGCTGGTGAGCCAGGATCCTCACCTCCTTTGATGAGCTTCTGCGCGTATTGCTCTTTGCTAGGAAGATATTCGCTGATTTCAGACATCGATACAAACGAGTAGGTTGGAATCAAAGCACTTCCAAGCTTGGTTGAAAGCAAGCGTTGGTGGACTCGATCGATTCGAAGCGGATCGGGATCCATGAGGATCAAACCCAGATCGGCTTTGTGGCCACTGATGATAAACGTCTGCATTCGCTCTGGGCGATCATTTAGGTCATTAAGACATTCGCAGAACTGCTGCCTTGCATGGATGAAGTCGGCTGGAGACAAAACGGAAAGTTCTTTCCGATCCCATCGGTAGAAGAAGTGGCTAGCGTGCCACCCTTGAACGGGAACGACCGAGGGCTCGGGAAGATTGGCTGCTGGTTGAGGATGGGTCATGAGGTTGTGCTGGTTCGTTATTTAAAATAGTCGATTGTAGCCATTGAGAGCTGCGACTCGATAGGCTTCGGCCATCGTCGGATAATTGAAAGTCGTATCGATGAAGTATTCGAGCGTATTGTTCGGTGCTGGTTGTTTCATGATGGCTTGCCCGATGTGAATGATTTCCGAAGCGTTCGGGCCAAAGCAGTGTACTCCCAAGATCTCTAGGGTTTCACGGTGGAAAAGGATTTTAAGCATTCCCACTGCACGACCAGTGATCTGAGCCCGTGCAAGGCTCTTGAACTGCGAGTGGCCGACCTCGTAGGGGACTTTCTCAGCAGTCAGTTCGCGTTCGGTTTTTCCGATCGAGCTGATTTCAGGGCTGGTATAAATTCCGTTGGGTATATCGGTTAATTGCAAATCCTCTTTGGATCCTAGGATATGCCGAGTGGCAGCACGTCCTTGCATGTACGCGGCGCTTGCCAGCGAGGGGAATCCGATGACATCCCCGACAGCATAGATATGCGGTGCTGAGGTTTGAAAGCTTTGGTCGACCTTGAGCAATCCTCTGGAATCCGGCTCGATTCCAACTTTATCCAATCCGAGCTTATCGGTATTCCCCGTGCGTCCGTTTGCCCAAAGCAGAATGTCTGTTTTGACTTGCTTACCACTCTCTAGGTACAGAACGACTCCGTCATCCTTTGGCTCGATCTTCGAAAACGTTTCGTTGTGACGGATGATGACACCTGACTCTCGCATTTGGTAGCTAAGAGCGTCGATGATTTCATCGTCGAGGAACTCGAGTAGCTTTGCTCGGGTGTTGATGAGATTGACTTTGATGCCAAGGTTTCGAAACATCGAGGCGTATTCGCAACCGATGACCCCTGCGCCATAGATGGTGATCGATTGCGGTTTGGTTTTAAGTTCGAGAATCGTATCGCTATCGAATATGCGAGGGTGGCTAAAATCAACTCCGGCCGGACGAAAGGGTCTAGAACCTGTAGCGATGATGATGTTCTCACCGCGAATGTGCGTCTCAGGATCGAGTTCCAGCGTATGTTCGTCAACAAACTTTGCGAAGCCCGAAAAGACCGGAACGTCGTTGCGTTCATAGAATCGCTGCCGCATCTCGACTTGTTTATTGATGATCGACCGGGAGCTGGCTCGCAGTTGGGCGATCGTCGGATTGATATGGATCCCCATATCGCGAACGATTGGGTTGTTCATCGCCTCCATCATCGAGTAGATCGAGAAGCGGAGGGCTTTGCTGGGGATTGTTCCCCAGTGCGTGCAACCTCCTCCGATCGATTTGTAAGCCTCGATGACGGCAGATTTTTTCCCGGCTTTGGCCGCCTGCATCGCGGCACCTTCGCCGCCAGGACCTGTGCCGATAACCACGACTTCGAACATTTGGGGCTGCATAGAAGTGATTCCTGCGTTGGGTCGATGTGTGTGGATTGGAGTCTCTTTGGGAGGATGTTTTACCAGGGGCGAGAAGTGATCAAGCCTTCTTCAGGGCTACTTGCCATCGCATAGAGCCGCTTGGGGATACGCCCGGCAAGGTAGGCTTCTCTTCCACAGATGGCCGCGTGCTTGACGGCACTTGCCATGAGGATTGGGTCTCGAGCATGAGCGATGGCGGTATTGAGCAACACGCCATCGGCACCGAGTTCAAAAACTTGGGCTACATCGCTGGCCGTACCTACACCTGCATCGATGATCACTGGATAATCGGGATCATCGCTCTTGAGATACTCAAGAATGATCTTGAGGTTGTTCGGATTGAGTATCCCTTGTCCACTGCCGATGGGGCTTGCTGCTGGCATAACACTCGAGGCACCGGCCGACTTTAATCGCACAGCCATGATCGGGCAGTCGCTGGTGTAACAGAGCACCTTAAAGCCGTCCTGTACCAAACGCTCACAGGCTTCAAGTGTTGCAACGGGATCGGGCAAGAGGGTTTTGGTATCTCCGAGGACTTCTAGTTTGACCCAATCGGCACCAGGGTTTCCGAGCTGGCTTAGTATCTCTCGCCCCATACGAGCCACACGCACTGCATCTTTAGCGTTGAAACATCCAGCCGTGTTGGGCAAGAGGGTGTATCGATCCAGATCGATGAAATCCAATAGATTCTTTCCATCGCGATCGTAAAGCTTTTCTCGCCGGACAGCTACCGTCACACAGCTTGTGCCACTTGCCTCCAAGGCATTGCGCATTTGCTCGAGCGTGTCGTACTTGCCAGTGCCTACGATGACTCGGCTATCGAGAGTTTTACCAGCGACACTCAGACGATGAATGAGGGTGTTCATCAGCCACCACCTACCAACGTGACCACTTCGATACGATCGCCAGGCTGCACGCGATAAAGATCGTACTGGTCTTTGGGAAGTATCTCCTCGTTGACTTCGACAGCGCAGTAACGACTCTCGATCTGCGAGCTTTCGAGCAAACCACGTATCGTTGTCTCCGATGGAGATTTGTGCAGCTTACCGTTAAATTCGAATTCGACCATCGGCCAGAAGTACCACAGGAGTAGGAGAGCAACATGAATTGACCCTTTGGATTTTAGCCGAAAAAGCTGAAATCCAATAGGGTCACCTTGAATGTGCAGCAGGCCTAACGGTCCAATCGTAACTCTCCGGTGTTTTTCTAGGAACACGCTTGTGCATGGTCTTCCAATCCTCGGGAATGTCCAGGCAAGCGGCCAAATGGGGGTTTTCCGATGCGTCCCGAAGATGCTCGATCAAAATACGCCGAACCTCCAAAATCGCCCTTGGGGTGGTGTGGACCGAACCATGGTTGGCTTGGACGACGATCTGCGTTTGGACATCCTCCATCTGAGCGCTAGCAAACGAAACGATCCCGTCGGACTCCATCGTGTCCTTGGAAAACCAACTTGAGTTTTCAATCATCCCGACAATGTTGTGGTAGCGAACCCACGGAGCACGTCTGGAGCGCAGCAGAACAGGAAAGATCGGTGAATCGGGATTAAGCGAATCGATGCTGGTCTTGGTAACGAGCAATTCGGTGTCTCGAAACAGACCCGGATTTTGCCTTATAAGTGAATTGCTCATCTCAATGAGTCCCGAAGGTAGTTGAATTAGCTTTCTTCCCAACCACTGTGTATAGTCGTTTGCATAATCGCTGCCACGGTGTGGAGTGGCGATCGTCACGACGCGCTGGATCGAAGGATTCGGATGAAAGAACAGGACGCTTGCAAGCCGCTCCTTCTCTTCTTGACTAGCCTGTATTTCATCGAACGATTCATCGCTGATAATCCTCCAGAATTCTTCGCCGCTTTCGATCGTCTGCATGCGGGAGACCAACCCACCCATGCTGTGGCCAACGAGCACCATCTGGTCCAGCACTGGGGACTGATGGTTCGGATCGAGGTTGTTTCTCAGTTCGGATAAATCGGTTCGCATCTGGGCCGAACTAATCCAAAACGGTTGACCCGTAGGATACTGATAGAACCAAAACTGGTAATTCTTCCGAAGCTCACGAAAGGATCGCAAGTCGTTGAACATCGGCATCCAGGTCATCGGGCTAGACCACAGTCCATGGACCATCACCACCGGGATTCGATTCGGGTCGAACGGCTCAAGCATATAGACCCCTCGCAGTTTTTGCGATTGATCCGGAAACAATAGTCCCGTCGTGCTGTTGGTCTGCTCTTTGAATCTCGGGTTCTCTAAGAAATGAGCAAGCGGAGTGCTTAAGTCCGATTGGATCGGTACCGAACGCTCATTGAGCACAAGCTCTGCGCCCGAGAGTGGATCATGCAACTCCAAGACGCACGGATGCCTATGGTGAGGCCTGTTCTCATCATAGGATTCATCGGACGTGTACAAGTGCGGAGTTGTCACTCGCAGGATCGCGGTCACCGGAAACGAAAGTCCCTCAGGATAGTACTGCTCGGCGCTGGTGTGATCCTGGGGGCGATTTCGAACGGCAAGCATCGGTACGCCGATACCATAGGTCACATTCCCCGCGTCGATGGTCTTCACCTGGAAATCACTGCAGAACTTTAGCTCCCCAAAATCGCCGTCTGCCCATGGCCCGCAATTGGCAACACGAACTTCGTGAGATGCAGTGTCTGTGCTGATTCGATAGCTAAGACTTGGGCGCAAGTTACCCTCGCTGCTGACGATTCGAAGCACCGCTTCGAGCGAAGTGTTGTACAGATCGCATGCACCTCGGAATTGAGGATCGTAAGGGTTTCGAGAACCATCAAGCTCTGGACAAAACAGATACAAATAAGCATTGCTCACAGCCACCGAATACATGTCCAAAGCCTTGCCAGGATTTCCACTCCGCTGATAGCGAACCCCAAGGATGTAAGCGAGCTCTGCAATCGCATACGTCTTCTCGGCACCCTTCTCGTCGGTGGCAATTCGCTGAAGGTTCTCTAAGGCCAACTCGGGATAGTGATGGAAAACATCCAACACATCGTAATGTCGAAGAAGCGAAAGAGTTCGACCCGTGGGTTGCGGGCCAGATCGATGCATCAGGCTCAACGCATCACTTAGGGGATTGACCGGCGTTCGCCTGGGTTGCAAATAACGCTGCGATGCGCAACCCGGAAGGACTAACGCCAAAAGAAGCAACGCGACGATCCAATGCGATGGGTGCTTCTTCAATGACGTAAACTCCTGAGACCAAACGACTCCCAGGTGTTTTCATAGCAAATCTGCGATTTTTACCGCAAGACAAAACCCAGTGCCCAAATCGACTCAAGCTAGCGCTTCGGAATTGCTAGCAATCGAGAAAGTTCAAGGATCAGCGGCGCCTATTGCGGTTGTTTTTCGAGCTCGTCATGAACGCCGAGATGAAAAACATAATCACAATCAACGGCACACAGCATGTACAAAGGGTACCAAATATCTGTGAAAGAATGCTCTGCTGACGGGGCGTTGGACTTGTCGTGACGGATCCTGCCGGGGAATTAGGCACCCAGGGTGGCGGTATCATCTTGGGCATGTTCGCTACATTGCCATTGGAACCTTCAGAGGATCCCTGTCGAAATCCAATCCCTGTGACCTTGTCATTGTTCGGCTTGGCCAGAGCCTTGAGCACCTCGGCAACATCCAAATCCCCAAGTCCATCGAGCATGGCGAAATCCTCTTGCCCACCGGCTTGATCTGTAGCGTTCCTTTCGGCCATGATCTCTTGGATCGCGTTGGACAAAGATGCTTGATCGTCAGCTTTGCGGTAACTGTGGACTTTGGTTGCCAGCGAATGATTACCCCGCATATCCACACCGATCGCATCGATGATGATGCCTCTTGAGAGGATATCCGGTAGGTATTGGTCGAGCAGAGCTTGATCGGTTGCTTCTCCATCGGTCACCACGATCAGCCGATAGGTTCCGTAGATTTTTTTCGATCGCAATGCTAGCAACTCATCTGAGGCGATACGCAGAGCATCCCCAAGAGGAGTTCCGCCACCGGCTTGCAATGACTTGATTTTCTTGATTGCATCTTGCCGATTGACCTCTCCGACGGGAATGTACCAGTGGTTATTTGCCTTCGCCCCGTTGAGAAGCAGCAACCCTACATTGGTCTCGGGTGAGATTTGCTCGATGACTTGAGTCAGCGAACTCTTGGCCGCATCGATCCGACTGCGGCGATCTCGATTCATAATCTCGCGCATCGAGCCGGAGTCATCCAAGACGATGACGACATAGTCGTTTGAGCCCGCATAGGTGCGAACGCTTGGGCTACCAAGGACACACAGCAGGAGAACAAGCCACAAGGGGCGTGCGATGGTTGTCATAAGACGTTCTGTCACTAAAAGTTGAAGTCGGTCGGAGTCAAAGCTTCTGGGTTGACTTTCACAATTCGAAACTCAACGCGCATGTTCTCTTTCGCTTCGTCGATGTTTCTCGGTTTAGGGATTACCGGTTCCATGATCCCAGCACCTACGGGGACAATCTGCGAGAGATCGACGGTGATTCCGGAGTCTTTCGCGAATTTCTCGAGGGACTTCTTAACTGCCTCGGCTCTTGCCTGAGATAGGCTCAATGCTGCTTGCATCGTTACAGCCGGATCGGTGTTACCACCTCCAAAAGAACCGTTCTTGATCAAATCGACCACTTCTTTGGTTCGGCTCAAGTCCAAGGGTTTGCCGTTCATGAAATACCGATAGTTGCCTTGGGTTCCGTTTTGCTGAATGATCCCCTTGGCTATCCCAGCCTTGATCAAATCCATCAGTGTTTTGGAGGGATCCGCATGGCCTCGAATCACAACGGCTGCATTACCGAACTGGCTGGCTTGCTTGAGGGCTCTTAAGAACTCGGCTCCATAACGATCGCTTGAAAAGGTTTGTTCATTGGGTTCGAAATTGATCGAGAAGCTGACGATCGTATTGGCATCGAGGTTCTCACCCAAGAACATTTCGGTCGACTCCGCACTGGGGTTGAATCGCTCGACATTCGTGGGCTCGACATACTCGATTCCTCCGAGCTGAGCCAATTTTTTGTAGTCGAAGTCATTGGGTTCAAAACCCGCACGGGCTTTGGCGTACTTCCACTGTGTCGCTAGGTTGATCGAACGGCTCATGACCTCTTCGAAACCGCTGGCGTTGGATTTTTGTTTAAAGAAAGCGATCTGACCGGGCAGTCCGACAAATCCGCAGTCGAGAAGCAGTCCATGGACATCTCCTTCGAGAGTCGGGAGGACTTCTTTGCCAAAGATCCTTTGGGACATGCTCAGGACTTGCTCGTACTCCTTGGTCATCTTGCCCGTCTCGCCAAAAGCTTTCCTCATGGCGACGAGTTGCTCGGTGGCTTTCAAATGTCCAGCAACGAACTTAGAAACCCATTCTTTGTTTGCGTCGTACCAATCGCGTCTGACTGCATACACGTCTGCGATCGAACGGCTCATCTGCACCGTCGAGTTGACAACGTGTGCACCTTCGACGGTACCTTCGGCACCCGTACCTGTAGCATCGAGACCGCTTGTCAGTCCGATCATGTCGGGTGTGACGACACAGCAAGCATCGATGCTTGCGTCGTTTTTAAATGCTACGGCCGGACCATCTGGCCCAGTGATGTCCTTGGTCCACACAATCTGGACATCTTCCCGCCCAAGCCCAGCGGCGGCCAGCGAATCGTAGAGCAATCCCACGTGCGGGCCACCTTGCTGGCAAGCGATCTTTTTACCTTTGAGTTCATTGAGGTTCTTGACACCTTTTTTAGCGACGATGTGGTCGCCTGCACTCCAAGAGAGCTGCAATACGATCACCGGTTTGGTTCGCGGATCGGCACCCAGAACCTCACCTGCCAAGCCGATCATGTGCATGGTTCCCCGCAGCATGGGGGATTTGCCCGACACGTAGTTTCGCACTTGGCTAACAAAGTCATCCCCAGCCACCAGTTGCATGTCCAAGCCCATTTGCTGGTAGGTCGAACCTTGCTTGGTCTTTAGGTCTCCATTGGCCAAAAAGGTTGCGATATCCCCACCCCAGAAAATGTAAGGGACTTGAACGGTTTTGTTCGATGCCTTCGGGCCGCTCTCGACGGCTGCGACCTGGACTGGCCCGACGAGTTGGGAGAAAAGTTCCTGAGCGAAACTTCGAGGCGAAGCCACAAGTGCCAAAGTTACCAGGAACAGGAAACGAACGGCGTGCGACATAGCAGGCTCCAAGGAATAGGGACTTCAAAAAGGGTTTCCGCTTCGGCGGTTGTCAGTCGGTTATCGAATCCCCATGGATTCTAACAGGCGGATTTCGGACTCCATCTGGGCGCGCTCTTCGTCGGTAATGTCCGGATTGGGCAAGAGCGACCTGCGAGTGCAGTTGACCAACGCTTGCAAGGTCTGGTATCGACGGGTTTGCTTGATCGCAGGTTGCAAAAAGTCTCGGACGATACTCTTGAGATCCTCGGCATTCTTCGGAGGTATCGCCTTGAACTGGCTGCGAAGGGCCGCATAACCGGCAGAAGAAAAGTCCTCTTCGAGCCCATCTTTGTCCAACCATTCAATCAGTTCGTCGCTGGCGAGCTTGGTCGGGCCAAGCATCCAGCGGATAAATTCGAGTCGATCCTCGCCGGTGGGATCCAAAATCGGAATGATCAAGTCACCGACCCGGCCCGGGCGACGAATGTCAGGCGAAAGCAGATGGATTCGAGCCGTCATGAGCAACCAAATGACTTTCCCCCGAAGCTTCGGATCGCTCATCATCCCTTGGATCTTTCCGGTCAAACGGCGCTCGGTTTCGTGAGCTCCCTCGCCGACACTTCCAAACTGCGTGTCGGCTTCGTCGACGAAAATGACCACCTTCTCGAGAGCTTCAAGCACCCGTCGGAGTCGTTCGAAGATCACGTCGGTTTGACCGAACCACTGGCTGCGGATGTTCTTCAAGACCAGCACCGGCATATCCAACTCAGCCGCCACGGCTTCAAAGATAAACGTTTTGCCACCACCGATCGGACCAGCGATGGCCGCACCTGGAAGAGCTCGATCGTCAGGCAATTTCATTCGAGGAATCAGATAGTCTTTGAGAAACTCTTTGAGCTTTGAAAATCCGATGACATCCTTGAGCGTTTGGATCGGCTTTTTAAACTCCACCACATCATCGCCAAGTTGCGATTGAATGAATCGCTCGACTTGGAGCGTTGTGTCCTGACGCTGGATCGGCTCTTTCGAGTAATCCGATGCCAAGAGCAATTGTCTCATCGCATGAAGCGATAGACCTGCTGTCGCCTCACCAACCATATCGAGCGAATCGATCACATGCCGATTGCCGCTACTGGATGCATGCCACTGCGCATAGTGCCTTCGGGATGACAAATCCGGAGAAGGGATCTCTACAGTGAGCACCTGTGGAAGCCGGGAAACTCTCTGGTGAATCAGGCTGCGTGATTCGGCTAGCAGCAAGACGTTGTCTTTGCCATTAAAGAACGACGGATCGCCGAACCAATCGGTGACGATCGTGATGCGCCGAAGCTGCGCATCGTTCATCTTCGAGACATCGCCGTCACCCGAAGGGAGTAAAATGTCGGTTCCCTCGATGATGATCAGCAAGTTTTCTTTCAGGCAGTTTCGCGAGCAGATCGTAAGCTGTCGCATGAACTCAAGGGCCTGCGTCGAGTTGCCAATCGCGTCCCGAAGATACTGATCGAACTCCTTGCGACGAAGTTCGAACTTGCTGCCATCCTGCAGCAGTTCTCGCGTCGCGATGGCATCGACACCGACGCCGTTTTTCCATGCACTCCATGCTTCGCGCAGTTTCGAGCGATCCTCCTCAGCGATTCGAATCGGACCATTGAGCTCATAAACCACTTGGATCAACCCAGGCACTTTGGTCTTGTTGATCAGGAAGGGAATCAGTGGCAAGTACTCTCGTCCGTCATAGTACAGGTCATAGATGTTGCCTGAGATAACAATCGAACGAGATTGTCCAGAGTTGATCGTTCGAGCAAGATTTGTAAAGAATGGGTAAGTCGCTGCCGGTACGTCTTGGGTCGGCAATTGATTCGCAGGCTTATCGGTCATGTCATTGATCAATGATGTAGAAAGAATGGATACCAAGGATCACAGTGCACCAGAGATTCTTTCATCGGTGCTTGTGTCACTGAACCGATTCTATCACGCATAGACGTCTCTTGGGCAGAGGTTCAATGAAGGTTTCTGTTTTACCTCCAGGCCAATGAACGGTTAACTTGGAGATTCCAGTGGCATCTCCGAGCCCGATATGCAAAGTATTTGCGTGTGTCGAAGCATACGAGCCACCACCAAATCGATGGCGGATGAGTTTCAATCCAGCTTGTTTTCCCCCAGAGAGCTCCAATTCCACCCAAGCTCCGATCGCATCGCGGTTGCTCGCTTGACCGATCAGATCCACCAACAGGTAATTTCCCTCAGGAGTCTCGTTGCGTAGCAGTTCGGTAGGTTGCTCAAGCATGCTCACGGCGAAATCCAAGTCGCCGTCGTTGTCGTAATCGGCCATGGCCATCCCCCGACCCGCATGGACTTGGCCGAAAAACTCTCCGGCAGATTCCCCGATCGAGACCAGACGTTTTCGGTCTTTGTTTTCCAGAAGGTAAGGTTTCTGCAGATTGCTGCTTTTGATCGGTTTGCGGCTCGTATGACCGGCGATCACCACCAGATCCTCATCGCCGTCGAGATCCAGATCTCCAAAAGCCGTCCCCCATCCAACGACCGCTTGGCCCAGTGCCATGAGTCCCGCAGAACGAGTGCCGAGCGTAAAGTACTGCTTGCCCTGATTGAGATAAAGTTCGCAGTATTCGTTCTGGTAGTTTGTCACCAGGAAATCGGGTTTGAGATTGCCGTCAAAATCCCCTAAGGCCAATCCCATGCTGCCATCGACGATGCTGCGAGACCCCAATGCGGTTCCTGACTGCGCCCCGATCTCCTTGAATTGTAAATCACCTTGGTTGTCAAACAGCATATTGGGATCTTCGTCATCAGAGACATAGATATCGGTATCGCCGTCGTGGTCAAAGTCGCAGGCCAGCACACCGATTCCTCGATACTGGAATTGACTTAGGAACTCCGATCGATCTTCGAACGAGCCGTCTCCTCGGTTGATCCAAAGCTCATCGGACTCGCCGACGTAATCAGCCGGTGCGCATCGGTCGAGTTCTCCTTGGCCATTCGTGCAACGCTTATCGGTCTGTGGACTCCAGACGCCGTAGTGGGCGATATACAGATCGAGATCGCCATCGTTTTCGGCATCAAACCAAGCTGCCGAGGAACTCCACCCGCGATGGGTGAATCCTGCTTGTCGCGTGGCGTCTTCGAAAGTCCCATCCCCGAGGTTCCTCAAGAGTTGCTGACCGCCGTATCCGGTGATAAAGATGTCAGGCCAGCCGTCTGCATCGTAATCTCCTACTGCCGCTCCAAAGGAATAGCACACACCGTCTTTAAGCCGAGCCTTGTCGGCCACCGGTGCAAAGACTTGTTTGGTGTTCTGATGGTAAAGTGCATTGGGAACCATGATCGGCTGTTTGTCCGAAGTCAGTTGTCCTCCGCCGGGCAGAAAAAGATCCCACCTGCCATCGCGGTCAAAATCGATCCAACCGACTCCACCTCCGTTGGATTCGATCATCGCAACGAGCCACAGAGCCTCTCCGTTTTGATAATTGAACTCGATGCCACTTTGCTTGGCGACGCTGGCGAATTTCAAGCCAGAACTACTGGCCTCTGGAGCCAAACTCACGTTAGATTTAGTTGCGGGACCTTTGGCTTCGGCGCCTTTGGAGTCGGCTTGCTTGGATTCCTTCTTGGGCTGGCAACCACCTAAGTGGACGAAACAAATCACCGTCAGGATTATCCACAACGAGCAAACTCGAAACCTTGGCTGCGAAGGCATGCGACTGTGGAATCCTAAGGCTTGGGTGGCAAGGCAGGAGTTAGATTTGGCAAGCTGGAGTTCGGTAGGCTGGGACCTGGGAGATCGGAAGTGGGGGGCGTTGCTGTGTCCATCGAATCGAGCATCATTTGCTGGATCCTTCGGATCATTCGGCGATGGTTTTCGGCAATTTGCAACTTACCTTCCTTCTCGTAGTAGGTCGCCAGGAGTTCTTGTGTCTTTAGGTCGAAGGGATCGGCTCGGGAGGCGATTTGGATATACCCGACCCCGCCCGACGGATCCAAATAATTCATCATCATCTCACCCATGTCTCGGCGCAGTTGCGGGTTGTTCGTTTCGGTTGCCATCTGTTCGATCATTCGGTCGACTTGCGGACGACGGTTTTGGCTCTCGGCTGCTTTGGCGAATATTTTTTCGCTTTCGGCGGTTTGACCGAGTTTGGCCAAACTACGGGCCTTGAGTTGTAGAAAAGGCAATGCATCGGGCCAACGGCTTAGCAGAATAGACGCTTGGTCGCTGGCTTCTTGGGCTTGGTCGGCTTCGAGATTCGTCTCACAGACCAAAGCCAATTCTGGGCTCGGAAGCTTGGTCACATCAGGCAACTTCTTGAGTTGCTCAGAGGCTTGGTCAGCAAATCCCAAGTTCAATAGCGATCGAGCGTATCCGGTGAGAATCTCAGGTGAATCGTTACCGTGCTCGACTAGCCATTGGAACATTTCGCGGGCTTGTTCAAAGTTGGCTTTCTCGAGGTAGACCTCGGCTAGTTCTTGTCGAGCTTTGGGATCGTTGGGATCGAGTTCGATCGCTTTTTGAAAAGAGTTCAAGGCCGCGTCCAGATCATAGCTCACGGTGCTGTAGACACCTTGCCAAAAGGCTGCTTTCGGATCGTCGTCGTAAAGAGCATTCCAGAGCGTTAAGACTTGGTTGGTGCTCTGGTGATCCCCTTGATTGAGGAAGCCTTGGACCATCGAACCGAGAACCTCACCACCGTCGTTTTTGTAAAGCTGAAGTAGTGGTCCGAGGTTCTCCTTAACCTTCGCGGGCAGACCGGCAGCCGAGTCCATCAGAAGCAGTGGGCTTGTGGCCTGGACGCTCGGCATGCCCCTGGCTGAAAGCTGGTCGACGATACGACTAACGCGGACGCGATCCCCTAGTTTTCGGTAAGCTTCCGCCTTGAGCCAATTCCACTTCGATGGGTAGAACATCAGGGGGGACCAGGTTTCAAGTCTTGCGATCGCCAGGGCTGGTGCATTTTTCGTGTAGATCAGGTCATGCGAGGATCGCCCGACCCAGTAGTAGGTTGCAAGCCAAAGAGCCACTAGCAAAGGAACTCCGAGGATTGCCAGAAATTTCTTGCGAATCATTCCGGATCGATTGGGCTGGTTGTTCATGGCAGGCCCCCTTTGGGACTTTGGAACCGGAAAAGACCGTCAAAAATGCGTGGGAAACGGATACTTGGGGGTAAAACCGCAAGCTTTTTAGGCTAGGAAACGGCAAACCCCAGCCGAAAAACAAAATATAGTCCAAAGTTGGCTTGAAAGGAATTCGTTCCAAAGATAAGCTTTTCCGCCTCAGGAATAGGCCGAAATGGCCGTCTTTTACCTTTGATGTGAACCAAAATGACCTTAGACAAAAGCTTGAAAGTACGAGCCGGAGCGATCAAGTCCCGGAACGTGATGACCCGTGCCGAGCGTATTAAACGCCTCCAAGACTTGGACAAGTGGACAGACGAATCGATCGTCATGGGGATGGCCAAGGTACGAGTACCGAAGGTCTCCTTGAAGAAAAAGAAGAAGGTGAAGAAGGAAGACGAAGCAGACGACAAGAAGAAAAAGAAGAAGTAGTCGACTTCGGTCTGTCTCGGTATTTGAAAATCATCATCCAGCCGGCGAGCGTCAAGCGAGTCGGCTGGTTTCGTTTTGTGTGGGTGGGCCAGTGTCGGTGATTTCTCCGAAATCACCGCTTAGCATTGTCGATGATTTCTCCGAAATCATCGTTTGGAATCAGAGCAAGCGCAATTTCATAAGAGTCGCTTGCAACGCCGCCTGAGGGCGGCGCATATTTGACGTCATTGACATTGTGGATCTCAAACGCCAATGCGGTCAACCTCGTCAACAGGATCCGCAAGTCAATACAGTCAATGCCGTCAACAAGGTCAACACCGTCCAAACCCCATCATGTCCGCCTGAGGGCGACATAGTCGTAGGCACATTCCATGTGCCGTCGACCGTGATTAACCAAGAGCCCATCGATCTTATGCCAGCGGCCCAGCGATGCCTCCCCGCAGCAGCGCTGGCCTCTTATCTTAGCATCCCAGTAACCAGAACCGTGAGGGAGGCAGCGTCAGTACACGGCTGATGGCTTCGCGTGACGATTACTCGAGTGC
This sequence comes from Planctomycetaceae bacterium, assembly GCA_021298315.1. GTDB lineage: Bacteria > Planctomycetota > Planctomycetia > Pirellulales > Pirellulaceae > JBKCUI01. The sequence continues at coordinate 16,129 of JAJTFC010000061.1, forward strand.
TTCCTCGTTTACACTTCGGGTTACTGGCGCGTGGCCGTTGGCCACTTGTATTGGTAGGATTGCTACGATGCAGTAAGTTGCGAATAATGGTAGAGACCTCGGCGGGGCCCGAACCGCTCCACCTACCCTACGGCCAACGGCTGAGGACAGCCGTTAAACATTGGACAGCCGTTAAACATTTTTTACCCTCTATTCTCTGGAGCCTCCGGCTTGCGGTTATCCTCATGCAACGACTGACTTGTTTTCTAAGCGGACGGGTGCAAGGCGTCGGTATGCGGTATGCCGTGCACGACTTGGCACGAAACTATCCGGTCACAGGTTTTGTTGAAAACACTCAAGATGGCCGAGTTCGCATCGTCATCGAAGGCCCCATCGAGCAACTCGATGCGATGCTCGAACGCTTGCTGGATATCGCTCCCGGGCATATCCGTATGCTCGATCGATACCAAAGCCAAGCCACCGGGGAGTTTCAACAGTTTGTAATTCAACGATTCGAATCCTAAATCCAATCAGACCTCTGGTATACTTACTGCCGTATACTTACTCCCGCCTAAAGCCCACCAAAAAAATCATCAATGCAAAGGACTCTCCGATGAGACCCAGTCGACCATGGTATCGTATCGTTGTAGCTTTCATCAGCTTGTCGATCGCCTCATCGACTCATCACTCCCGATTGTGCGCTCAGGGGACATTGCCCTTACCCCCAATTAGCCATCCTTCCTTGGCACCGCCAAGTTATGTTCGCCACGATTCGATGGTCATCGAGGCTCTGCTGGGTGAGTATGCCAACAGCCAAGACGATCGCAAGAAGCAAATCATCGAGCAAATTACCAACTTGGTGCAACAGGAATTCAATCAAAGACATTCGGCCCAAGAGCAAGAACTCAAGGCGCTCGAGCTACAGCTTGCTGCCAAGAAAAAAGCATTCGATAAGCGTGAAGCCATCAAGGAAAAAATAGTGAGCGATCGGGTCGCTTCGATGATCCAAAGAGCCGAAGGAACCGGTTGGGAGCCGCTGGGACCATCCATGATGCCAAGCACCATTCCACCCAACTGGACTCCTGTGCCCGTCGCACCCTATGGCCCTTTGCCGCTTTACCCTTCTGCTCCAAGTGCACTTCCCGGCCTGATACCACCTGCCGGACCTTTGCCAACAACTTCCAGCGGTATTCCAACGCCCCCTATCGGGCCGGGGCATGGCTCGGAAGTTCTTTTTGGATTTTCGCAGCCCCAGCCTTATGTCTCGGCCATCGAGGCCAACTCAGCCGCCAATTACCCTAAGGCGCGAGTCAGTTACGAAGATTTCAAGGAACTCGTGGCCGAAGTGGAATCCCATCGCCGTGAACGCATCCTGAGTTTGGATCAGTTCCTTGCGATGAGCAAGCAGCCCAATGTACTGATACTCGATACGCGTTCGGATTTTCGATATGAACGAATCCACATCCAAGGCGCCAAGCATTTGAGCTTCACCGACTTTACTCAAACCAACCTCGCCAACGTCATCCCTTCACCAGAGACAACTGTGTTGATTTACTGCAATAACAACTTTGATGGCAATCAGGTTGATTTTGCATCCAAGTCAGCACCGCCACGCCCTCGTGGCAACCGTGCTTTGGAGACCCAAGTTGCAGCGCAGAGCAAACCGGTGCAATTAGCGCTGAACGTTCCGACCTACATCAATCTCTACGGATATGGTTATCGAAACGTCTATGAACTTGGCGAATTGGTCAAGGTTACCGACCCTAGGATCCAATTCGAAGGCTCCATGGTTGGTAAGTAGTCCAGTGTCGGTGATTTCTCCGAAATCACTGCCAAACAGTGTCGATGATTTCTCCGAAATCATCGCTTGGAATCAGAGCACACGTAATTTCATGTTTGGCTTTCGCCACGCCGCCTGGCGGCGTGGCATATTTGACGGCATTGACAGAATTGACAAGGTTGACTGCATTGACAGCGGACCGAATTGACATTGTTGACGTTGTTGACAGCGGCATTGGACATTGTTGGCATCATTGACGGCGAATGCCGATGCGGTCATCCCGAATGAACGAAAAAAGCCAGCATGCATTTTTGCATACTGGCTTTCTGACTTCATGTTCAAACAGCTTAGCCTCTTAGATGCCTTAAGCTGTTTTAGCTATCACTCTTGCAGCAAGCACCGCCTGACTCGCATGACTTGCCTTCGGCTTGCCCTTTTTCCGATGCACAGCATGCGCTGCCTGATTCGCACGACTTGCCTTCGGATTGCTCTTTTTCCGATGCACAGCAAGCGCAATCGCAAGTGCCGCACTTGCAGACTCCGGTCTCGCAGCAGCAAGTCCCATCCGAGCAACAACCGTTTTGCAAACAACAGGATGGACATCCGCAGTCGTTCGATACAGTCACTTTGTCAGAGTTGGCCCCGGCAAATACGAATGCCAATCCGCCTACAAGCATCAATCCAGCCAAACCTAAGTAAATACTTTTCATGGTGAAATACCTTCTTCAAATAATGGAACGTAATCTTTAAGAAACGATTGGAGTTGAACGAAACGTCTCGCTTCGTTTCAACAATTCCATCTTTGAAGAAAATCTAACCTGCAGCGATCCAGACCAAGCGGATCGAATGCCGCTTGGATTGCATGCCTAGGCGGCTTCGAATCTTGCAGGTCCACGGTCGCTTGCCAGTGGATCAGTTTGAGTTGGCACAAGAGCATTTCAAACTGGCTAGAAGTTTCGTTGGCTAAAAGGACTGCCTGCGAGGCAGTCAGGCATCTACAAGTATTTGCGTTTTTGCAGCAATCCCGAGGTGATTTGGGTGTTGTTTTCAAACTATCGGAGCTAGAACTCTCGGATTTCTTGCAGCAAGCAGGCACGCCATGGGCATCGACCCTGCAGCATTCCCCAAGACTTACTTCCGTAGCCGACGCAGATCGATCCGAAGTACCAAAAAGCACGGCCGCTGTACCAAGACTACAGCAGCAGAAGCTTGGGCCTAAAGCCACCGTCATCGTCAGAAGTAAAACAACCAGCCAACGCAACATTGAAACTCGAATGGATCTTGAAAAAACGAGTCTAGCACCGTCTCCAAACACGGCTCTACAGATGGAATCATACACAATCGAACTTGTCGAGTCGCGGGCGAAATCAGCATCTTTTCAAGGATTCTTTAAGACGTTTTCGCCCTGGGATCTGCCAGTTCTGCCACCGTGTTGGCCGAGAGGGACCGAAGTGAAGGCGGACAAGAATGACGCGTCGTAAGAAATTGTTTCCAGCATCCGGCATTATCGTGGCTGGCAATTCATACCACTGGTTCGTTTCGTACTCGTACTCGAAGAGAAGTATTGGGATTTCTTTGACAAAAGGGCCAAATACCGGGGTTGCAGCTTCCCGGAAAAGGTGATCGACTTGAGTCGATTCAGGCATCTTCGAGTACGAGTACGAGTACCGCGATGCTGAGTACGAGAAAGCCGAGCCAGAGCCCCTATGAACGATCCATTCTTCCTGAATCGACCTGCAGTATGACCGCCATCGTAACGCTGATCGTCATCGCCCTTTTCTCCTTGCTTGCGATCCGAGTGGCCACCACAGCCCTGATGCTCACGGGCCTGAGTTATGACACGGCCAGTTTTCAAAGCTATTCGGCGTTCTTTGGGGTCGGCTTTACGACGAAAGAGGCCGAGTTGGTCGTCAACCACCCAGTCCGCAGACGGATCATCCGCGATCTGATCCTCGTTGGTAACATCGGCCTGACCTCCGCCCTTGCGACGATGGTCGCGACGTTTGTCCAAGGCAGTAACGTCTTTCATTCGCTCATGCTGATCGTTGCTGCGGCACTCATCGCCTTGGCCATCAGCGCCCTGAGCCGCTTGGATGTTTTCCGAAAGACACTCGATCACCTGATCGCCTCTACGCTGACCCAGGCCGGCTTGGTTCGTGCCTTGGACTACGAATTGCTTCTCCGCGTTGAGCACGGCTATGTGGTCTCGGAGTACTTGATCGAACCGGGGAACCCCTTGGTTGGAAAGATGCTTCGCGAATCAAGGCCTTGGGATACGGGCGTGATCGTGCTTGCGATTCGGCGAGACGACGTGCTCTTGCCCGGTATCCCAGGGCCTAGCGATACGATCCGGGCCGCAGATGTGTTGGTGCTCTACGGCCAAGAAAAAGATACCAAGCGACTGATGCAAGACCAGTCGATCGCATCCTGACTGATAACGCCTTTAGAGCCCCGAGGTGCTCGTGCGGATGCGGCACAAGTTGCTGTCGGCGGTTACAAACAGCGTCGAGCCATCCTCCCCGAAACAGCAATTGCTGGTTCGCTCGCCCGTATTGATACGACCTAGCAAAACACCCGCACTGCTAAAAATATAGATACCTCCAGGCCCACTTGCCCAGACATTCCCCGCCTTGTCCACGGACAATCCGTCGGGCAATCCCGGGTGTTTGCCCACTTGGTCGGTCGCGTCATAAAACAACTTGCCTGCTCCGAGTGTTCCATCCTCTTTGACCTCGAATGTCATCCAAATCGCCTTCTTCGGATCGCTTTGGGCGACATAAAGTGTTTTCTCATCGGGCGAAAAACCGATTCCGTTGGGACGGGCCAACTCGGTCGTTAGCAGCGTCAGTTCGCCGGTCTTTTTCGAGATGCGGTAGACACCAAAATGATCCAATTCGCGACGCGGATCATTCTCACGCTGCGGCAATCCATAAGGGGGATCGGTGAAGTAGATGTCGCCATCGGACTTGAGCACGCCATCGTTGGGACTGTTGAGCCGCTTGCCCTTGTAGTTGTCCGCAAGCGTTCGCTTGCCACCGTTTGGCGTAAGGACACTGACTCTCCGGTCGCCATGCTCGCACATGACCAAGTTCCCGTCGGCGTCTTTGAGCAATCCGTTGGCACCGGGCTCAAGGCCGTAATACGTCACTCCTGTGTAGCCCGAAGGTTCCATGAATAGGCTGATGCCATGGAATTTCGACCAGCTAAAAATCGAATTGCGAGGGATGTCGGTAAATAGCAGATAACCGTTCTTCTCATCCCCCATCCACAGTGGACCTTCGGTCCATGTAAAACCATCGGCCAAGACTTCGAGTTTCGAATCGGCGGGCAAAAGCTTGTCCAACTCCGGTTTGAATCGCTCGATCGTCCCGAGCGTTCGCAAAGGTGTCTGCGTCGCAGGACTTTGAGCCGCTAGTGGATGTGCTGACATAAACATAACCATCGCTAACAGTGAGTAGAAAAATCGCATGGATCCAAAGTCCCTAACATTCAAGAGGCACTAATTGATCTCAGACAGCCTGTCGGGTGTCCGTAAACTTGCTCCGAGTATAGTTTCCTGGCGCATCGGATTGGTAGGGGGCCAACGAACTTTTCTTTCCCGCTGGCCTCAGCCATCGCTTATAATGAAATCTGCATCCTTTCGGCAACCTGCCCTTGGACACCCTGCCCTCCCGGTCCGACCTACCATGCACATGCGACTGCCTTTTTACGGTTTTATCATTTGGTTCGGATTTGCCGTTTTGCATTGCGATTTAATCTGTTGCGGGCAAGAAGTTCAGGCCCAAGCTCCCCAGATCGATTACCAAACACAAGTCAAACCGTTGCTTCGCGAGCGTTGCTTTGCTTGCCACGGACCGCTCCGCCAGGAATCCAATCTGCGCTTGGATACCTTTGAGAGTATGCTTCATGGCGGAGAATCTGGATCGGCCGTTCTACCAGGCGAGCCTGCCAAGAGTCGGATCATCCAGCGAGTCACGAGCACCGACTCGAGCGACCGCATGCCTCCCGAACACGAAGGAGAGCAACTCAAACCCGAGCAGATCGAACTTCTGAGTCGCTGGATTGATCAAGGGTCTCTGGGGATTGCCAACGAACAACCAGATCCGGATCCACGCAAGCATTGGGCTTTCCAGTCCCTTGTCAGGCCCCCCCTGCCCCAGCTCGAAAACGCTCCCGTGCATCCGATCGACGCGTTTTTGAACAAGCTTCATCGAGAGCATGGAGTTGTGCCTCAAGTGCGAGCACCCAACGATGTTTTGCTGCGTCGGCTCTCGATCGATCTGGTCGGCTTGCCCCCATCGTCCGAAGATTGGCAGCAGATCCCCAAAGAGTGGGACTCTAACTGGTACGAATCGACCATCGACAAGCTCTTGGAGGACCCTCGCCATGGCCAGCGGTGGGCTCGTCATTGGATGGATGTATGGCGATTTAGCGATTGGTGGGGCTTGGGCGATCAACTGCGCAACAGCCAATTGCACATGTGGCATTGGCGAGATTGGATCATCGAAGCCCTCAACAAGGATCGGCCCTACGACCAGATGGTTCGTTTGATGCTCGCGGCCGATGAGATCGCACCGGAAAACTTCGAGGATCTCCGCGCGACAGGTTTTCTTGCTCGCAATTATTTTCTGTTCAATCGAAACCAATGGATGGACGAGACGATCGAGCACGTGAGCAAAGCGTTCCTTGGACTGACGATGAACTGTGCCAAATGCCATGACCACAAGTACGATCCGATCCGACAAGTCGATTACTATCGAATGCGAGCCATTTTTGAACCTTATCACGTCCGGCTCGATGCACTGGCCGGCGAAACCGATTTGAGCAAAAACGGACTCCCCCGAGTCTTCGACGCGTATCTCGAAACTCCAACCTATCGGTTTGAACGAGGACAAGAGTCCTCGCCCGATAAATCGGTGGTGATGCTACCGGGCATCCCCGAGTTTCTTTCCCAGAACCCTCTGGAAATCCAACCCGTCGAGCTACCCGGGGTTGCTTGGCAACCCGAACGACGCCCAGGGGTCATCTCTGGACAGATCGATAAGGCTAAAAACGCCTTGGCCGAATCCGTCAAAGGCATCGAGGTGGCCAAGGAGAAATTTGCAAAGGCCCAAGCCGAGTATCAAGCGAGCACCGCCGATAAGAGTCAGGCATCGAGCGATGCGACGGCAACTTCGGATGCTGCGAAAATTCTTGTTGAGGATAAATTTGCAAAGCTCGATCCTGCGGTCTGGAAAACCTTTGGCGGCAAATGGGAACATGAGCCGGGCAAGCTTACGCAGCTCCAAGACGGCCAGAGCCGCAGTGTTCTGCGATGGCTGGAAAATCCGCCTGAGAATTTCGATCTGACTTTGCGATTTACCATTCTCGGAGGGAGCACATATCGAAGCGTCGGAGTCTCGTTCGACTCGACCCAAACCGATGGCACCCTCACGCCCGGTCCCCAAGACAGCGAGATCATGGTCTATGTCAGTGCCCACGGCCCGGATCCTAAAGTGCAAGCGGCTTATGCCAACAATGGTCAATACCATTATCCAGCCGAAGGCCGAGCATCTCATCCGGTGGAGCTCAACAAACAGTACACGTTGCAACTGCAAGTCCGAGGGCCACTGATCAACGCCTCGCTCGATGGGCAACCCAAGGTCGCTTGGAAAAGCCCCGTCGAGCGCCGCGCTGGTGCACTGCAATTGACGGCCTTCGACGTTCAAGTCGCTTTCCATGAGATCCGTATTCAAACGTTACCTGACGCGCTCAAACTCAGGGATCCTGCCGGGGGAATGACACTTGCGCCCGAGCAAGCCTTGGAGTTATCCAAATTGGAACTGCAGCAAGCCGAGGAAAAGCATCAGTCGGTTGTCTCAGAGGTTGCGGCGTTGGAGGTTCGTCATCAGGCTTGGATCGCTCGATGGGCCCTGGAGGATCAGCAACGCATGGATCTTCAAAGCAGCGTGCCAACCGATTTGACGGGGCTTAAGGAAGCCGACACGAAAGCCAAGCGAGCATCGATTTTGCAGGACCGTCAGTGGCAGTTGTCCAAGTCGAAGCTTCAAAGCATCACCACGCAAATTCAGCTCCTGAAATCTGCACCTGAGAAGAAGGATGCAGCTCAGAAGGAGCACGAACAGGCCCTTGCGAATCTGGCCAAAGCGCAAGACTTGATCCAAAACGATCAGGGGGAATTGATCCGATTCTCGGGAGCTCAGTGGAGCGCGACACGCTTTTTGAATTCGGGAGCCGACGACCCCAAGCCCGAGTATCCCAAGACATCTTCAGGTCGCAGGCTTGCACTTGCCAGATGGATCACCGATCCGAAAAATCCGTTGACGGCTCGCGTCGCGGTCAACCATATTTGGAACCGGCATTTCGGAGAACCGCTCGTCGAGAGCGTTTTTGATTTTGGGAACAAAGGGGCCAAGACCCAGCATCAATCGCTTTTGGATTGGCTAGCTGCGGAGTTTGTGTCTCATGGTTGGAGCATGAAGTACCTTCATAAGCTCATCCTGACCTCGGAGGCTTATCGCAGGCATTCGACCCTTGCCAACACCCAATCGACCAACGCCCAGATGGCTAGCCAAGTCGATCCGGATAATCGGCTCTTGTGGCGACGCAATCCGATCCGCATCGAGTCCCAAGTGGTCCGCGACTCGATCCTTTCGTTGGCAGGGACATTGGATACCCGGCTGGGTGGTCCGTCGGTACCGATGGGTCAGCAGAGCGATTCGCTGCGCAGAAGCCTTTACTTTTTCCATTCCAACAATGAGCGGAATATGTTTTTAAGTACGTTCGATGAGGCGCTTGTCAAAGAGTGTTATCGGCGGGATCAGAGCATCGTACCCCAGCAAGCATTGGCACTTAGCAACAGTCGTTTGGTATTGGACTCGGCAGTCAAGATCGCCCAGAGGATCCATCAAGAGGCAAGCGAAAGCGATGAGTTCATCCAGCGAGCCTTTCGAGAGGTGTTGGGGATTCAGGCCGATGCATCGATGATCGCATCGAGCAAACAGGCGATGGAGCGTTGTCGAAGTTTGCCAAGCTCGGCAATAGGACAAGACTCAGCTATATCGGATCGGATCCTATTGGTTTGGACGCTGCTGAACCACAACGACTTTGTGACTCTGAGGTGAGCAGCAATCCAGTGCACCTAGAGGTCAGTGCCGAGTACTGACGCTGCCTCCCTTACGGTTCGGGTTACTGGCAGGCAGATGCTTTGCTGGCCGCAGGCCCAGTAACCCGACGTGTAAACGAGGGAGCACTGGAGTGATGCTTAATTGCATGAGTCGCCGTCAACGATAACTTTCGCACAATCGGTATCGCTTGTCATGTCGAGCGTGGAGTGCGATGCAGTGCCGTGTACTGACGCTCCCTCCCTTACGGTTCGGGTTACTGGCTGGCAGATGCTTTGCTGGCCGCAGGCCCAGTAACCCGACGTGTAAACGAGGGAGCACCGGAGTGATGCTTAATTGCATGAGTCGCCGTCAACGATAACTTTCGCACAATCGGTATCGCTTGTCATGTCGAGCGTGGAGTGCGATGCAGTGCCGTGTACTGAC
>JAJTFC010000180.1 GCA_021298315.1 Planctomycetaceae bacterium
GTGGTATAGTCATATCCCAAGCGATTGTTTTTTGCCATTTCCGCAAAGCTATCGTAAACGATTCCATCCCTTCCAGGATAAACCGGCTTGTTGGTTTCCAAGTCGTAAAACCGGGCCCAATAGACTTCGTTGGATTTGTCCTTGGATGGATCGGAATCCTGGCTCACCAGGTTCTCATTGCTTGATGTCTTTGAAGGTGTCTTTGAAGGCCTTGGGCCCTGAATCCGATGCTTTTCAAACCATTCCAAACCACCTTCGATTGCATCGATGATCGACGGCGTTGGTTTCTCGATACTCATGAGCAACTTCAAAACACCAACGCTTTCCGAGCCACTCAGCGATGCGGGTTCCATCGCGCGAGCTTTACTGGGCTTAAGGGTCAAGGCATCGTGTTGAGCACACCAAACGCTCGGTCGATTTCCGCTCTTTTGCTGAGTGGCTAAGATGCAGTGGATTCCTCGTTCAAAGGATTCGCTACATCTTTCCCTGAATACCTCGGGAATAAACTCAAAGTCACCGTGTCGACGTCGCACCTTATCCAACACTTCCAGGACATGAACCATAGCATCGTCGTTGAACGTGATGTCATCGTGATAGCCGCCTTCGAGCGGAAAAACTTGAGGCCAACCACCATTGGGATATTGGGCGGCGAGAATGAATTCCAGTCCCTTTTCAACGGCTAACTTGCAGTCCTGACGATTGGCGACCCTATGCATCCGTGCCAAAAAAAGGATTTGAGTTGTCGTCGATCCGTTATCGAAGGTCCCAACGTATCTCGGACGCTCGATGGTCCCTTGCGAACTCCAGTGTACGCCCGGCCCTCGCAATCCCTCAGACACCGAAAGATGCTTTGTCCAGCCACCGGCAGGATTCTGGAAGGAAACCAGAACATCTGCTAATTCGTTGGCTTGTGATTCCAAATACCAAGAATCTTGTTTGTCGCTGGGTAATCGGAAACTATCACCCTCGGGTGCCAGCTTGCTTGTCAAGGATCCGGAGTCTTTCAACTGAGACTCGAACTGTGACTCGATCCGCTTTCTCAGAGCATCGGATCGATTCAAGTAATCTTCCCAAACTGGACGCTCGATGGAAGAAAGCTCTGCAATTCGCTCGATCGTAATTTTCTCTGCCAGCAAACTGGGGGCAAAGATCCAGCAGGCGATCCATCCAAGTAGGAAACAGTGGATATTTCGACTATGTTGCCACAGGAAGAGCTTTTCGGATCGCATCAAAGACCTCATGCTCAGAATGGGTCCCATTGATCGAGCGAAGTTTACCCTGACTCGCGTAGTATTGGATCAGGGGTTTGGTCTGCTCGTGGAAAACCCGCAATCGCTCACGGATGGTCGCATCGTTGTCGTCGGCTCGTCCGTCGGTCTTGGCTCTCTTGAGAAGCCGAGTGATGAGAACGTCGTCGGGAACCTGCAACTCTAGCACGATGTCCAATGGACGTTTAAGTTCTGTCAACAGATCGTCAAGCATCTGGGCTTGTACCATCGTCCTTGGGAACCCATCGAATAGAGCCCCATTAGAACAATCGGGACTTTTGACTTTCTGTGAAACGATCCGCATGACCAAGTGGTCAGGAGCGAGTTTCCCTGCATTGATGTACGATGCCACGTACCTAGACAACGCAGAATCCTGATCCATAACGGACCGGAGCATCTCTCCTGTCGATAGATGGGGGATGTCGAGCAGTTCGACCAACCGTCGGCACTGTGTTCCTTTGCCAGCTCCCGGAGGGCCGATAAACACAATCAGCATTGATATGGCCCCCTTTCTCGGTGTCGTTTGAGCAAAGATCCTAAGCTGATCGACTAGGACTCTAGAAGACCTTTGTAGTTTCTCATCAGCAGGTGGCTATCGATCTTCTGGATCAAATCGAATGCGACGCTCACTGCAATCAACAAACCCGTACCGCCGTAAAACGACGCCACAGTAAAGGAAACTCCGAATTGCGATGTGATGATCGTCGGAACAATTGCGATGATCGCCAAAAATGCCGCTCCGACATAGGTGATTCGAAGCATCACCTTCTCGAGGTAATCGGCTGTTCGCTTGCCGGGTCGGTACCCAGGGATAAAGGCACCAGAATCTTGGAGATTCTGAGACATTTCCTTAGGGTTGAACATAATCGAGGTCCAGAAGAAACAAAAGAAGAAAATCAACAGGACATACAAAACGTTGTAGGTAAATGAAGACCCACCGTTGAACATGGAAGCTGCTTGTTGACTCCAACTAGCCAGAGTTTGCCAGAATCCTTCTCCTCTGACGAAGGACTGAGCCAAGATACCAAAGAGCATACCAGGGATCATCAGGAAGCTGCTTGCGAAGATGATCGGCATAACCCCAGCTTGATTGATCTTCAGTGGGAGAAACTGCTTGGTTCCGCCCGAAACGCGACGGCCTCGAACGTGCTTGGCACTTTGCATTTCGATACGTCTTTGGGCCATCGTTATAAAGACGACCCCAAAGACCACTGCGATGAACAACGCAGCCAATACGACGAGAACATCCGGGCCTATCGAAGTACCCGAGTTTCCTGTGAGCGAACTCGATACGTTTTGTCGCAAATCCCATAGAGCTTTTGGCATCTGAGCCAAAATACCCGCCATGATCAAAAGCGAGATTCCATTGCCGATGCCATACTCGTCGATCTGCTCTCCGAGCCACATCAAAAACATCGAGCCTGCTGTCATGATGGCAACCGAAGTGACTTGCCAACCGAGTGAAAGAGAGCTGGAGTTATTTCCGAAGAACTGCGAGGATGCTGGAGAATCTGGTGTACCGACAGTGAACCGGAGATATACCCAGCTTTGCAAAACGCAGATCAAGACCGTTAAGTACCTTGTGTACTCATTGATCTTCTTACGTCCTGCGGCACCTTCTTTGCGCAAATCCTCGATCGGCTTCCAAACTGTTCCAAGCAATTGGAAGATAATCGAAGCTGAGATGTATGGGGCAAGGCCCAAACCGAAAATCGTTAAACTTCGAAGATCCGTCGCCGAGAAAAGAGCGACCTTGTCCATGAAGTTCTTCAACTCGCCGGTAACCATCAAATCCGATTTGAGAACCGGCAATTGCACGTGATAGCCGATACGATAAACGGCCAACAGAAACAGAGTCAAAAGGATCTTTTGACGAAGTTCGGGGATGGAGAACACGACCCGCAGCTTTTCAAACATGTTTCCAATGTTCCTGGATCGAGAACGATAATACTCAAAACCGAGACAAGTATAACAAAAACAAAGGCTGACGGCACCTAAGCGACGTCAGCCGATGGACTGATTGGGGTGGGACAAAGTGACCAAGGCAAGCGATTAACCTTTCGCCTTGGACTCCGCCACGCGTTGCTTGGGAGTTCGCTTGGCTGCCACTATCTTTACCGAACCGCCAGCAGCCTCGATTTTTTCCTTCGCTGTCTGACTGATTCGAGTGACGACCAAGTTAAGCTTCTTGGTAACCTCCCCGCCGCCGAGAATCTTCAGTTCATCGAAACGAACCTTAACAATTCCTCGATGTCGAATATCGCTAGGAGTAACCTGCGCACCATCATCGAAAGCTGTGCTGAGATCTCCTACATTTACACCGACGACCTCGGTGGCAAACTTATTATGAAAGCCTCTCTTCGGGGTACGCATGTAGATCGGTGTATCGCCACCGTTGAACATCGGATGGCGGCTGTAACCACTGCGTGATTTGTGACCATCTCGACCGCGACCCGAGGTCTTACCTGTTTTACTACCGACACCCCTACCGATCCTTTTGCGAGGACGGTTGCCTACGATGCCGTCATTGACTTCTTCTAAATTCATGACAAATTCACCCCTCTGAGTCGCTCGACATCTTCGCGAGTACGCAACTTCGACAACGCATCGAAGGTTGCTTTGATCAAAACAGTCGGATTGTTCGACCGGAAGCTCTTGGTGAGGATGTCTTGGATACCGAGTGCCTCACAAACCGATCGAACAGCTTGTCCAGCGATGATACCTGTACCAGGGCTTGCAGGCATCAAAAGCACATGCGCTGCTCCGAACTTGCCGCTGACGGCATGCGGAATCGTTCCGTTGACGATCGGAACCTGGAGCATCGCACGACCTGCAGCCTTCTGAGCCTTGGCCACGCTAGGGGGCACTTCATTTGCCTTCCCATAGCCGTATCCAACCTTACCTCGACCGTCACCAACAACCACTAAAGCGGCAAAGCTGAAGCGACGACCACCTTTGACCACGGCCGCACATCGCTTGATCTTTAGCACGCGGTCGATCTGAGCATCGCCTTGCACCGATTCGTTTGACATAGATTACTCGCTTGACTTGTTCGAAATTACCTGGAATTAGAAATCCAATCCCGCTTCCCGAGCCGCATCGGCAAAGGCTGCCACACGACCATGATATTTGTAAGCACCCCGATCAAAAGCAACCGCTTTAACCCCTTTGGCCGTGGCCCGCTCGGCAAGGATCTTGCCTAGCTTGGCCGCCGCATCGCAGTTGCCTCCGTAACCAATTTGGCCTCGCAAAGCTTTCTCCGACGAGGAAACCGAGCAAATCGTTTTGCCCGTTACATCGTCGATCACTTGGCAAGCGAAATTTTGCAACGATCGATACACACACAATCGAGGACGCTCCGGTGTGCCACGCACCCGTTTGCGAACTCGATAAGCCCGACGCTCTCTTTGTCCATCGACTACTTTGCGAATGTCCACTTTTCAACCTCGTATCCGTTGTTCCGATTGCCGAAGCATCAATTGCCACGCGACTAGGTCGCACTCTTGCCTTGTTTGATCTTGACCACTTCACCCACGTAGCGAACACCCTTGCCCTTGTAAGGCTCAGGCTTCCTGGTCGAACGAATGTAAGCTGCAAACTGCCCAACGGCTTGCTTGTCGCATCCAGAGACGTTCACGTGGGTGTTGTCTGGGCAAACAACCGTTAAACCCTCAGGTATCGGTAGCTTGAGCTCATTTGCGTAACCAACACGCAACGTCAAAACCTTTTCCTTGACAGAAGCTAGATATCCAACCCCTTGAATCTCAAGTTTCTTCTCGTAGCCGTTCTTCACACCCAAGACCATGTTGTTGATCAACGCACGGGTCAATCCGTGGAGAGCCCTGACGGTGCGTAGGTCGTTCCCACGAACGACGTTGACGGACTTGCCGTCTTCGGCGATTTCAACCTGGATTTCGTCTCGATGGGTAAAGGAAAGCTTTCCCTTAGGACCTTCCACGTTGACCGTGGTGCCGTCAAGGCTTACCTTAACACCGGCAGGAATTTCGATCGGCTTGCGACCTATTCGCGACATAGAAACTACTCCTGGAATGTTTGGTTGGCTCACCAACCAGTCTTCCAACTAAAACAAAAATGGATTACGAAACTTCGGCAAGAACCTCGCCGCCTAACTTGTGCTGCCGAGCCTCTCGATCGCTAAAAACACCCTTCGAGGTGCTGACAATCGAGATACCCAAACCATTCAATACCGGACGGAGTTCTGTGCACTTGACGTACACCCTTCGCCCCGGCTTGCTAACCCGACGCACCGACTGAATGACCTTCTCTCCATTCGGCCCGTACTTGAGTTCAATCCTCAGGTTCTTACCAGGAGTACCTTCGACCTCCGAGTAATCCCAAATATAACCTTCTCGCTTCAGAACGTCTGCAACGCTGCGTCGCAAATTCGACATCGGGACATCCACAAACGTACGTTCAATACGAATTGCATTCCTGATTCTTGTCAGCATGTCTGAAATTGGATCATTGATCATCTTGTTCTACCCCGCCCTACCAGCTTGATTTACGTACACCAGGGATCAGACCTTTGTCAGCCAAATTGCGGAAGCAAATTCGGCATATGCCAAACTTGCGATACACGGCCCTGGGGCGTCAAGGGCATCCCGAACATCTCTAGCAATCGTCGTCCATGATCGTTGCTTCGTGCAGTCGTAACGATCGTGATGTTGAGCCCCTGAGCCTTGGCGAATTTGTCATTGCTCAGTTCAGGAAACACCAACCACTCATTAAGACCCATCGAATAATTACCATGGCCATCAAAAGCCGTCCTGCTTACCCCGCGAAAGTCCCTAACCCGAGGCAACACGATGCTGATGATCCGATCGAGGAATTCGTACATACGCTCTCCTCTCAAGGTCACCTTGCAACCGATCGGAACGCCCTCTCGCAGTTTGAAACCTGCGATCGAGTTTCTCGCCAAAGTCAACACCGGCTTTTGACCAGTGATCTCTGCCATCGCTTCTGCAGCCAACTCCAAGACTTTTTTGTCTTGCATGGCTTCACCGACACCCATGTTTACCGAGATCTTCTCGATCTTGGGAATCGCAAACACATTCTCGATGCCTAGCTCTTGGCCAAGCTGCTTTTGAATGTTGTCGTAGTAGTGCTGTTCTAGTCGAGGCGCCATCGCGTTAATTCCTCAAAACCTTCTTCAATCGATTAAACTCGTAAATGGATTCTCTACTTCGCCGCCTTGGTACGCTTAGCAGGTGATATCACCCCTAAACTCACGCCCGATTTCTTGCAAAATCGCTCCTTGGAACCATCCGCAGCTATTCTTACTCCCAACCGAGTAGGCTTACTGGTTTTAGGACAAACCAACATCACCTTCGAGGCATTGAGAGTAGCTTCTTTGGAAAGTCGCCCGCCTTGGGGATTACGCTGCGATTTCTTCACGTGCTTTAGCACTCGGTTGACCCCTTCGACAACAACTTTGTTGTTCTCGCGATCGACCGACAAAACCGTTCCACGGAGACCTTTGTCTCGACCCGCAATGATCTCTACCGTATCGGAAACTTTGATCAACATGACTAAACCACCTCACTTGCCAACGACACAATCTTGGTAAAGCT
The DNA here is from genome assembly GCA_021298315.1 of Planctomycetaceae bacterium. Classification (GTDB taxonomy): domain Bacteria; phylum Planctomycetota; class Planctomycetia; order Pirellulales; family Pirellulaceae; genus JBKCUI01. The sequence goes on from JAJTFC010000180.1 coordinate 6,860, forward strand.
CTTCTCACGCAGTTCACGAGCAACTGCACCGAAGATCCGAGTTCCCCTAGGGTTGTTGTCTTTGTCGACTAACACCACAGCATTGTTATCGAACCGAACGTAACTCCCATCTGTCCGACGAGATGGCTGTGCCGTACGAACGATCACCGCTCGAACCACCGCCTTCTTCTTGACTTCAGAGCCAGGAATCACGCTTTTGACCGAGCAGATGATCACATCACCCAGACTTGCATATCGACGGCGAGTACCACCCAACACCTTGATGCACATCACTTCGCGTGCTCCGCTGTTGTCAGCAACCTGTAGTCGAGTTTCTTGTTGAATCATATTCTGTAATCTCTCAAACCAACCTGGTCTTCAAACCAACCTGGAAAAATGACAAGCCTTCGCTAATGGCTAAGCCTGTGTCTCCGTTCGGACGTCGGAAATTCCTACGTCGCCGTTCTTCTCAACGACCCTGACCAATGTCCATCGCTTCAATTTGGACATCGGCCTGGATTCTTCAATCTCAACCTTGTCTCCAGCCTTCGACACATTCAACTCATCGTGAACGTGACAAACGGTTTTTCGACGCACAATCTTCGAGTACTTCGGGTGACGAACGAAACGCTCGATTTCCACCCGACGCGACTTGTTCATCCGGTCGCTCTTAACGACCCCTACTAGAATCCTGCGTGCCATTTTCCGTATGCCTCTGTCTGTGTGCCTATATCTGTTTCAGTGCCCGAATCTATGACTTGTCCGTAGGTGTTAACCCTTGGTGGCCTTGCTACGCTGGGTCTGTATCGTCTTAACCCGAGCAATCAAACGTCGGTTCTTGCGGTTCTGGGTCGGTACATCCACCCGATCGGTTTGGCTTTGAAGCCGCAAACGAAACAAAGTCTCCGCTGCTTCGGCAGCCGTGAGCTCCAATTGCTCGTCGCTCATCTCTCTTAATTCTGAAGCTTTCATGAATCCACTCAGCTATCCAAAAACAACCAAAAATCCGATAACCAACACCATTAACTCAACCGAAAAAACTAGGCAGGACGTCGGCGAACCAGACGCACACGTATGGGCATCTTGGCTGCCAATCGAGCAAAACAAACTTTCGCTTGCTGCTCTGTTACTCCACCGAGTTCGTACAGGACCGTACCGGGCCTGACCACTGCCACCCAGTATTCCGGCTCCCCTTTTCCCTTACCCATCCGCGTTTCAAGCGGCTTGGAGGAAACTGGCTTGTCCGGAAAAATCCGAATGTACAAACGGCCTTCGCCCCGCACGTATTGATTGGCTGCGATACGACCGGCTTCAATCGTCTGGGCTCGAATCCATCCGCCTTGAAGGCATTGGAGTCCGAAGTCACCGAAAACGACTTTGTTGCCGCGCGTCGCGTTACCTTTTATACGTCCTCTTTGGCTTTTTCGGTGCTTGACCCGCTTGGGCATCAGCGCCATCGTTGTTGTCTCCCGCGTAGGAACCTTGATTTACCCAAACCTGTAC
>JAJTFC010000181.1 GCA_021298315.1 Planctomycetaceae bacterium
CATTGTTCAACGGCTGTCCCCAGCCGTTGGCCGACAAGCTTTAGCTTGGCGTTGCTTTCCAGAACTCTCAGACTCGCCTCGCAAGCTCGGCAGGAAAACGGCTGAGGACAGCCGTTTTACAATAGACGATTGAGGACAATCGTCGAACAATGATAAGCGTCGAGCAATGGAAACTAACCAATCAACTCTTTGATGGGTCTACCTTGGTCGACAATCGGAGTTGGCCGTCCATTGAAATCCTTGATGAACGTCGTGTGGGCTTCTATCCCCAAATGATGGTATACGGTGGCTAAGAAATCACCCGCCGAACAAGTTCGCTCGATGGGATCCTCCCCACGCTTGTCCGTAGCACCGATGACTTGTCCCGTGCGTATGCCGCCACCTGCCCAGATATTCGAAAAAGCCCTTGGCCAGTGATCTCTACCAGGCTGAATCGTTCCTGCCGCAGCACTCGCATTCCCGGCACCTGTACTAGGTGAATATTCGATCTTCGGCGTTCTGCCGAACTCACCCGTGACGACCACCAACACCCGCTTGTCTAACCCTCTCTCGTAGATGTCTTCGATCAGGGCCGTAACAGCTTGATCGTACACATCGGCGCGGAATCGAAGGGCATCGAAAACATATCGAAGGGCATCGAAAACATGGTGATTGACCGCATGATCGTCCCAATTGCCCACACGCCCGCACAATTGGCCACTCAAACTGGTCGTTAAGATCTCGACTCCGGCTTCCACCAACCGTCTTGCCATGAGCAACTGCTGCCCCCAAGCGTTGCGGCCATATCGATCTCTGGTTCGATCGTCCTCTTTGCTCAAATCGAATGCTTCTTTGGTCTTTGGACTTGTCAGCAACGAGATCGCTTGGGCCTCAAACTGATCGAGCGCACCGAGTTCCCCAGCCCGATCGAAGGCCCTGGTGAGCGTATCGAGCTTTTGCCTCAGGTCGCTTCGCCTGCCCAATCGCTGCACTTCGTTGGCATCCGAAAGCCCTATATTAGGAACCGAAAAATTCGGATTGCTCGGATCTCCGGAGACCGTAAACGGGGAGTACATGTCTCCCAAATAAGCGGGACCGTTGTACTCCAATGGAGGATTGATGCCGACGTAACGAGGCAATGGATTGTCTCTTTGCACCTCCTCGCGTGAACGTAGATAGTTCGTGACGGTCATCCAGTCTGGATACTTAGGCTTGGGCTTGTCCCTAGTATCGGGATCTCCCGATAGCATTTGCATCGATCCAGCCGGATGCCCAGGGGCTGTCTGACGCATCGACCTTAAGACGGTGAACTTGTCAGCGATGGCTGCTTGCCTAGGCAACAATTCCGTAAAAAGCATCCCTGGAACCTTGGTCGGAATCGTACTGAAGGGCCCTCGGTACTCGCTGGTCGCATCGGGTTTCGGATCGTAAGTGTCGATATGCGAACAGCCACCCGGTTTCCAAACCATAATGATCGACTTGCGCTCGCGGGGTTTCCCGGTCTGCTCTCCTGCAATGGCCGACTGGAGTCGCAGCAAGCCCGGTAGACTCAGGGTTGCAAAACCACTGAGACCCATGGTTAGAAACCCACGACGATTTGCCCCCAAAATGGGCGACGGTCCACAGCAGTGTTCATGTCGAGTTGGGTTTTTATTCTCGCTACTGGATTCGCTAAACATTCGGATTCACCTTAGCTTGGGGCCACAGTGTAAAAAATGATCGTGTCGTTATTAGGGGGCTAGGACTCGTATGCTTACCGGCTCGGTAATGATAATCTCTGCGGTATCTCGAGGGCTAGCCTGTTCGTTGGTACGTTTTAGCTTCTCTTGAGCAGCCGTCACGAGCGCATCGGCCTCTTGCTTTTTCTTGATAGCATCGGCCAATTCGGCATCCGCAGCCGCCTTCTGCTCGACAGCAGCCGACGCCACCGCCTGGGTCTTTTGCATGACTTGTTCGATCGCTTTTTGCTGCTGCTCCTGAGCTGTCTTGAGCTCTTTTTCAACGAGCGAAATCGCAAGTGGATTGTATCGATATTTAGCGACCGCAGAGCCATAAAAGGCGATCGTGTACTCGCCTGCAGGCGGCTTGATCGCCCCAAGGTTGACTGTTGCCTCGGAATTCGCAGCTCCGATGGAAACATCAAATTGGGGGTTACCCTCGAATCCAGAACCCATGGTCTTGAGTTGCAAGACCGCTCCAGAGAACTCGCTTCGAAGCGTATGAGTCATCGGAATCTTGAGCACCTCCCCAAGCTTGGCTTCGTAGACTTTGCGCTCCGTGGATGCGATGGTAATCGGGGCCAATTCCGAGGTTGTGACCGAAACGGGGATCCCAGAGACAAGCCGAGGGCTTGGGATCTCGCCCCAAGCGTCAGGGATCGGCCAAACCATCTGCGCCATTTGCATCGGATGCGTAACGGTTTGCTCACCGATTTTGGCCGATGCCGTAACGGTCGCATTAGCAAGCCCTTGCGGGGCGTCTTGGGTTGCCGAGAGCAACAGCACTCCTCGCATTTTACCCGCCGGAATTTTCAACCCCTGGGCCGTCACACCTTGGGGCAAACCATCGACATTCAATGCGATCTCGCCATCGAAACCGTCTCGGCGCACCGTTACGACTTCGAGAGCCACCGTGTTGCCGGCTCGCAGCGCTAGCGGTTTGGACAAAGCATTTCGATCCCCGTTTCTAAGCTCCATGTGCAGTCCCCAAGAAACCACAGCGAAATCCGGTTGGGCTGGTCGTACAATCAGGCGATAGATATTGCGAGGATCCTTGCGAGTCCCTCCGAATAGATCCGATAAGAGCAATCGATAACGACCCGCTTCCTTTATTTCGAGCTTACCGAGGATGTCTGTCGATCCACCATCGAAAGGAGGACCGTCGTAAGCGTACCCATTGCTCGATGGCTTCATGGGGCTTGCAATGTCATTGAGTTCGGCCACATCGGACCAACCGGACTTATCGGGCTTTTCCATCTGTATGACAAGTGACGGATCGGTCGGACGCCCCAAGCGTTCCGAGGCTACTTCGATCCACCAAGTCTCCCCCTGTTTGGCATCGAAAACGTAAGTATCAACATCCGCTGCCGGATAGAATCGACCCGAGATGTCCGCCGGGAGTGTAATGGCCTGAAAAGCCGCATCTTCTTGTTCGGTCGTTGGTGATTGAGGGCTCAAACCGTTCGGTGGCCAGGAGAATGCACTGACCGAACGGGTGCTTGGATAAACCGGCATCGGTGCATCGATGGGTAACTCTTCGATGCTCAAACGATAAAAGTATCCAGGACCTCCTTTGAAAGTTAGTTCATGGATCTTGATTGTATGCTTACCAGAGGCCTTAGCCACAAAATCGAGGGTATCACCCGTACGCTGGGCAACCAAATCCGTGCCGTTGGCATCGCCTACGATTACCACTGGATCGAGTTTCGAGTCGATCCCTCGGGCCGAACACTGGATGATGTATCGCTTTCCTTGGACAGCCTCAAAACTATAAAAATCGACTGCTCGCGAACTAACCACCGCATTGCATACCGACGGGACGCTCAATGGCATCGCGTTGACTAGATTGGTGTTGCCGGGCTTTTGATTTAACTCTGTCAGTTTGCCAACTGAGAATATTCGTGCCGATGAAATCCCTAATCGCCCCAGCAACCGAGCTTCATAAAGCCCTTGCGGAACATCGGGTGCTATAGCGATGCTGTATTGATTCGGTATCGGCTTGCCCTGTGCGTCTACTTTCGCCGTCGCTTGGATGCCGGGGTGCTGAAAAATCAGTGGCCCAGGATCCTCCATATGCTCGGCTGCAATCGTCGCATCGAAACTCGTTCCTACCTGCCCGCCCATCGGGCTAATCGACAAGAGCCTCGGTAAAGGCAAACAAACCGATTGGGCTTGGCCGATACCAGACATGACCACGGCGAAGAATCCTAGCATCATCGCCATCGCAGTGTAATGAACCGTTGTCTGAGTGCTTCGATGCATAGGTCGTTTAGTGGTTGAATAGAAATTCTTTGGAGTTGATGATCGCCCACAGGAGATCCTGAAGATTCTCTCGAAGGTTCTTCGCCGGATCGATCGGATTGCCGTTAGCGTCCTTGCGGACTTCGTTGAGATATCCAACGGCGATCGCAAGCTCTTCGGCAGTGGGCTTTCGAGAGAAAGCCGCCAAATAGATTTCCTCGATTTTTTGCTCAGGAGACTTGTCCGATTTCGCAAGCGTTTCGGCTCGTCCATTTCCATTTGCCAGCTTGCCTTTGACATCGTTGGCATTCATCAGGTGAAGGCTTTGTGCAAGGCTCGAGGTTTGTATTCGCTCGCATTCGCAGACACTCTCATTTTCAGGTCTTCCAAAGACCTTTAGGAACGCAGAAGCATTATTGTAGCTATTGTCAGGTAGCGCAATTGCGCGTGTGCCGGAAGGCAGATTCGGAAAATCGGTTCGAGTCAACGACAGATCATCAACCGCATCGAGAAGAACTTCTGCCGAAAGCCGCCTTGGGTAGTATCGCGAGTAGTTTTGAAGATCCGCAAGGTTTTGAGGTTTGGGCACAGAACTAAGCTGATAGGTACTCGAGCGCACCAACGTTCGAACAAGCTCCTTGAGATCGAATCCCGATTGGATGAAACGCTTTTCAAGGGCATCGAGGAGCTCGGGATTCGAAGCCGGATTCGAATCGCGGATATCGTCCTCGGGTTCGATCAGCCCGCGTCGAAAGAAGTGCTTCCAATACCGATTGACAACCGCTTTCGCAAAGAACGGATTCTTAGGGTCCGCCATCCAATCGGCTAATTTGAGTCGTGGATCTTGGTCGGGCTCAATCTCAAGCACACCATGGCCGAGCGGAGCCGGACGACGCATTTGCCCTGTCTTGGCGTTAGGAACTCCCGCCACCCCTCGTTTGTGAAAGATCATGTCCTCACCGCGCGTGGAAGTCGGTTTGCGACCGACTTGGCTAAAGAACGCCGCCAAGGAGTAGTAGTCGTCTTGGCTCCATCGCTCAAAAGGGTGGTGGTGACACTGTGCGCACTGCATGCGAACCCCGAGGAAGAGTTGAGCGACATCCTCGAGCTGCGTCTTAGGATCCTTGACTCGCTTGTACCAAGCGACCGGGGGGTTGGACAAAACGGTCCCCGTCGCAGCGAGCAACTCACGCACCATTTGATCGTAGGGTTTATTGGCAAGTAGGCTATCGCGAACCCAAGAGTAGAATGCGAAATTCGAAGTGATATCGCTTGCATCATCCCTCCGATTCTTGAGCATCGCCGTCCACTTGTTGGCAAAAAAATCCGCATATTCGCCACTTGCTAAAAGTCGCTCGATCGCATCATCCCGTTTACCGAGTGAACTGTTCGATAAGAAAGCATCGAGTTCCCCTTGGGTCGGTAATCGTCCGGCAATGTCTAACGACACCCGCCTTAGAAAGGTTGTATCATCGGTCAAATCCGAAGGTGGGATCCCCAAACGCTTGAGATTTGCAAAGACCAACTCGTCGACGAAATTCCTTGCTTCGGGAAGTTGCTCGACCGTATACGCCTGAGGAACGAACGCTCGAAAGACGGTCACTTGGCCTTGATAGCGCACCATGATCGAGACGCTACCAGGGATGTCTTGGATAGAAACATTACCTTGCTCATCGACCGTCGCCATAGCCGTGTCATTGGACTCAAAAAGCGATAAGCTTGACACATCCTTTTGTGTGCCATCGTCGTAATGAGCTATAGCTCTCAAAGACTGCTGACTTTTTGGCCCGAGGGTGCCTTGCGCAGGTTGAATCTCAAGCGAGGTGAGTTTGGTCGCTTTGTCGCCGTCATAAACTGCACCTTGGCGAATCCATTCGACGAGCAGTCGATAACTATCCGAATCGGGTTGAAGCCGCACCCCGCCGCCATGAGGCACCTGGCCGGTGGCTTTCATGAGCAAGAGGCTCTGCTCGGGAGCCGTTGCGGCTACCCTTCTTCCTCGGCCTTCAAGCACCAGATGCTGGTAGTCTTCCAAGGGCTCAAAGCCCAAAAGAGAAAGCTGAAAACCGTTTTGTCCGTTTCCTGCTTTGGCGTGGCAAGTCCCCGCGTTGCAACCGGCCTTGGTCAAGATAGGAACGACATCGTTGACCAAACTGACGGGCTGTTTGGCGGTCTCTGGCTCGCTAGCATGTGGCTTGTTAAGCCCTACGCAAAAGCTCAACAAAAGCAGGCTGATGCGGGCTGGAAATCGGAACGGTCGCATGGTGGGTACAAAACGTGCGAGTAAGTCCGGGAGGGAAATCACTTCGATATTCTAAGCCAAACCACCTCGATCCAGGGCTCCTCGGGAGCCTTTTCGAGGAAAACCGCAAGGTTTTCCTCGATCCGTCTGATCCGTCTGATCCGTCTGATCCGTCTGATCCGTCTGATCCGTCTGATCCGTCTGATCCGTCTGATCCGTCTGATCCGTCTGCATCCTGGCCGACCGTCCAACGCTTGCCTTCGGTTTCAAATTCGATGAAATTCGTTCCTATCGAGATCACCTTGCCCTCGATATCCCCGAGTTTGAGTTGCTCTCCCTGGCGCAGATACAGCGTCTTGTTCTCCGTCTTGGATCGAATCCAAGCTTGAGGGCCTTTGCCGTCGGCAATCAGCGCGCTGACGAAGGCTTGAGAAGCCACATCGAAATCCTTAGGCTTTTTCACCGCAGGGGGTGGCTCTTGAACTTTGATCGAAATCAACTGCACCGAGGACTTCGCTGGAATCCCAGAATCGGTTGCTCGAACTGCGACTTTGTAGTCACCAAGCTCCATCGCCGTCCAGCTTAGGTTTCCTGTTTCGGGATCGAGTTGCATCCCCTTGATCGGCTCTCCTTCAAACTCGTATTTGATGACCTGTCCTGGATCGGCGTCTTTGGCACCTAGACCGACATCCATTTTGATGCCCAAGGTGGCCGAGACAAGCTTGCTCTTCTCAAAAGCAGGAGGAGTGTTCGTTGGCGCGAAGATGTTTCGTCCTACGATACTGTTGTAGTACTCTTCGTAAGACTTTTCGAGTCTCGGAGCATTGTTCCCCGGGGGCGGTTGATCCGGTTTGGCATTTTTGAGCGCCAAGACTTCGCTTTGCAACGTGATCTTCAACTGGTTAGGTATCTTGCTATTAGGCAGTGGCTGCATATCGAAACGCAAAATGCGATGGAGATAGTCTTTCGCGTGGAATGCATGAAGTAGTTTGGTCGCGTTTTCGATCGTTCCAGTTCCCGAGAGTTGGAACTTAAAGGACTGGTACAAGTCTTTCTCGACGCTGTCTCCCTCCGTCTTGGGAAGTGGATCGATCAGTTCGCATTCGTCAGCTAGATCGATCAACCACTCAAGGTATTGAGCGCGAGCTTTCTCCTCGTTGCTCGGGAGCGACTGGCTCACAAGCCGGTTCAGTTTCGACTTTGCGATCGAACCTGCAGTGATCTGAAGTTTCTGATCGTCGCGTTGCTGGGTCAATCTTGTTATTTCATCCGCTTTGTCGGAGAACCCTTTACTGATCGTTCCCCAGATGTAATTACCGATGAAAAGTAGAAGTATCAGCCCTACGCCTGCGGCTAAGATTTTTTCACGTTGGGATAGATTCACGATGCACCTCCAAGGATCGGTTCGGTAGCAGGTTTTGAGGGCTCTGTCGGTGTTGGTTCGGTTGGTGTCTGTTCACTAGCCGATGGCGGCGAGGGTGACTTAGGGTCTTCGCCTTTGTTTTCTGGTGGCTGAGTCGAAGGATCAGGCAGAGTCGTCTTTGCTCCGGACTCTGCTGGCTCTAAGCTCTGAACTTCTGCAACGGGTTCTGCAACCGTTTCTATCGCAGCTTCCTTGGGTTTGGCTTCCTCGATCGGTTTTCTTGTCACGTTGCGAGGGTCTTTCACCTGGGGATTCGCAACCGTGATTTTCATATCGGCAACAACTCGGAATTTTTTGTCTTGGCTTTGTGCCAAACCAGTTCCTTGCACGTTGTGCTTCTCATCTCGATAGGAACCTTGGATCTCAGGCACCAAATCTTGCTCTTTAGTAAAGAATTTCGTGACGATCGTCGGTGAGTTGGTGCGTGGCTCCAACGCGAAGGTTGTGCCACCAAAATAGGTCGTATCGGAGTCCTTGGCATTCAGCGAAAGACGCTCGAGTTCGTCGACCCACAGGACATCTCCAGCCAGATAAGTTTCTAGCTTCTTCCAGTCGGCGAGGTTTTTAGCAGACGATTTTAAGATCGTCGCTTCGCCCGCAATCTCATCTTTTAGCAGTTGAATATCTTGATCCAACGCTGCATGGCTTGATGAGTACCACCACCAGCTTGCCCCAAGTAAACCGGCTGCGGCGGCAGCACCTAAAATGTAGCTACCGATCGGTTTCTTCTGCTCGACCTTCTTTCTTGGGTTCACAAAATCGATCAGTCGGTCGCTTGAGCTCGGGAACTGCAAAGCTCCCATGACCGGTGCAAAGCGACCGACGGTTTGCGTTGTGGCAGCAACCGAGACTTCTGCTCGCTCGGCCATTGAGAATGGATCGAGCATCTTCACGGGGATTTCAACGGCTTGACTCAGTGCTTGTGCAAAGGGGGCCAAAGAGTCTTTGGTCCATACGACAAGTTGATCGACCTTGAGCCCCGGTCGCTGAGAGACAGCCGACATGATTGTGCGTTTGACTTCTCCAGCGAGCGTCTTGACCGACATGGGATCCTGTGGATCGGTTGCGGCGTAGAAGCTTCTCATGAAGACCGATTTGCCTCGCTCTGTAATCACCACATCGGCTTCTTCGTTGAGCAGATCGATAAACAAGACTGTCGAGTTGTTCCATTCTGGATGTTTGGCAATCGCACCTGCGGCGGCAGCCATGGGCCTTAAGACCATGTGCTTGAGGGTCAATCCAGCCTCTGTGACCGTCGCATCGATCTTTTGAATCAAAGCTGGATTGATCGCCCCGACGATGCAATCGATGCTACCCTCCAAATGAGAGGGCATGGTGATAAAGTCCAATGGCCATGAGTCATTGACGTTGGCAAAGTAGCGTGGGGCCGCGAAGCGTACCATGTCTGGAAGTTCGTTGGTATCGACCATCGGAAGAGTGATCGCACGAAGTTCGATGTCATTGCGACTAACGCAGGCGATGACCGATCCGGTCTTGATGCCTGCTTGTTGCAGCAGATCTTTAAGAGCCGCAGTCGCTTGGGGAGTTCCCCAAGGCTGAGTTCCTTCTTCGATCGACAATGGACCACTTAGTACTTTTTCGATCGACACTCCGGTCAGCCCCGTCGAGCCAACAGCCAAACGGATCTCGTGGGCATCGCATTCTACACTGATGAATTTGGACATGATGGTAAACTCTAGTTGTTAAATCTTTCGCTTTTCATATTTCGATTAAGGGGTCGGGACGATCGCGTTGCCCATGGCCCTTTGACCAAGGGTTGATTGAGCAAAACCTCTACCGAGATGATCTAGTTTGCGGTACAAAACGATCACAGGTACGGGCCCAGCCCCATCAATGACCGCCTCGGTACGCGAAAATCCAGCCGTCTGTTCAAAGTACCCGACACTTTGAACCCGCATGACATCTCCGCCCCCTGTGACCAAGGGTGCAATCGATTTCATTTGATCCAACGTGAGGATTCCTTCGACCATCGGCCATGTCTCGTACTTGCGATTTTCAGTGTCGGACTGCGAAGCACGGGATTCAATCAGTTTTTCGATGATTTCATCGGTCATGCCGGGCAAACCCGCCAGAATCTCTTTGGGAGCTTCATTGATATTAATTCGCCCTGGAAGCATCGGGGCTTCGACCGTGGTGACTTTATCCATCAGCATCGGTAAATACAGCGCCATTTGTACAGGTGACGACGTCAAAGGAGACGTGAAACGGATTTGCTGGCCGTTGACATTGGCTTCAAAACTTGCATCGATGAGTTCTAGAACTCCGTTAACCTGGAACTGACCAGGCTGGGTTGCGTCGATCCCGAGGGCCTCAAAGTTCGAGGCAGACCAGGGACGAGTCTCGGCAGGTTGACCACCCGATCCACCACCACCGACACCTCCACCGCCAGGTCCCCCGAATCCACCTCCCCCGGGCCCGCCGTTGTTGCCGCCGCGACCACCTCCAGGACCAT
>JAJTFC010000182.1 GCA_021298315.1 Planctomycetaceae bacterium
AGCCCAAGGTGCCCATGTCGTCGTCCGTTCGGTTGCCAACATTCCTCAAATCTGACCGATCCGTCCGATCCGTCCGATCCGTCCGATCCGTCTGATCCGTCTGATCCGTCCGATCCGTCTATTTGAGCGTCACTTTCTTGAGGTTATCAGCCGGGACCAAATCGATCAACAAATTCCTTGGATCGACACCGGCTTGATAAGGCAATTCGTCGACGACGAACTCCAATTCATGCTTTCCGCCTTCGAGCTGAACGCGTTCGCGATGCAACAACTTCCCGTATCTTTTGCCTGACTCGGGCTTCGCATAAGCCCCAATCTCAAGAAAATCATTCATAGCAACGACCTCTTCTACCCCCTTGGCATCGGCTTTCTTTTTCTCGCACTCGACCTTTAGCCTGACCAAGTACTTGCCGTCGGCCTGTTTCTCGGCGACTGCATCGAGAGTCTTATTCTCAAACAAAGTGATCTCCTCGAATAGATCGGTAATGAGGTATCGCAACTCTTCGGGGGTCTGCTCTCGCAACCGATCGACCAACGCATAAGCGTTCGGGTAAGGTGGGCCTTGGTAAGCATACTGCTCGATGATCTGCTTCAAGGCGGCATTGATCCGTTGTTCGCCGATCATCTCAGCAAGGTAGTAAAGAGCCAAACCACCTTTCTGGTAATGGATGTAACCTTGGTTCAATTCGACATTCATCAAGGGTCGCTCCTTGAGTTGCTCGGAACCCCGGGATCGGAGATATCGGTCCATTTCGTAGCGAAAGAATTTATGCATCATGTCGTCGCCATAGGTCTTGCGCATGACCATCAAAGCGGTGTACTGCGCCAGCGTCTCCGACAGGAGCGTTGCACCTTGGACCTTGGCCCCAATGACTTGATGGGCCCACCACTGGTGTCCCATTTCGTGGGCGACAACATAAGTCACCATATCGATGTCATCAGGTTTTTCCAAATTGGCGATAAAACCGATCGACTCGGAATAAGGCATCGTGCCTGGAAAGGCTTGTGCAAAGCTCGCTATGCGTGGGAACTCGATGATACGGGCCTGCTTGTGCTTGTAAGGCCCGAATTCGCGACTGCAGTATTCGATCGTATCGGCGATCGCCTTGGACATTTTCGGGACGTTCCAAGCGTGATCCTTGTGATAATAGACCTCGGTATCGACGTCGCCGACTTTGCCTCGTTCGACTTCGTAACGGGCTGAGATAAACGAGTAGAAATTCAAAGACGGGTGATCGACTCGGTAGCGGTAGTAGTTCCGGTTCCCTTCCTTCCATTCCTCCACGAGCGATCCGGGTGCTACGGCGATTTGATCGTCGGAGGTACTGATGACCGTCTCGACACTCACCCAGTCGGCATCCTGTGAGATGTAGTGGATCTTGCAGTTTTCGTCGCAATCTCGCTGCAATTCAGGCAAAGGATCGACCGGCTCGAGACCAAAAGACTTGCGGCGTCTTGGCAAAGCGATCCTTCTGGATTCATCGTAACCGAACGAAGGGGCGATTGCGTTGTTGAAAAAGGTTCCGTTTTGGACCACTTGCGTGTTGCTGACTTGGTTTTCGATTCCCCGTGTCTTGGTCTTGAGCGTGTACTCCATTTCGATCGTCTCGCCCGGTTGCATCGGGGGATCGATCACATAAGTGCGCATCATCAGGCGTTCATCGTCTTTTTCTATCTTCGCCCGAGGGATCGTGATTTGCGTATCAAGATCTGGTGTGACATTCAAATAGAAACGCTCAATGGGCTGATCGCTCTTATTGGCGATGCTCTGGACCGCGTGCATCGTGACGTTGCGGGTCTCTGGAAAGATATCGATTTTGTATTGGATCGATTGGATCTTTGGCTGAGCGATTCGATCGAGGCTCGAATAGGTCTTTTCGTAGTCTGCCTGGATGAGCTCCCGAGCTCCCGAGCCGACGAGTCGGTTCAAAAACATGGTGTTGTAAGCCAACCATCCAGCCATAGTTAGAGCGGCACAAGCAAACATCGCAGGTACCACAATGTTCTTCGGTGACATCTCATTGAAAAAGATCCCAAAGCGTTCTCTGAGTCGCTTCGGTACCCCTCGGTGCATGATCGCGCTCGAGAGCCAAATCAGCACAACCGAAACGAGTCCCCAATACGCTCCAAAGGCCAATAGACCAGGCCGAAACGGAGCGATTCCAAACATGTCCGAATACGTGTGCGAAGGCAACGAACCGAACCGAAACAAAAGGGTTTCCCATCGGAGCAACGACCAAATACGTCCGTTGACAATGACGAACAAAACAAACAACGCATAGCCGACGTATTTGTTGGGCGCAAAGGTATGAGCTAAAAAGCTCACGACCATCAAAAACACTAGCCCCATGCCAGTAATGCCGACGAGCTCTTGGAAATACACGCCGAGTTGGAATCGATAGAAGCCTTGTGTCCATTGGTAAAACACACCGATGCCGACCCCAAGGAGCAGGACCGAAAAGAGCAAAATCAACATCGATATCCAACGCGATGCTGCAAACACGCTGTTGGGAGTTGGGGTCGCTCCAAGGATCTCATGGAAGCGGCTATCGCGATCCCGCCAAACCAACACCCCGGTAAAGTAGGTGATCAAAGCCAGTGGTAGAATCAACAAGCTTCCCGAAACCTGTTCGACCACGTTGTAGGTCACTGGAAACGACGAGCTACCAAAGAGCGCCGCGGAACCCAACGCCAAGCTAAACCCGACATTGATCAGCGTAAATCCCAGGATGATGATGAATGTCTTGCTAAAGATCACCGACGAGAGATCCGAAGCGAGGGTCGAACGGAACTGGGTCCACCAATGTGTCTGCTGGGCCTTGGGCCAGACGGCTGCATCCGATGCGGTTTGCTCCGAGCGCACAACCGCAGGAGAACCCGCTTCGACCATCGCGGCAGTCCGTTTTTCCTGCCTGCTTGCTCCCGAGGCAGTTTCAAATCGAAAACGCTTCCCCGCAACCCAAAATATCAACGCCGCAATGCCCAACCACAAGACGCGATTGCCGATCAAAAGCGGGGTCATCGGGATCGATCGAGTATTCTTGTCGTTGACCGTCCAGTACTTCGTGGCCTGATCAAAGGGAGCCGAGCCGAAAGGATCGGTCCAAGCCGAAATGGATTCGTAATCGAGTTGCCCAGCGATCCCTTGGGTAGCCCCATAGAGAACCAGGACCAACAACAAAGACAAAAACGAATAGAGCGTGTTGCGAGTGACACTAGCGACTGCAAAAACCAAGGCCCCAAAGACCAGGGTGTTGGGAATCACAAACACAAGAAACGGTTGCCAATGATGCCAAAATCGGCTCGGTCCCCAACGCTCGGTATCCGCTCCGTTGAAGAATTGGGCGGCCAGAATTCCCAACCCGATGCCTAGGGCTGGCACCAGTGCGATCAGGGTCGCGCCGCTGAATCTGCCCAGAAGAAAGCCCCATTTACTCAGCGGTTTGCTGAAGAGAATATCCGACATCTTGTTCGCGAAATCGCGCGAGGCCGACGAGTCGTAGATAGCAGCGGCCATAAACGCCGTGATCAAACTCGCTCCGGCATACCACATAGCTACCGAATACGGCGAGTTGCGGAGCATATTCCCGCCGACCCCCGCAACGCTGATCGCATCGGACCCAGCCGCGATACCAAAAAGCAAAGCGATGACGGCCAAAAAGATATAGACCATCCAACCGCGAAGCCAGTAGGAAACCTCAAACCGGAAAAATTCTCTAAACATGGAAATTCGCTTTAATAGAACAGCTTCGCAGGGATAGTCGGATTTTGTAGACCAGCGTCGTTCAACCGGCTTTCGTACCGGATAACTTGGCAAAAAAGACATCCTCAAGGTCGGGTTCGACCGGCCTCCAATCCCCTTCGGGCCTCTGATCGCTGTAGATGCGGACCGAGGGTAAACCACCGACAAGCTTGGTGGAAAGTATCGGATAACTCCAACTTCGATGCTGCAACTCCGGCTTGCTCATCGACATCGACCAAACCTTACCCGCAAGTTGGGATTCCGCGTCGGCTGGCGCTCCGTTGGCCAAGAGTCGACCCTTGTCGATGATCGCCATGTTGGTGCATAGCTCTTTGACATCCTGAACGATGTGGGTCGAAAGGATGACGATGATGTTCTCGCCGACTTCGGCCAGCAAATTGTAGAAACGATTCCGCTCACCGGGGTCCAAGCCTGCTGTCGGTTCGTCGACGATCAACAACTGCGGGTCCCCGAGAAGCGCTTGGGCTATCCCGAATCGTTGCCGCATCCCCCCGGAGTAGTTGCTGACCGCTTTATGACGATGCTCCGAAAGATTGACTCGTTCGAGCAACGCATCGACGACTTCGAGACGCTCTTTGCTATGGGCACCGACCCCCTTGAGGGCAGCCAAATGACTCAAGAGCTTGACGGCGCTGGTACGAGGATAGACCCCAAATTCCTGGGGTAAGTACCCCAGCAACTTGCGGACGGTGTTTTTTTCCTTCAGCATGTCGATACGGGCCGCCTGGGGTGTTCCCTCAAGCGTCGCCTGACCTGAGTCGGCTTCCTGTAGCGTGGCTAACGTTCGCATCAGAGTCGATTTGCCGGCCCCGTTGGGACCGAGCAATCCGAACATCCCCGAAGGAATCGTCAAGGAAACTTGGTCGAGGGCTCGAACCCCCCCGGGATAGGTTTTGCTCAAATTTTCGATGGTCAGTTGCATAGCGGTTACTTCGTTTGGTTTAAGGTGATCTTGGTATTGGAATAGAAAATCTTCTTTCGGGAAAGCCCTAGGGATCGCAAGAAGTTTCTCGCCAAGGCGACAAGTATGGGAAAAAGAATCAGCCGAATCTCCTACCAGGGGCTAGCGTTGATCCCTACGTCGTACGGGCTCGACGAAGCCCGGCGGCCGTTGAGAAAAAAGGAAGCATGACTAGCCCCACGAGCGATCCCGTCAGAAGCATTCCAACGGGCCCAAGTTCGCTTCTCAATACGGCCATCAAGCCAACGGCAAACCCAATACCAACCAACCAGATCCAGCTCGCCGTTCCTACGGAGGCATCCCTATCGATCACGCTTTGGATCGTTGAATAAACCAAAGCGACCAGGACAAAGACGCATAAACCTGCCGACAAGCAGAGACCAAGCGGTATGCGAAATGCGAGCAGAACTGCCATGAGGATGATCGGCCAGATCCAATGGTCGATTCGAATCAAAGAGGGTACAACTGAGATCGCGGAATTCGAAAACACAAACGACATCATTAGCGAGAAGCTTACCATTGCCAGTACGTATTTCCAGAAGCTGACTTTCAGACCCATGGTGGTGACCAAGTCCGTTCCCAAAAGCCAGCCCAACACACCTGCAATAACAAAGGACAGGAGCAAAACCCCAAAACCGATACCCCAAGCGAAAGCCGAAGACCTAAGCGAGGCTCGCGCCATGTCGGTAGACGAAATCGGGAGTGTGTAAAGGAACTGACTGATACCAAACGGTGTTCCGTTTATCTTCTTTCGGTCGTGGTCTGGAGCTTTGTATGGACTCAAGGACTGCTCCATGCGACTGATGGCTGCCCAGAGCAAGCTCAAAAAAACCAAGAGGTTCCCAACCAAGTTTGTACCCTCGATGGGAATTGCACAGAGCAGGGCGGCATCTCTTGCAATCGATGAACCGATGACTGCAAACAACCAAACAAAGGCCACCATGACGATGGATAGCACTGGAATCACGATGTTGGCAGCGCGGAAATTAAACCATTCCACGGATTCGATGGATGAGCGGAACTGCCGAGAACCGACGGTGCATCGAGTTTGAACGCATTCC
>JAJTFC010000062.1 GCA_021298315.1 Planctomycetaceae bacterium
GCAAGAACTCCAAGCCGCTGCCCGATTGGCGAGAGCCGATGAACTGGTCGCATCGTTGCCACAGAAATGGCCTATCACCGATCCCACCATCGACTGGGTCAGCTCCACTCCAACGCTATCTGCCGATCCAAAGGAAAGTATCCGCGTCCTTGAAGACCATTCGATGCTATTCCCTGCTCCCGGTCCCGAACGATCCACAACAAGTGTCGAGTTCGCTGGACTCAATGGCACCTTCACGCATATACGTATCGAAGCCCTGACCGACGATTCTCTTCCCGGCAAAGGACCTGGCCGTACCGCTCATGGTAACTTTGTCCTAAGCGAACTTGAGATCTACCAAGCAGATAAGAAAATCAAACTCACCGATCCAAAAGCAACCGCCGAACAACCCCGCTTCCCCGCGATCCATGCAATCGATGACAACAACGATTCAGGTTGGGCGGTCCATGTCGATGGCCAAGATCTCCACACCAACAAATCGCTCACGCTCCGCTTCGATCAACCGATCGATGCACATGGGGACACCAAAGTAATCCTCAAACAACTCTTTGGCACCCAACACACCATCGGGCGATTGAAAATAAGTTTCGGTCAAGCCGTCGAAAGCTCCCTAGCATCGGAAACCCGCCGACAAGATGCGATCGAAAAAGCATTCTCGGCGTGGTGCGAGCAACAGAAAGCCACCACTGCAAACTGGCAAATGGTCAAGCCGATGCACGCGACGTCGAATCTTCCACTCCTGAGCGTTCAACCCGACTCGACGGTCTTCGTTTCCGGTGACATCACCAAAGCAGATACCTATCAACTGAATCTAGGAACGCCACCTCAAGCCATCACCGCGATCCGGCTCGAAGCACTTCCAGATCCGAGATTGCCCGCCCGCGGGCCCGGCATGGCCTACTACGAAGGCCCCAAAGGGGACTTCTTGCTGGGCGAATTTCAACTCTTCGCCGACGGCCAACCTGTCAAGATCGCCAAAGCCAGCCAGAGCTACGCGAAGAACACTTTCGGCTCTCAAGCCGAAGCCCAATATGCAATCGATGGAAACCCAGAGACGGGTTGGAGTTGCGCCGAAGGGCAGGGAAGGGCACACGAAGCTGTCTTCCAACTCGAGAAACCCCTGACCGCCTCGAACCTTCAACTCACCATGATGTTCGGGCGGCATTATGCTTGCTCCCTCGGGAAATTCCGGATCTCCCTAACCACGCAATCCGGGGACCTATTGGCAAGCAAAATCAGCTCCGAACTCCAATCGCTGATTCACAAAGCAGATCGGTCCGAAGCGGAGACGCAACGACTCAAGACCGAGTTCCTGCTCAACGCGCCGGAACTTGCGTCGTTGCACAAAGAAATCAACGACCTTCGTAGGCCTCAACCATTTTTGACCACCCTCGTTCTTCAAGAACGTCCAGCCGAGAACCCGCGAAAAACCTTCATCCACAATCGCGGTGAATGGACTCAACCCACCGATCCTGTCGATCCCGGCGTGCTGTCGGTCCTGAATCCACTCCCAACCGATGCCCCAAAAAACCGCTTAAGCTTCGCTCGCTGGCTCGTCAGTCGAGAAAATCCACTGACAGCGCGTGTTGTGGTCAATCGTGCTTGGGCCTCCTTCTTCGGACGCGGTATTGTCAAAACTCAAGACGACTTCGGTTTCCAAGGCACCCCGCCATCGGACCCCGAGCTCCTCGACTACCTAGCGGTCCAGTTCATGGAGGATGGCTGGTCGTTTAAGAAACTTCACCGATTCATCGTCACGAGCCAAACGTATAAGCAATCAAGCCACTCGAATGCGATTGGCCAGGAGAAGGATCCTGAGAATGTTCTGCTTTGGCGAGGCCCCCGGATGAGACTCGATGCCGAAGAAGTACGCGACGCAGCCCTAAAGTCTGCCGGGCTTTTGTCCGAGAAGATGTTCGGTCCGAGCGTGTTTCCACCTCAACCTCCAAGCGTTACGACCGAGGGAACCTACGG
Organism: Planctomycetaceae bacterium; assembly: GCA_021298315.1. Taxonomy (GTDB): domain Bacteria; phylum Planctomycetota; class Planctomycetia; order Pirellulales; family Pirellulaceae; genus JBKCUI01. Next base: position 1,975 of record JAJTFC010000062.1, read on the forward strand.
GGCTATGAACTGGGCGACAAGCCAAGGTGCCGATCGCTACCGCCGAAGCCTTTACACCTTTACAAAACGGACCGCTCCCTTTGCATTTGCGAACACCTTCGACGCACCTTCCGGTGAAGCATGCATCGTCCGTCGCGACAAATCCAATACGCCTCTGCAAGCATTGACCATGCTCAACGATGTGATCATCATGGAAGCGGCTCAAGCCCTTGGCAAGACCCTAATGCGCTACGAAGGAACACCCGAACAAAGGATCAACCAAGCGTTCGTCCGATGCTTCTCTCGTCCCGCTACAACGAGCGAAGTCACCGCCGTACTCGACTTTTACCAAAAACAAGTGCAGCGTTTTACCATCGCTCCCGAATCTGCAAAAGCGATCTCCGTCGGTGAACCGCCTGAATCAAGCATCTCTTGTGCAGCGTGGACCCTCGTCGGACGCGCTTTGATGAACATGGACGAATTCGTCACGAAACGCTAATCAAGGCCATCACTCGCTATGAACCCGATACAACGCTCGTGCCTCGAAGTCACCCGCCGCCATTTCCTTCGCGATTGCGGAATCGGTACCGGAAAGCTAGCCCTCGCGGGCTTGCTCACCAACGAACTTCACGCTGCACCACACCCCCCTCAAACCGGCAGTTATGTCGATCCGTTGGCTCCTCGCGACCCCCACTTTCCAGGCAAAGCCAAAGCCGTCATCCATTTGTTCATGGCCGGTGCTCCGAGCCATCTGGAACTCTTCGACAACAAACCAGCCCTCACCGAAATGGACGGAAAGCCGCTTCCCCCCTCGGTGACCGAAGGCCAACGGCTCGCGTTTATTCGCTCCGATGCAGCCGTCATGGGTCCGCAATTCAAGTTCGCTCGACACGGACAATCGGGCATGGAGATCTCCGAAGCCTTACCCTATCTCTCCAAGATCACCGACGACGTCTGTTTGATTCGCTCCTGCTACACAGATCAATTCAATCACGCACCAGCCCAGACCTTTTTCCAAACAGGTTTTGCTGTACCAGGACGCCCAAGCTTCGGATCGTGGGTCACCTACGGCTTAGGGTGCGTCACCAAAGACCTTCCAGCTTTTGTCGTTCTAAGTACCGGTAGCGGTATCAGCGGTGGTAGCGGACTATGGTCTAGCGGCTTTCTACCAAGCATCTACACCGGAGTGAGATTCCGCAACCAAGGCGATCCCATTCTGAATGTGACCAACCCAGTCGGGATCGACCAAACGCTGCAGCGAGAGACGATTGACCTAGTGAGCAATCTCAGTCGCATGCAATTCGAGGAATCGAAAGACCCCGAAATCACAACGCGGCTAGCCAACTACGAAATGGCCTTCCGCATGCAATCCTCTGCGCCGGAACTGATGGACCTACGCAGCGAATCGAAGACCACGCTTGATCTCTACGGCTGCGATCCAGCCACCCCATCCTTCGCGAGAGCTTGCCTGCTTGCCCGCCGCATGATCGAGCGAGGTGTGCGTTTCGTGAATATCTTCCATGAAGGCTGGGATGCACATAGCGATGTCGTCGGAAACCACCGTGGCAACTGCAAAACCACGGATCAAGCCAGCGCTGCTTTGGTCACCGATCTCAAAGAACGAGGACTTCTCGACGAAACCCTAGTGATCTGGGGAGGCGAATTCGGACGCACTCCCATGGTCGAAAGCAACGCAGCCCTCGGGCGCTCGCGCGGACGTGACCACCATCCGAAAGCCTACAGCATGTGGCTCGCAGGGGGCGGCATCCGATCAGGAATCACCTACGGAGCTACCGACGAACTGGGATACAACATCATCGACAAGCCTGTGCATGTGCACGACATCCAAGCCACGTTGCTCCATTGCCTCGGATTCAACCACGAACGCCTCACGTACCGAGCCCAAGGTCGCGACTACCGATTGACCGATGTCCACGGGAAAATCGTCAACGAACTCCTTGCGTGAACTAAGGTTGCCTGCGCAACGTGTCCGAGGGGGACTCGCCAAAGCACTCTTTGTAAGCTCGAGAGAAGTCACCAAAGTGCCAGAAGCCACAACGAGTTGCTTCTTTGGAAACCGTCGTCGAGACATAATCTGCAGAACGCAAAATCTGACGTACTCGATGAAGCCTCAATTGGTTCAAATAGGCCATCGGGGACATTCCCAACAACTCCTTGAAAGCGTATTGCAAGGTTCGCTCGCTTACCCCTGCTGCTTCGCACAATTCGCTTACATGAATCCGCTCTGAAAAGTGCAAAATTGCATAATTCACGGATATCTGGACGATTCGTCTGCCCCTGAGCGCGCTTGTACTCAGTTTTACGACATCTTGGTTGAGAACCGCAATCGACTGGCCAACCGATGTTGGGTCACGAAGATCGCTTACAGTGACAGCGGCTTGATGGACAAGCGGATCTGGTGGGAGATCCAGCGGAGAAACAACCATGGTTTGCGGAATTTCGATAGACCCAGGATATGTTTTGATCGAATACTGGCATTAGACCATCAATCTATTGTTTCGACGGTGAAAAAAAAGCAAGTAAAGGACTTTGGTCATGATTTATTGTTTGCCACTCGTCCATATCCTAGTACTTTCGACGTTACTTGCTTTCAATGCAAGTAACGTCTTTGCAACCGATCCACCAAGGCGCAGCCCAAACATATTGCTCCTCGTAGCAGACGATTTAGGTTATTCGGATCTTGGCTGCTTTGGTGGCGAAATCCTCACTCCCCATCTAGATGCGATGGCAAATCGAGGATTGAGAGCAACCAATTTTTACGTTGCACCGAGCTGCTCTCCCACGCGTTCGATGCTTTTGAGCGGAACCGATAGCCATATCGCTGGGATTGGAAACATGGCCGAGTGGACAGGCCCGACGCAGCATGGTAAACCGGGATATGAAGGCTTCCTGAACTCCCGAGTCACTACCGTGGCTTCAAAACTAAAGCAGGCAGGCTACCACACCTACATGGCAGGCAAATGGCACTTGGGTGACAAGCCTGACCAATGGCCAGCGGCACGCGGGTTCGAACGGGACCTTTCACTGCTGCAAGGTGCAGGAAGTCATTGGTCCGACATGCTCGGACTACTACCCACGCAACCACAAGTGATTTACACACGCAACGGTCAACTCGTAACGGAGCTACCCGAAGATTATTACTCCTCCAAGAACCTAACCGATTTCATCATCGAAAGCATCGATGCGAATGCCCTCGATGGCAAACCGTTCTTCGCCTATCTGGCTTATCAAGCTCCGCACGGTCCGTTTGCCATCCCCAAGGATTGGAAAGACCGCTGCAAGGGAAGATACGACCTCGGATACGACGCGATTCGCCAAGAAAGATTAGAGAGACAGAAAAAGCTTGGGATTTCGAGCCCCCATGCAGTCTCTTTCCCAAGACTACCGAATATTCCAGCTTGGGAGTCACTAACCTCCGAGCAACAACGCCTAGCGAGCCGCAAAATGGAGATTTACGCCGCGATGATCGAGTACATGGACGATCAGATCGGCCGCTTGATCGATCATTTGAAGCAGACAAACCAGTTTGATAACACCTTATTCGTCTTCATCTCCGACAATGGTGCTGCGGGTGAGGATATGGCTGAGTTGGTCTCGAAACTCGCTCCTGCTGCAAAAGACTGGTTCGACCGCACGTTCGACAATCGACCTGAAAATTGGGGTAATCCAGGCTCCGCAATCGAGTATGGTCCAGCTTGGGCTCAAGTCAGCAGCGTGCCATTTCGACTATTCAAAGGTGTTGTTGCCGAGGGAGGGATTCGCGCTCCACTGATCGTCACCGGACCAGGTGTCGCGCACAAAGGGTCTATCCACGATGCGGTACTACATACCATGGATATCATGCCAACTTTTCTTGAATCGGCGGGTGTCCAAAGGAACTCCGACGCAGATACAAACCTCACCGCGACGGTTCAAGGCAAATCTTTGTGGCCTTTGTTGAGTGGCTCTACCAGCGCAACCCGAACCGATGCGGACTGGCTCGGATGGGAGCTCTTTGGCAACCGAGCGATCCGACAAGGCGATTGGAAATTGCTTTATTTGTTGCCTGCTGCCGGAGGTACAGGCCAATGGCAACTCTTCAACCTCCGTGACGATCCCGCGGAAATGCGCGATCTATCAGCCATCTATCCTAAACAGCACGAGGCTCTTCTCAAGTTGTGGGAGCAGTACGTGACCGCAAATAACGTGATTATTTCGGATGCCGGACCCTTCGCCCAACACACGCCTTAAACCACTTACCCACGGAATCCGTAATTATGAAAATGCATCAGGTCAGTGACCACTGCTATGCGGTGATCAATGAAAAGAATCGAGTTTGCGACGCCAACTCAGGGCTCATCAATTGCGGTGGAGGAGTAGTCATCGACACCCAATCGGATTTGTCGCACGCGAATCGAATGATTGATCTTTTCAGCAAGGTATGGCCTGCTATGCCCAAACGGGTGATCAACACGCATGAGGACGCAGACCATGTTTGGGGAAACCAGTTGTTCGATAAAGCAGAGATCATCGCCCACCGATCGGTTCCGGAACGAATGAAGCAAGTCGCAGAACCGGAGGAAAGCCAAAAGCTTCTACACTCAGTAGGCAAATTCCTCACACGATTGATGCTCAAGACACTCCATCCAGGCCTCGCAGCAGCAGGACAGCAACTGCTAGAAGACTACAATTTCGATGGGATCAAACTCGTCTTGCCCACGACCTTGTTTGACACCAAGTACGAGTTGAATCTCGATGGTAAAGAAGTCCATCTGATCTATGTAGGACCTTGCCATCAAGTGGGCGATACGATCATTCATATGCCCGAGGAAAAAGTAGTGTTCGCTGGGGATGTTCTTTTCCGCCAGTGCACACCGATGGGCTGGACTGGATCGTACGAGAAATGGTTTCAGTGTCTTGATCTTTTGATTGAACTAAAACCCGATGTGATTGTTCCAGGACATGGGCCGTTGTGTGGAATCGAGGGTGCGATAGAAATGAAAGCCTATTTGCAGTATGTCCGAGGTGAAGCGAAGATGTCTTTTGATCAAGGCTTAACATCCCTGGATGCTGCGAAGAGGATCGAGTTCGGTCCCTACGGGGAATGGCGCGCACCTGCGAGACTCTACATGAACGTCGAACGGGCATACCGTGAGTTCCGCAATGAACCACCCGATGCACCTTGGGACTCCTCGGCAACATTCGACGCAATCTTCCAAGTCGCGAAGTCCAAGGGGATCACCCCCGAGTTTTAGTTCGATCACTGTCAGAAAGGGATCATTTCGTGAAGATCATTCGATTTACAACGCAAAGCTCACCCAAAGTCCATTTCGGCCTCGTTATCCGAAACCATGCAATCTCTTTTGAGACGTTAACGATCAAGGCGAAAACGACTATGCCTAGCTTGAGCGACAGTCGGTCCTATCTTGAGAATCTCCCTGAAAGCGAAAATAACGCCAAAAAGTTGCTGGCGTGGGGAGAAGATCACCTTAAGGAATTCAATGCAGACGAGAAGTACCCATTGCATACCGTACGACTCCTCGAACCAGTCGAAATCATAGCCTTGTTCGATTTCGGATTGACGCCAAAGCACCTAAAAAATTCTGCAAGTGTCATTGGGCTTTATGAAAAAGACAACCCTCAGACCGCTCCTTTACTCGAAGCGTTTGCAAGGGCTGTTATGGCTCCCAAAGCCAAGGCCCCCGAGGGACAGCCGGAACCTCTGTCGTATTACAAAAGCAACATGAATACAATCGTCGGAGATAACGAATCCATTCCCTGGCCCGCCTACTCGTCCAGGTTGGATATTGAGCCTGAACTCGCAGTAATCTATGGAAACCCAAAACAGCCTGTAGCAGGATTCTGCATCTTCAATGACATCTCAGCTCGCGACATTCAAGCTACAGAGTTTGTCGGTGGTTTCTGCTTGACCAAAGACATGGCAAAAGGCAATCAGCTCGGCCCCTATCTCGTGACCCTTGATGAAATCGGTGACCCTTACAATCTCGAAGTGACCGTAGAGGTCAACGGGCAGGTTAAATACAGAGGTTCTACGTCTGATATCAGCCACAAGGCGGAAGATATCTTCGCCTGGCTTGGATTCATTGCCCCAATAAAACCCGGTTCTGTCATGGGCTTTGGCACCATACCAGACTGCACTGGCTGCGACCATGACAATTTCATCGATCCGGGGTCGGACATCCGAATAAGTTTCGAGCGTCTAGGAACACTTCACTGCCGATTCGAGGAGCCTAAAGTGAAGCTGCTTCCGAGCCGCTGGCCCATTCGAGAACCACTGCGAAAATACCACTAATCACCGATTTGCTCACTCGATCTACGCAGGTAAGGTGCACTGGCATGAGTATGGAAAAAACGCGCTACGAACTCGGTTTGGCCACGATGCGCAAAATGTTCGGACCAGATGTCGACTCGGCATTGAAAGGACTCGAAGACTCCAGCCCCGATCTGGCTCGCTGCCTCGTGGAGTTTCCATTTGCAGACGTTTACTCACGACCAGGGCTAGACATGAATACTAGAGAGATGCTTACCATCGCCGCATTGACCGTCCTTGGTTATCCGCAGGCTGAGCTTAAAGATCACATTCGGGGTGCTTTGCACATCGGTTGTACACGAGACCAAGTACTGGAAATCATCCTTCAAATGGCCGTCTACGCGGGCTTCCCTGCAGCCTTGGAGGCCGTGAAGACTGCCACTGTCGTATTTTCCGAGATTGATACAAACACGGCTAAAAAGGAATCATGATGAAATTTGATTTGATCTTCGTTGACCCCCACGGGGAAACCCACTTTGGTTCCCAGGAATTCCCCGAACACGAACTTGCCATGGGACCTCCGCCTAACCCCGTAGGTAAGACAAGTGAATTCGGAGCAGTGACCAACATGTCGGTCATCTCATTTCCTGCCGGGACGCAAGCCCCTGCGCACAATGCCCCGCAACCCTACATCTGCATTATCCTCTCGGGTGTCGGGGAAGTTGCTACCAGCGATGGCGAATCGAGACGCTTTCAAGCCGGCGATTTATTGCTTTGCAATGACCTGACCGGGAAAGGCCATGTCACTAAAGCCATAACCGATTTGACTCTCGCATTTGTAAATCGAGTTAGTACGTAACCGGTATACATTGCAAATATTCGCAAAAAAAATTTATCGCCATAGTGTACCTAGAGAACGAACCGATCGAAAAAATGAATACAAAAGCGACAACATTGGTGGACTCTACACACGGACTGAAGTTTACCGAGAGCCCGCGATGGTATAACGATAAGCTATGGTTTATCGATATCCACGACAAACGAATCAAAACGATCGGTATGGAAGGAGCCGTTGAGACCGTTGTCGATTTACCTTTCATTCCCAATGGCTTCGGGATCGCGCCTGACGGAACGATCCTCGTCGGTGACGCGTTCGCTCGGACAATCTACCGAGTCGAAAACGGTGCTTTGACACGGCTTGCTGATATCAGCAACCTGACCGTCTTCTGCCTCAGCGACGGTATCGTTGACAATCAAGGTCGAATGTACGTCGGGGATATCGGCTACAACTTTGTCGACCCGACAGCCAAGCCGGTCGAAACCTGCGTCCTGGTACTCGTAGCGACGGATGGAAAAGCCACGGTGGTCGCCGATCATCTTTCCTTCCCCAACGGAATCGTGATTACGCCAGATGGAAAAACTCTCATTGTCGGAGAAACAATAGGAAATCGACTGACTGCTTTCGACATCATTGCCGACGGATCACTGGCCAATCGACGGATCTGGGCTCAGTTGCCTTCATCCATTGGACCCGATGGAATATGCCTCGACGCCCAAGGAGGCGTGTGGTGTGCGAATCCCGAAGGCCAAGACAGTGTGGTACGGGTCTGCAAAGGTGGCGCAATTACCGATCGCATCCAAGTCGACACCCATGCTTACGCAGTGATGCTCGGCGGGCCAGAGCGAAAGCAGCTTATCATCTGCACCTCCGCCTCCCACGACCCGGACCAGATCCATCGAAGTCCATCCGCAAGTTTTCAATTGGTCGACGTCGATATCCCGGGTGCAGGCACGCCCTGATCTCGAAGAACTTTCCTCAAGCGTTTTTCGATCCTACCGGAAACGGGACCTAGAGCGGCTAGCGCCTAAAGCGATTTGGCGGTCTTGCCTGACGGACGGGTTATGTGCTTCGATGAACAAGGTGTCGAGGCCCGATATGGTGATCATGGACGGCCGTGGGCCTATCGCCGCTTAGTCGTGGCCAATTTCGATTTGGCCTGGTTACAAGAAAAGTAGATCGATCGAAATCAAAACAGATCAGTCGCTCTCTTTAAAATCATCGAATAGGAAAAGCTGCTTTAGATCCGATTTCGTTTTAGATTTCAGCTTGGGCATCGGATCCCGCTTCTTCCGAGACCCATGCTTTTGATAGACCCGCTTCGATTCATCGATCGCCGTTTCGGTTTGCCTTATCGCAAAAATCCTCTCCTGCGCCATCCGGTAAGCCGTTCGATGCTCGACGATCGGAAACGGATAATCGCGTCCCACCACACAACCGACCTGCGACTGCACGTGCATCGGCATACGATGCGGCTCAGGCAAGTACTCGTTCGGGACCCGCGCTAGTTCCGGGACGTATCGCCGGATGAATTCTCCGGTCGGATCCTGATCGATCACCTGCTTGGCCGGCGAGTAGATGCGTATCGTATTGATGCCCGTGGTTCCCGATTGCATTTGGCACTGGGAAAAATGAATGCCAGGCTCGAAATCCAAAAAGCACTTCGCAAGATGCACAGCCGTCGGACGCCAATGCAGCCACAAATGATTCGATGCAAACGACATCAACATCGCCCGCATACGGAAATTGATCCAACGCGTTTGGGCAAGTGCCCGCATGCATGCATCGATCATCGGATAACCGGTGTTGCCTGACTGCCATGCTTCGAAACGCTCTTGATTGAATTCGTTCTCCCGAAGGCCATCGTACACGCGAGAGATGTTCTCGAATTCCAACGTAGGCTCGTCCTCGAGCTTCTGCATGAAGTGGCAATGCCATGCCAATCGCGAGGAAAACGACTTGAGGGATCCCAACCAACGCGAATCGATCGATCCGACCGGAGCTTCTCGGAGCTCTTCTTCCCTGGCCAACAGCTCCTGATACGTCGACTTCATCGAAAGGCATCCCCAGGCCAGATAAGGACTCAAGCGACTGCAGTCGTCCGGTGCTGTCACTGGACTCGACATCCCCTTGCGATAATTCACTCCCCGCAGCGTCAAGAACGACTGCAAGGTTTGAACCGCTTGGGACTGGCCACCTCGTTGCAGATCTTGACTCTGTTTAGACAATAAGCCCAGATCACTTCCTTGAGGAATTCTCCCCCAATCGAAGTCGCCGGGAATCACCATACTCGCTGGCGTCGGGGTGATCGGTGCTGTCATTCGCTTGTGCCAAATCTCGGCCCAGCCATTACGGCTCTTCAAGGGTCGAACCACACCGTTTTGCGGATACTGTTTCCAGGTAACCCCCAAGTGGCGAGCCCATCGCGCCACGGTGCGATCTCGGTCGTAAGTAAATTGATTGCCGGTCTCCTCGTGGGAGTACAATCCGGCGATATCGAACTTGCTCGTGAGCTCAGCAAAAACATCAGGCAACTCCCCGACACGTATCGCCAATCGCCCGCCAATCGCTCGGAGCTTTTCAGAGAGATCCTCAAGCGACTGAGCGATGAAGTCGAAGTGAACACGATCCATTTCGGGCATGGCCCAAAGTTTCGGCTCGAAAACATACATGACAACCGTCGCACCGGACCGGGATGCTTCCCATATCGGCAAATGGTCGCTAAGCCGCAGATCCCGCTTTAGCCAAACAAGATGGATAGCATCTCGTCCCATAGTCAACCTTTGCGCTCGATTGTGCTCAGGACGCACGGCGATTTGCGTCCATGAAAAATGTCCCTCTTCCAATTTAGCGGTAGGTCAAGTTCGCGATAGGTCAAGCCGTTTGCGCCAAGACCACATCGAGACTCACAACGCCCCCGAAATCACCAAGGGTTGACTCTGTCCTATAGTCATGGAGACTCCTTTTTTCTTGAACGCACCAGCACTTCATAAAGCGGTCGGTAAATCTTACAGATTGGTTCAAGGGAACTTCGTGAACAGCACACTTTGCAAAAATCTATCGAATCTTTGTTTTATCCTAGGTTTTGCTTCGATCATCGGATCGATCGCTATCTGGTTCTTAACGGGTGGAGAACTAGCCGAATCGAAAGCTCATGCAGAGCGTTTCGGGATCTTCGTCGGACTCTGGGCACCGACCTTCTTTGCGCTCTCAGGAAGACTCCGCGGCGAAGGCCTAGTCCGATAGGTCCGTACACGGATGCCACTCCCCGCCCTGGCCATAGCGAGTCTATGGGCTCCTAACCCTTATTTTTGATTCGGGCAGCGGAATCGGCCAAACACCGAGCCTCGTAACGCCACGTGCTTGGTCTTCCTGCCCGTTGTTCGCTCGCGCCACATTCTAAAGGACGATGGCTTCATCTCGGCTCGCATGAGCTTGATGACCTCACCCGGAGTGAGTCCAAATTGGGCTCGGATGGCATCGAACGCCGTCCGATCCTCCCAAGCCATTTGGATAATTCGATCGATGTCGGAAGGGGTCATTTCCATGGTTTTAACTCCGTACTCACGTTGCAATAAACTCTTGTATTCCCCGGATCATCGATTTGACTTCGCGAGCGATCGCCTCGATCAATAACTCCAAAGATCCAGGGGACGTCGCTGCGATGACTTCTTGGTAAATCGCGTATCCGTAAGTGCTTGCAGGAGGAATGTATCCAGGTTGCCAGTCGTTGGTCAAGGTTGCGACAAAGACTGGGTGCTCGGAAAAGCGTTCGCGCAAGGTTAGCTGAAAGACTTGATACAACTCACCTGGAACAAAAATCCATACGGCATCCCCCATAATCCCGATCCGCAGCCTTAACGGATACGAACGGCCCGGTACCAAATTGTACAAGCGGGTCAATTGCCGCGTTCGCTGTTCGACCTCCGCGCGGCAATCGCGGATGCGCATTTCATCGTTCGCAGCGCGCGCGATCGACTCTTCGGCAAGCCAATGCTCTCGCTGCGATGTCGTCTGCTCGATCGTAGGCAGGTCGTGCCTGTAGGGGAGCTCGACGAGTAACTCCTTCCATCGCCAAAGGGTCTGCCGATTCAGCGCCTCGTCCGAAAGCGCTTGATGTTTCCAAGTACCAATGGCAGTGCCCGAAAGGACCGGGCCGCAGTAACGGTACTCGGTTCCGGAGGGAGCCAATGTTGCCAACGTCGAAAGCGCAGCAAAGCCCACCTTTCGGCCATTTCGGTCCGCGATCGAGGTATCGCCGACGAAGCCCTCGCGCGGTCCAAGGTCCCCCGAGGCACCTTGGAGAAACAAACACAATCCACCGTTTTGCTCTTCGATCACCTCGCGCATCGCGCCGACCCAATCCGGACTGATCAGCGTGTTGTCCCAGGCTAAAGTGGTCGGATGGCAAGCATAGTTGACCACCGTCGCGAGACTCGTTCCCGAGGCATCGGTGATTTGGGCAAGCATGAGCGTATCGTCGGCTTGGCCTTTGGGATTAAAGCCGCAAACGAATCGATCTCCTTGGTCGTCGAAGTAGTCCCTGTGAGAGGCCAGATCGCAGCGACCTTGGCCATAGACGATCGTAGCAGGAACGACCTTGCTTCGTGCTCTACACGCAAGATCTGCCATTTGCACAGCGAGTTGATCCAGATACGGTGCGAGCAACTCTCCACCGGGCAAGTCGCTTCGCGTCCGGGACATCCATCCTGCACCGTGGGTATGCGACATCGAAACGAGGATATTGGCATAAGGCACACCGGTCGCTTCATGGATCGCATTCCGGATACTATGCAACTCCTGCGCATCGAGGATGCAGTGATCGAGCCCAAGGAGGATCTGGGGATCGCCCAGTGCCGGCGGGAGCGGTTCGAGCCACAGAAGCGTCGCCTCCAAGGGTCGATGGACACCCGTGGCACGGTCATGAAGCGCCGCGCCCCACATGCGATGGTAGATCCCGATCGGAGGGGTGATATCGCCGCGTACAACCGCCGCGCCGCATCGTGATTGCGGTGTTTTAACGACCTTCATGCTCGTCTCCAAAAAGTGTGCCTTGTGGATTGAGAAACGCCCAACAGAGGGCATCGATAGCCATCACGCAGGCAAAGAGAAATAGGATCAAATTCCAATTGCCCGTTTGAGCGACAAGCCAACCGGCCGTCAAAGGAAACAGTGCTGCCCCGAGATTTCCAAACATATTCATAGTGCTAAAAACCGTTGCAACTTGACGCCCACCGAAACTGATCGCCACGGTATAGCCGCTGACCCCTCCAAACGTAGCGCAAAATGCGCCCAGGGTTATCAATGCGATACTCTGTTGAACGTCACTTACAAAATACGAAGCGACGATCAGCAACGAACAGAGCCCCATCCCGACGACTGCAATTCCCTGCCTGCTGAGCCGCTTGTTGCCCGTTCTGAGCAAGAGCCAATCGGAGAAAAAGCCACCGGTCAGACTGCCGACCATACCACCGATTCCAGCAACCGTCGTGAGAACTCCCGACCCCAGGAGGGTCACATCCCTTGTTTTCTGCAGGAACGTCGGAAACCACGTCATAAAGAAAACCATGCCGGCGGCTCGGAAAAACTGTTGGGCGCATAGCAACCCCAAGGGCCAACTCCGCAGCAACCGCGACCAATCGACCGGAACGTTAGCCGCCGAGGTATTAGACGCCGAGGTATTAGCTCCAGCGGGTAGCTTTCGCAACGACACCAAACCCAGAAATACAGCAGTCCATAAGACCCCCGGAACCGCATAAGCCCCGAGCAATAGCCTCCAACGGTCGATGCCCCAAGCGTCGGCCCAAGCCGTCAACGACTGAAGGATCATCGCCGTCATCACCGGAGCGATCGCACCACCGAGGGTCATGCCCGAGGCAAGCAGCCCGGTGGCCCGCGCGCGCTCGGTTTCCGGGAAGATCCGCCCGAGAGCTTTGGCCGCACAAGGAAACGCACCAGCTTGTGCGGCCCCCATCAAACTCCACATCACCAACAACGAAACAAAATCGGTCACAAAGGCCGTCAGCAGCGTGGCCAACGACCATACGACGGAAAAGATCGCCAGTGCACGGCGGCTTCCTAGCCGATCGGCCAGCCATCCGCTCGGGATTTGCATCAAGCCGTAGGAGAAATACCAAGCCGATTGAATCCAACCCATATCGCGCGCCAAATCGGCAAACTCCAAATCGCCGGCGATCTCCGAAGCCGGGACGCTCAGAGCAGCGCGCTGTACATAGGCAATCGCTGCCGAAATACACAGAAGCGCCAAGACCTGATAGCGTCCTTGGTGGACCACCATCTCATCGGTCAGGGCCTTTGGCATAGAAAACTCCTATCGACTCTCAACGAGTTTTCGTTCGAGCCATGCAAACAATCGATCGACCTCGGCACATGTCTCCGAGTCGAGCTGCCATCCGTAAGGCTCGACTTGGAGTGTATTGGGAAAAAGTCCCCGCTTCTTGAGCAAGTACTTTTCGATCGCCAGAAATCCGTCGAGTCCAGCTTGAAGTTGCAAGGCCGTCAGAGCGCCGATGGGGAGCGATAACTCATAGATTCGCTCCTCATCGCCCTTTTGCAAGGCGTTCCAAAGAGCGACAATCCCGTCGAGTAGATCCGTACCGGGCATCGTACCGACAATACCCCGTCGGTAGCAGTCGACCAGATTGATCCCACCGGAGCCCTCGAAGATGCGAGCTCGCCCTTTGGTCGCATCGCGCAGTTTCGAAAGATTCGGACCGAGCGGGCTAGCCTCAGGCTTGAAAAAAATTCGCTCTTCGCCGAACTCATCGAGCAGATTCAGATAAACACTCAGATCGATCGCCGCGCCGACGTAGCTCGAGGCATCCTGCACAACCAGCGGGATCGAAATCCCACGGGCTAAGGCAGCGAAGTACCCGGCCGTCTGTGCACTGCCAAGCGAAATCGATACCGGGGGAATCGCCATGACAGCGCTTGCCCCGAGCCCCTGGGCATGGTCAGCAAAGTCCAACGACTCTTTGACACTCTCGGCCCCCACACTGATGACCGTAAAGCCACGTCCCTGTACCGCCCGAGAGACATAACTGGCCAGTTCTTTGCGACCATGGTAGCCGAGCCTCAGGACCTCGCTGACCATCGCGATGACCACCCCATGGGCACCTACCTCAAAGGCCCAATCGATTTGCCGCTCGAGCGTCGGTACGTCGATCGAACCGTCCGTATTGAGTGGGGTCTGGAGGACAGGCAGTACTCCGTGCAACAGGTTGGGTGCTGGTTTGATCAAGGATGCAATTCCGATCGTAGTGAAGTTGAAGAATTCTCACCAATCGCCAACACTGCCATCGCGATGAAACACCCGCTGCAAGATCTCTTGCTCGAAAGGATGCTTTCGGACCTCGTCCTCATCGATCGAGATTCCAAGGCCAGGCAGGGTATTCGGGCTCACCGTACGCGTGGACTTATCGAGCCGGAACCCCTCCTGCACAATCTCGTCACGCCACGGTTCGTCGTTGTGAACCGATTCGCAGATGATGTAGCAATCTCACAGCCTCGCGCTGCGAAAAGATCGCGAAAGGCCGCCAAGTGGGTCATCCTCTCGCCGGTTGCAATCGGAGTCGTCACCGCCGCGTTGATGGCTGCAAGGCCGTCGATCGATTCAGGCCAGCAAGGTTCTTCCAGGAAGTAAAGCCCATAGGGCTCTAGGGCTTTGGCAAACTGCATGCCCATCGCTGGAGAAGGCCTCGCATGGCAATCGACCATGATGTCGATGTCCGAGCCCACGGCTTGCCGCATCGCCGCCACACACGCCTCGGCCGCCTTGATCGGCTTTAAACCTTCGATCGGCATCGTCGAGGGGACCGCCATGGACTTAAATGCTGTGAAGCCCTCGGCAAGAGCCTGCTGAGCCAGCTCAGCAAACCGTTTCGCATTGTCGACCGGCGTTTCATAAAAACTCTCCATCGAACCGCCACCCAAATGACAATACAGGCGGATGGTGTCGCGGACCGGCCCACCCCAGAGCTTGTGACAAGGTACCCCGTGAATTTTACCGATGATGTCCCAAAGCGCCAGATCGATGCCGGCGATTGCGGTCGATCGGACAATCCCATGTCCATGCCAAAAATGCTGACGCCACATCATCTGCCAAAGGTGCTCGACCCGAGTTGGATCTTCTCCCAGAAGCAGTTGGGACAGATCCTCGATCGCCCCGACGACGCCTCGGGTGTGCCACTCCAAGGTCGCCTCACCCCAGCCAAACAATCCAGGCTGATCCGTCAGAACCTTGACGAACACCCAGTTGCGCATCCGGGCATGACATACAAGCGTTTCGATGCGGGTGATTTTCATGGATAGCTCCTTGCACCCATCCCCGAATAGGAATACACGCCAAGCCCCGAAAGGACCACTCCTAGACTCAGCAGGAGGGCAAAGCGATCGGCCGTTGCCAATACGAACACCCAGCCTGCCGCCGCAATCAAACTTGGGATCGGATAAAACCACATCCGGAATGGCAAGTGAATATCCGGCCGCGTGGTTCGCACAATATGCAACGCGACGATCTGCCCGAGAAACTGCACCACAATCCGAACGCAAACCGCCGCACTGATGACCGTCGTCAGATCCAAAAAACAAAACAACGAAGTCAGAACCCCCAAAGCCAAAAGGGAAACCCAGGGGTACTTCCCCTCGGGATGCAATTTGCCAAATACCCCGTAAAAGTCCCCCTGACGGGCCGCTGCAAACGGAATCCTGGAGTACCCAAGCGTGATTGAAAACATGCAGGCTGCAGCCGTCCAAAGGATCAGCCATGTGAACGCGACGGCCCAAGGCCTACCATAGAGAGTCTCCATGAAATCCGCCGCGATGTTTTTCGACTCCATGGCTTGTCTCCATGGCACGACCCCTATGATGCATAGATTCATCGTCATGTAAATCAATGCGATCAGAATGACCGACCCCATCACCGCACGCGGAATCGTCTTGGACGGCTCACGGACCTCGTCTCCTAAATGGCATACATTGTAGTACCCCAAGTAGTCATAGATCGCAATCAGCATGGCGGCTCCCAACCCCGAAGCAAACTGCGAGTCCAATCGGAACGCATTCTCGGGAAAGTCGATCTTCGACCAATCCATGTACCACCAACCGCTTAAAATCACCAAAGCGACGGTCAAAAGCGTTCCGCAGGTCATCAGTACCGCGATCCATCCGATGCTCTCGATCCGGCGACACAATAGAAGCGTGATAACAACCACCGCCAGCACCAAAATCCAACGCGTGCCACCAGGTATGGATCCGAATCGCTCGACAAGACCCGGCATGGCGTATTCGAGGTAACTCAATGCACCGATGTACCCCGAGGCCATCTCCATCGCGCCGCTGACCATAAACTGCCATATAAACAGAAACGGTAGAATCCTGCCCCATCGATACTTGCTATAAATCTGCTTGAGGAAATGATAGGTACCCCCGCTCCCAGGCAACGCGGCTCCAAGTTCGCTCCACACCAAGCCATCGCACAAGACCAATATCGCCGCGAGTACCCAAGCGATCATCGCTTGCGGCCCAGACATCGCTGCGATGAAGGCCGGAATCGTAATAAATGGCCCAATGCCCACCATGTTGGCGATGTTGAGCCCTGTCGCTTGGAGTAGTCCAAGCCCCCGATTCAACTCGCCATTGGCTCTAGGAACGTCACTCGCTATCGCCTCGGATCTCGGATCGTCGCTCATCGCAGAATCGGCCTAACTACATTGCCCGCAACGTCCGTCAAACGATAGTCGCGACCTGCGTGCCGATAAGTCAATCGGGTATGGTCTAGGCCCATCAAGTGCAAAATCGTCGCGTGAAGATCGTGTATGTGAACCTTGTCCTGCATGGCACGAAACCCAAAATCATCGGTGGCACCATGAGCCATTCCGCCACGCACTCCACCACCTGCCATCCAAACCGTGAACCCCCAAGGATTGTGATCCCGGCCATCGGAATTCTCCGTCGTCGGAGTCCTACCAAACTCACCACCCCAGAGCACCAACGTGTCATCGAGCATCCCGCGTTGCTTGAGATCCTTCAACAATGCCGCGACCGGACGGTCGATGTCTTCACACAGAGTTCGTGTCGATTCGTTGTGGTTCGAATGCGTGTCCCACGGCTGACCGTTCCCATAGTAAACCTGCACCGTGCGAACCCCTCGCTCTACCAACCGCCGAGCCAACAAGCAACCATTCGCGAAATGCGATTTGCCATAAGCCTCCCGCGTCGACTCGGTCTCCTTCTGAA
Source organism: Planctomycetaceae bacterium (assembly GCA_021298315.1). GTDB lineage: Bacteria > Planctomycetota > Planctomycetia > Pirellulales > Pirellulaceae > JBKCUI01. Next base: position 19,320 of record JAJTFC010000062.1, read on the forward strand.
TGTCAAAGGCTTCTGCCGCCTCAATTTGCATCCGAAATGCTGTCTCCATCGCATGGATTCGAGACTCTAGCTGTGGGTCGACTCCTGCCCGAACATCGCTTTGTTGATTCAAATCCTTTAGCAACTCCAACTGCTCGGCTTGGGCCTCGCCGCTCCACTTGTTGTTTTGCAAGTAGGGTATCATCTGCTTGGGATCGAGATTCGAATGGTTGACATACACCCCCTGATGCTTGGCTGGCAGAAAACCACTGGACCAAAGCTCCGAGAATCTTACAGGTCGGCCAGGACACAATGAGATAAACTCGGGAAGATTGGCGTTCTCCGAGCCCAACCCATAGGATAACCATGCGCCCAAAGTCGGCCGATTCGGAGTGATCGTCCCATTGTTCATCATGAACAAAGCCGGACCATGGTTCGGATTGTCGGTGTGCATCGACCGGATAACACATAAGTCATCGGCAAACTGGGAAGTGTAAGGGAGCAGTTCGCTGATCTCCAAACCGCTTTGCCCGTGATGACAAAATCCAAACGGAACGGGCATCAATGCACCCGTGGGCCGTTCGGTCCTCAAGTCCGCCCCTTGGGGTTTCTGTCCAGCGAATTTGTTCAACGCAGGTTTCGGATCGAACAGATCACCCTGAAACGGCCCTCCGTTCATGAACAAATGGATGATCCGCTTGGCCTTCGGCGCAAAATGCCCCATCGTTCCAAGTTGCCCTGCCGAGTCGGCGTCGGCGGAACCCATCGAAGCGTGGTTTTCTCTGGGCAAAAGATTTGCCAATGCCAACATTCCAAGCCCAGCACCTGTGGTTTTCAACGCCTCTCGACGCGTCAGGACCGACGCAATACCCTCCTGTGAGATTCTCATCTGCCGGTCTTCCCTCAATTACAAAAGTAAAATTCGTTGCTAGCCAACAGCGTTTGTGCCAAAAGCTGCCATCGATCAGGTGCGACTTGAACGAACTCCTTGATCCTTGCGAACTCTCGCTCGGTCGGTTCTCTTTGATAAAGCCATCGGTGCAAGCGTCGAATCCTCTCTTGCACATCGTCGATGCCCTCGCGATCCAAACGAGCAATGAGCGCCTCGGACCGCTCGATCACAAAACGGCTATTCAAAACGTACAACTGCTGAAGCGGAGTGATCGTTGGAATCCGAGTTGGACTATGGGTAAGCGGATCAGGAAAATCAAAAAGCCGCAGTAAATCCGAAACTTCTCGCCGACGGACGTGACCGTAAAGAGTTCGCCTCGCATTGGTCAAGCTGCCAAGTTCCTGCGAAGGACCGCCGATCTGATAACTCAGACCTTCGGTGACCTGCAAGAGACTGTCCCGCCAAGCTTCGACGTCCAAAGCCCTACTCGGAAACGCCGAGAGGTAACGCAACTCGGAATCCTGCGATTTGGGCAATTCATGCCGACGCTGATAAGCCGCCGAAAGAAGGATTTCTCGATGCAACCACTTGATCGACCACCCCTGCTCGATGAAGCGATGCGCAAGATCGTCCAACAGTTCCGGATGCGTCGGAGCCTGACCCTGCCTGCCAAAATCGCTCGGTGTATCGACCAACCCACGACCGAAATGATGCTTCCATATCCGATTGACCATCACCCGCGCCGCAAGATCCTGCGATTGGCCAGTAATCGACTGAGCAAGCTCATAGCGACCACTGCCTTGGGTCCACCCATCCACCACCGATGTTGGCTGGGTCAGTACTGAAACGAACCGTCTCGGAACACTCGCCCCTAGCTTGTTGGGATTCCCTCGAATCTCGATCGCCGAATCCTTGAGCTCACGCTCAAAGACGATCCTGCTACCGTGGGAACCCTCGGCTTGGCGAACTTCAAGTCGCAGATCCTCCACTCCGGGAGTCAAAAGCGAATCGTAACCGGCGACCGATTTGGCCTGTTCGATCTTTTGACGTATCTCGGTCGCCTTCAACTTGTCCTCTTCCTTGTCGCTCTTGGAGAGCTTCTCGAACTCAGCATCGAGCGCCTTGACCGACTTACGCGATCGGACCACCTCAGCCGCATCGACCCCTTCACTCAAAGCCACATCGGTGGACTTGCTGTTCGATAGAACTCCGGCGATCGCATAGTAGTCGCTATGCGTCAGTGGATCGTACTTGTGATCGTGGCAACGCGCACATGCAAGATTCAACCCCAGAAAAGTACTCGATACGGTATGGACCCTCTCTTCGACCTCGTCCGATACGATCGATTTGATGATCTCGACGGGTAACTGCAACTCCTTCCAATACGACGGGCTCAGCCCGAGAAATCCCAATGCCGCTCGATCGCTCGCCGGAGTGCCGGGTATCTGATCTGCTGCTAGTTGCAGTTGCACGAAACGATCGTAAGGCAGATCGCGATTCAAGGCTTCGACAACCCAGTCGCGGTAAGGGTACGATGGGCCGATCGTCTCGGCCCAGTCCTCCATCGTATCGCAGTAGCGAACCAAATCGAGCCAGTAACGAGCCCATCGCTCGCCGTAGTGCCCCGAAGCTAGATACTCATCGACACGCCGCTCGTACGCATCGACTGCGGGGTCGGAGATGAACAAGGATACCTCCTCGTCGCTAGGGAGCAATCCGAGCAAATCAAGCTTGAGCCGTCGCAAAAGAGACCTTCGGTCCGCTTGGGCCGAAGCGACCAAGTCGAGTTCGATCAGCTTTCGTGCGATCGGAAGATCGATCCGATTCTCGATCGAAACCGTCGGACTTCGCAATTCCACCGCGTCGATCGACTCGCTCGACATCGGCTTGGTAGGTACAAACGACCAGTGCAAGCGACCCGCCTCGATATCGATCGATCGCTGAACCTTGGCCGCTTGCTCGTCGCTGGGCATCGAAGCTCCAGAACGAACCCAGAGTTCAAGTTTGACGATGAGCTCCTCGGATAACTTACCTGCTGGCGGCATCGCCGAATCGAGATCGTGGTACCGGACGGCTTGGACCAACAAGCTCTCGTCAGGCTTCGAGGCAACCACACTCGGACCGCTATCCCCACCCACTAGGATGCCGTTAGGCGTATCGAGCCGCAGGCCTCCCTGAAGCGACTTGGATTCCGACGAATGGCATTCGTAGCAATGCTCGGCCAAAAGCGGTCGAATATGCTGTTCAAATTCGATCGATTCGGCTGGTGGTTGGCCATAGGAAGGTAGGCAAAACCAAAACGATAAGAGCCAAATGCATGAGGAATACTTCATTCCGGTCTCCTAGATGGGGCAGGGGACTCTAATGTAGCCCCAGGCTAGTCCCAAAGCAACCAGCAGACTTACGAACCGACCCCTTATTGCCTCGCGATTGTCCCCAATCGATCCTCCTGAGGCACTAGTGTAGATCGATTGTCCCCAATCGATCCGCCCGAGGCACAAAGCCGAGAGGTTTGCCGCCAGCAGAAAACAGCCGAAAAACCAAAGACCCCGACGCCATGCGTCGCACCGAGCCATTGGGGACAATGGCTCTACACTAGGTACACCGTCCGCGACAAAAGCACCCGACTACTGACCCTTGGACAACTCATCGATCCGGTCCTGCGATTGCTTGGCCAACTCGTGATCGCTATGGTTGCTGAGCAAGAACTCATAGAACTTCTTGGCAGCGTCGATCGCCTTTCGTCGCCGCTCACCGGTCAAATCCCCAATCAAAACCTCCGAGCAGCGGCCTGCTTCATAAGCGCTTCTGGCCTGCCAATTCTTGATCTCCTCTGAAGCTTGCGTTCCCCCGAATCCATACATGACCTTCTGGAACACCTGCACCGCCTTGGCGTAATCCTGCTGTGCAAACCACAACTCTCCCTCCATGAACCTCGCACGAGCCCCAAGCTCGTTTCGCTGCTCCTCAGCGATCGACTCAAAAAGCTTCAAGGCCTCTTCGTTCCTCTTCAAATTTTGCAACGCGACGGCTTGTTCGTACCTCGCGATCGGCAGGAGATTTGAATCCGGTACCACCGTGGCCATCTTGGTGACCCAAGCCTCCACGTCGGCCCACTTTTTCAACTCGCTTGCCGTCTGGGCCCCATGCAAATAAATCAACGATTGAACTTGCTCCTGTATCCCCAGGCGATCCTGTGCGCTCTCGAGCGCTTTGCGCGCCGAATCGTAATGGATCATCGCCGATGCATACTGCTGAAGCTTGTAAGCGCACTCGGCAATCATCAGTCTAGCATCGAGCGATAACTCCCCTTTGGGAAACTCGGCCAACTGCTTGCTAAATCGCTTCGCTGATTCCTCATACTGCTTCTGTTGGTACAACGACAAACCGATTTTGTAGAGGGATTTCTCCTGCAGTTCTTTGCTCGAAGACTTGCTTGCTGCAACCGTGTAAGCCTTGACCGCCGTTTCGAAACTCGCGTTATCAAAGTCGGCTTGACCAACGTGAAAATAGGATTCAGCGGCCACTGGACTCTCAGGATACTTCTCGGCAACGGCGCGGAATGAACGGTTGGCTTGCTCGAGTTGCCCAAGCTCTTTCTGTGCCCAAGCCCTCTCGAAGAGAACACGGTCCATCAACGCGTAAGTGGGAAATTCTTGTTCGATCCGATCGAAAATCGCCACGGCACGTTCGAATTGAGAATCCGAAACCAAACCGACTCCGAGCTCGTATAGAGCCTTGACCATCGCCCCCTTGGTCGGATTCTGTTCGATCAGTTTGGTTAAGGCTCCGATCGAGTCCTCAAGCTTTCCAGTTTGCCGCAAGCAGATCGCATTGGCCACGATCGCCTCTTGTGCCAACCCAGGGTTCTTCGTCGAATCGATCACTTGCAGGACCAACTCCTGGGCCTGGGCAAATTGATTCTGCTGAATCAACAAATAAGCAGTGTCAAATTTGGCGAAATCTCGCAAGCTCGTATCGGTGTTCTGAACGATGACTCGCTGGTACCAATCGATCGATTCCTGTGTTTTACCCGCCTGGGCCGAAAGCTGTCCGAGCCGAAACTCAGCCTGGGTTTTGAATCGAGACTTTGGAAACTCCTTGAGCAACCTCTCTAAGACCTCCTTGGCCTTGACCTTGTCCTGCTTGGCCTCATGAGCCTGAGCCAAGACCAGTAAAACCTCGTCGGCTTGGCCCCATGTCGAACTCAGTTTCAACGATTGATCCAACGCGGCGATCGACTCGTCGGGTTTGCTGAGCTTCAGCAGACAAGCCCCTTGAAGGAATCGAGCTTCGGCCTGCACCGAAGGATCCTTGCTCTCCTTGACAATCGCGTCGATGCGCACCAGTGCTTTTTCGGGTTGCCCTGCAAGATACTGCGCGGTGATTCCACGCAATTCCCAATTCGTTCTCGAAGGATGGTCCTTGGCCGATTGCACGAGCTTTTCGAAAGCTTCAGAGGCTGCCGGGTGCTCACCGCGTTGCAACAAGGATTCGGCGCGGACATAACCGACGTCAGGAATCAATTCGCTGTTGGCAAAGCGAGTCTCGAAGGCTTCGGCCCATCGCAGGGCCTCTGGTAAATCCCCCATCTGCATCGCAGCAAAAGCCGCATTGTAGGTTGCCCGTGGAGATACCGGTTCGTCGGCATACTCGACGGCGATCTGCTCAAACAACTTCCGGGCCTCGGCCTTGCCTTCTGCGGTTGCAAAAAGCCCATCGGCCAAATCGAGTTTAAGCAAAGCCAACTGGCTCCGCGTCCCAGGAGTTAGGTCCTTGGCGGGAATCCGAGAGGCCCACTCCAAGGCTTCGCGAGCGATGGGAACGACTTGCTCTTTTTGGTTCTGAAGCACCGCGATTTGGCACAGCCAATGGGCTGCCTCAATCGCCTTGGAATCCTTCAACGCGAGCACTTGGACAAACGCTTCCCGAGCTTGTGCGTACTTCTTGTCCCGCATCAAGGCTTGGGCCATCGAAAGCGAAGCGTTTTGCGCATATTTCGAATTCGGAAACAGCGTTGCAAGCTGCTTGTAGGCCTCGGACGACTTCGCATACTGCCCAGACTTGGCTAATGCAAAGGCGTACCGCGAATAGATATAATCGGCCAGCGGGGACTTTTTGAAATCCGCAGTGCCGATCACCTGCTCGTACCTAGCAGCAGCTTGATCGGGTTTGTCCAACTGCAAGGCGATTTCGCCTAATCGAACATTCGCATCGCGAACCAATGGATGCTTGATATGGCCGGCAAGCAGCGCCTCGTAGTTCTCACTTGCAAGTTTCGGTTGCTTGAGTTCCTCATAGGAAAAGCCCAACGCAAAAAGCGCTTCGGGAACCAACGGAGATTTGGTCAGCTTCTTGTTCTGCGCCAACTGATTGTAAAATCCCACGGCCTTTTCGGTATTGCCGAGTCGCGACTCGGCTTCCCCAGCGTAAAATATCGCTCGATCCACCGATGGACTGTCAGGGTACTTTTCCAAAAAAGATGCGAATACCTTCGAGGCCTCTGCCAAGGCAGCTTTAGACTCCTTTTGTGGGTCGCTCCCCAATTGGACCAAACACCAGCCGAGGTTGACCAACGCCTCTTCCTGCTCCTTGAGATCCTTGTCCTCGAGCGATTTTCGAAACGATCCAACCGCATTGGCATAATCCGGTGGCGATTGCTCCTGATAGCAAAGACCCAAATAATAACGCGCACTGGATGCCAAGGGGTCGCCAGGAAAATCCTTGATGAGCCTTTGCCATTGCTCCAGGGCCAACGGATACGCTCCATTGTTTTGGGCGTTGGCCGCATCGGCAAACAACGCTCGGACTCGCTCTTTACGCTTCTCCTCCTCGCTCATTTTGCGAACCGGAGCCGCGGGCTTTGGAGTCCCAGGTGCCTGAAAACCTGGCTTGTTAGGCTGTGGACTAGGCTTGCCAGGTTGCCCCGCGTTGGGGGTCTGCCGGGCGGGCGGTTGACGGTTTTGCGCGAAACCCAACTCGGCAAAATTCGATACCGATCCGAAAACGGTCAACGAGGCCAAAACTGCCACGACCATCCGACGGGCACGACGCCCGCCAAAAACTATGCCCAAAGCGTTCCTATTTGAATGATCTACCATACCCAGCATTCCCTTGTTGGTCCAAGCGTTGGTCTTCGCGCGTTTCGACTCAGGCTGCAATACCGCTGGTATCACCCCTGCATAATGTACAGAAATAATGTACCGAATCGATGGTGGTTCGAGAAACCCCCTGGTTCTTCGGTAGGCTCTCGCCTGCGACCTGAATCGAATCCCCCAAGGACGCACTCCTTAACGGCACAGGCCGCAAATCCCTCACAGATTAACAGCCAAGGGCGATAAGGGGACTTTTCCCGTTGCAAACAGGGGACTGACGTTACAATGGTACAATACACCCAAGGAGCCACTTGGGCCCAATTGCTTTTTTTCATCAGGCTTCGGACTCTCTCGATGCGCATCTTAGTTACCGGCGGTGGCGGCTTCATCGGCTCGCACCTTACCGAGCATTTTCTTCAGCGAGGCGATCATGTCGTCGTGGTCGACGATTTCAGCACCGGGAGCCGCCGGAACCTCGAACACCTCGAATCCAATCCCAACCTCCGTATCATCAGCTCCGACCTCGGCAAAGCAGCCTGTGTGCAAGAAGCCTGCCACGATGTCGATGCGGTCTACCACTTGGCCGCCGCCGTCGGCGTGGCCCTGATCGCCAAGCAACCCACCCAGACCATCCACCGAAACATCTATCCCACACAACTCCTCCTCGACGAACTTCGCCGACATCATCTAGCAGGCAAACCTATCCCGCTGTTCCTAGCCAGCACGAGCGAAGTCTACGGAAAAAACCCCAAAGCGATTTGGAACGAATCGGACGATCTGGTCTTCGGCCCAACGACAAAACCCCGTTGGAGTTACGGAGCAAGCAAAGCCATCGACGAATTCCTATGCATGGCTTGCGTTCGAGAACACCAAATGAAAATCGTCATTGGACGTTTCTTCAACGTCGTCGGACCCCGCCAGTCGGGTGCCTACGGCATGGTCCTGCCCCGATTCGTCGAAGCAGCCATGCAGGGCAAGCCCCTGATGGTCCATGACGACGGCCAGCAAACCCGCTGCTTTGCCCACGTCAACGATGTCGTCTATGCGGTCACCGAGCTGATGCAGCACCCCCAATGCCACGGCCAAATTTACAATATCGGATCCGACTCTCCGGTCTCGATCCTCGATGTCGCCAAGCAAGTCATCTCGATCGTCAATCCGAAAACTTCCATCGAGTTCCAATCCTACACCGATGCCTACGACGAAGACTTTGAAGACATCCGACGCCGCGTGCCTGACCTTGCTCGGCTCAAAAAAGCGATCGAATACACTCCTCGCTATTTGCTAGCCGACATCATCCAAGACGTCTGGAAGTACAAACAACGCAACGCCGGATGACCATGAGCAAGTCCCCTTTGCCAACGCGCTCGATCCAAGTAGCAACTCTGAGCATCGTAGTGCTTCTCCTAGCAACAGGCTGCAACCCCCCGGATGCGAATCCCCCTAAACCCACCGCGTCGAAACCCACGCCAAGCGAACCGTTCGATGCCCGCCTGAAAAACGCGGAATCACTCCTGGGACAAAAAAAACTCGATGAAGCCTGGGCGATCTCCAAAGGTCTCCTCGTCGAGCAGCCTAAATCCGTTCCGGCTCTTTTCCTCGCCTCGCAAATCATGGCCGCCCGCAAAAACCTCCCGGGGGCTATCGAGCTGATTTCTCAAATAGATCCAAGCGATCCCCAAGCCGGTCCGGCCGCCACAGGTCAACTCTCCGAGTGGCTCGCCCAATCCGGAGATCTTCCCAGAGCCGAGGCAAAACTACGTAGTCTGCTCAAAGAATACCCCAAAGCCCTTCCAGCTCTGCGGCTCTTGGCCGATCTTCTGCACGCACAAGGCCGACGCTGGGATGCAGGAAAAGTCCTCGAGCGTATCGTTCGCCTCGGAGACTTCAAAACTCCAGATCTGATGAGCCTTGTCGACCTTCGAGACCCCAAGGATCAAGAGCCCCTTCGGACGGCCTTCGAGCAGTTCGATCCCGATGACCCCATGAGCCAACTCGGGCAGGTCCGACTCCTGCTCTTTGCCGACCGCTGGAAAGACTGCATCGATCGCTTGGATCAATGGACCAAATCCCATCCGCAACTCCTCGAACCCTGGATATGGTACGGCGAATCCCTCTTGGAGACCGGGGAAATCCAAGCCGTCGGAAAATGGCTGCAAAACCCACCCGAAGGGCACTCACGACACCCTGAATACTGGTACATCGCCGGCCGCTACTGGATGCTCCAAGCCCGTGCAGACACGGCCGCTCGATGCTTCAGCGAAGCGATCGCGCTGGACCGTCGACACCTAAGCGCTATGCAGTCCCTCTCGGAATGCTTGATGGACTTGCAACGCCCCGAATTGGCTTTAGAAATCCGCGATCAATCCGGCAAACTTGTTCGCATCAAAGACCTTACCAACCAAATCCAACGTGGACTCGTCAAGGACCAAGCCTTCTTCGAGATCGCCAAACTCTACGAAGATCTCGGCGACCAGGTCTTGGCCTTCGGATGGGAAGCCATCGCGCTTGCGCAAACCAACCAACCGTTCCCAGAACGCTTGATCGCACTCCAAAAGGAACTCCAAAGCGGCAAAAGCTACGCCTCGGCGATCCTCGGGAAACTTCCACTCAACGATTGGCCTTTGCCAGAGAATCACCAAATCGCATCGACCGATGCACCCGAACCATCGAACCCTACGACCCTTGAGGCATCCCCAAGCATACGACTCGAGGATGTCGCGATGTCCCTCGGACTCGACGCGTATTACGACAACGGCGCCAAAGGCCGGAAGCATTGGATGACCCTCGAAGGACTCGGGGGGGGAGTCTCCGCCATCGATTATGACAAGGATGGATGGCCCGATCTGTTCTATTCCCAAGCCGGCGATTCACCCTTGAGCCAACCCCCAAGGTACTTGCCGAAACAACTCTTCCGCTCGATCCAAAGCGATCGCTTCACCGCAGTCGAACAACAAGCATGCGTCGGGGATCTTGGCTACGGCCAAGGAACCGCAGTCGCAGACCTCGACCAAGACGGATTCGATGATCTGCTCGCAGCCGACATCGGTGAAATCAAGTGGTTTCGCAACCAAGGGGACGGAACCTTCCAACGCATGGACATGCCCCAAGCGACCAGCCCAGCGATCTGGAACAGCGCCATCCAAGCCGCCGATCTCAACGGCGATTCGCTGCCCGATATTGTCCAGTGCGCCTACATCGACGGACAGGACTTCTTGACCCGAACATGCCCGACCCCTACAAGCCCCGATTCGGTATTCTGCCATCCCAAACGATTCACCCCCGGTAAGACTCGCATCCTGTGGAATCAAGCCGATGGAACCTGGAGTCTTGCAGACTCCGAACTGCTCGAGTCCCTCGTCGATGGTTATGCCCTCGGGGCTCTGATCACCAACCTCGACCAAAAAGCCGGTAACGACGTTTTCTTCGCCAACGATGTGTCTCCGAACCACCTGCTGTTGAGCAGCCCTCAATCCGACCAAACGCTAGAGCTACAAGAGTGCGCGATCCGATCCGGGGTCGCAGTCGATCTGTTCGGTCGAGCTCAGGCTTCGATGGGCATCGCCTGCGGCGACCAAAATCGGGATGGCCTACTCGATCTGATCGTCACCAATTTTCGATACGAGGTCAGCACCCTTTACCGTCAGACCCAACCCGGCTTGTTCACCGATGCGACTCGAATCGCCAAGCTCGGCGAACCGACCCTCGAATGGCTCAGCTTCGGCTGCCAACTGACCGATCTGGACAACGACGGCTGGCTGGATTTCCTTGCCGTCAACGGACACATCGACTACATAGAACCCTGGCAAATGCCACCGCAAGTGCTCAAAAACACACAAGGAAAATTCCAGTGGCTACGCTCCCCGAGCCCAGGCAAGTACTTTGATGTCGACAACGTTGGCCGATCGCTGACGGCCTTGGATTTCAATCGAGACGGCCGGATCGATTTTGCCGTGACCCACTTGGATCGACCCACTGCATTGCTTGCAAACTCTACCAAAAGCACGAACCATTTCGTGCAACTCGAACTCGTCGGTACGCGCTCCGAACGCAATGCCACCGGAGGAATCCTCCGCGCAACAAGAGGCCAGGAGCAATGGATCTGCGCATCGAGCGTCGGAGACGGATTCTATGGAACCAACGAGCGAGTGCTCCACATCGGACTCGGCCAAGCCGATCGGCTCGATCGCCTCGAAATCACCTGGCCAAACGGTCAAACGCAAACGGTCGAAAACCTCGAAGTCGACTGCCGTTACCGATGGATCGAAGGTGCCGAGCCCCACAGAATCGAACTTGCGAAATAATCGCCCTGTAGAGCTCACAGCACCGAGGCTTGGGATCGGCAAAAGACAACTCGTGGAAAAATCTTTGAACAACTCGAAATACAAGTTCTTATGAAAACCTTACAAGACCTGCTGAGAATTGCACGGATCTGCGCCATGCTGCTGATTGCGATTGCGGCGACGCTTAGCAGGGCTCCTAGCAGGGCCGATAGCAATGCCCAAAACGCGGCAGGCCAGGGGGGCTCGCAAGGGGACTCGAAACCCAATGTCATGATTGTCCTCGTCGACGACATGGGCTTGATGGATACCTCGGTTCCGTTTTTGATCGACAAGGATGGCGCTGCGGTCGAGCATCCTTTGAATCGATGGTACCGCACCCCGAACATGGAACGATTGGCCAAACTCGGGGTTCGGCTCAGCGAGTTCTATGCGATGAGCGTCTGCTCGCCGTCGCGGATTTCTCTCATGAGCGGTCAGAACAGCGCCCGGCACCGGACCACCACGTGGATCAACCCAGATTCCAACAACCGTGGACCCTCGGGCCCACCAGCCTGGAACTGGAAAGGGCTCGATGCATCGAGCGTTACTCTGGCCCGAATGATGCAACAAGCAGGCTACCGCACGATCCATGTGGGCAAAGGGCACTTTGGCCCCCGCGATAGCATCGGCAGCGATCCTCGCAACCTGGGCTTTGACATCAATGTCGGTGGCTCATCGATCGGCCAACCGGGCAGTTACTACGGAACCAAGAGCTTCGGGGCCGAGGCACCCAAGCCGACCCATGCGGTACCGGGTTTGGATGCGTACCATGGCCAGGACATTTTCCTCACCGAGGCGCTCACTCGCGAAGCCAAAAAGCACGTCCAAGAGAGCGTGCGTCAGGGAAAACCCTTCTTTTTGAATTTCGCCCACTATGCCGTCCATGCTCCCTTCCAAGCCGATCCTAGATTTCCTACCGAGGATCCTGCCGGCAAGTTCTCCAAACAGGCCTTAGCGTTCGCATCGTTGGTCCAAGGCATGGACGATTCGCTCGGGAAAATGCTCGATTGCTTCGACGAGCTGGGGATTGCCGAAAACACCCTTGTATTTTTCTTAGGTGACAACGGTTCGGATGCACCGTTGGGGGACCCCCATGCGGTGGCCAGTTCGGCCCCCTTGCGAGGCAAGAAAGGATCGCACTACGAAGGGGGCATGCGGGTGCCGTTTATCGCCGCCTGGGCCAAACCGGCCAAGAATCAGTGGCAGGACCGATTGCCGACCCCCTCGGGTCAGATCCGTAAAGGTTGGGGAGCGATCTACGATCTTTTTCCAACCATCGCTGAGCTAGTCCAGCTCGAAATCCCAACCGGTCACGTTGTAGACGGAAATTCGCTAAAAAGAATTTTCGCATCGAGCGAACCTGCGTTGTTGGACCGAGAGTTTGTGATGCATTTCCCGCATGCGCCCCATCGGAGCAATTACTTTACGGTCTTTCGACAGGGGGATTGGAAGCTCATCTACCACTACTTGCCCGAGCCATCCTCGCCTCGTATGCAGCTATTCGATCTGGACGCGGATCCTTATGAGCAAACCGATTTGGCAACTACACGTTCTGATAAGGCCAGGGTTCTACGAGAGGCCATGGCGAATAAACTTACCGAACAAAATGCACTCTACCCGGTAGGTCGAGAGGGCCAAACTCTGTTTCCGCATCAAGGTTCCGGGAGATAAGTCCCCTTGGTCGTCTCTTGCCGTGCTTGGGAGTGGCCACCGACCTTTGAATCCATAAACGGCGTTACCCCGGGCACATACCGTGCCATATTTTGAAGTGGCAGAACCAGAGGTTTAGCAAATGTCTGCGTTCCCTCGGAGATCTCTTGCATCCTCGAAGGTTGGTCTGAATCTCGGTGGCTAGCAAAGACTCCCTTGACCTTGTCCCAATGCACCAAATTACCCAGTCGGTCTGTAAAGGACCGACCGTTTCGATACACGACTTTGGGGTTTCCGAATCGAGGGAAGGAGACCAAAACCGCTCGATCTCCAAAGTCGTATTCAATCGATTGAGCCGTATAGGTCACCATCGGTGAACCAGGGAGCATTTGGACTGGCAAATAAACCTTCTGACCACTCTTAGGGTGGAAGGCGACGATAATGCTTGGACCACCGGGCAGGTCTGGCCCTCGAAAAGTCCGATCACCGGTGTAGTAATACCGATGCACCATGATCGTCGGTGCTATGTCTACTTGGGTCTGCCCCGAAGCGTCTTGGCCGACTATCACTCCAGGATTTCCACGCGCATCGACGTTCGGATCGAGAATCTCGATCTCAAGCGACGGGATGACTCGGCTGACTCGTGCTTGTGCGAATGCAATATCTGCAAGTGTCGCAATCATCAACACAGCGGCAAATATACTTCTCATGATTATTTTTTCCAGGAAGGGTGTTGCCAGGGCATGACGACTCCTTGGCCCGAACCTGTCAAAGGGTCCAGTAGCGCGTAAAATTGAAACTCTGCACCTTGGATTCTTTCAAAGTGTTGCGCGATCTTGGGATCGTTCCCATGAAACGTATAAAACTCCGAGCTCTCGCGCTGGATCGATATCCGAGGGACCTGCAATTGAACCAGCCCTGTCGACCGGTGATTATCAATCGTCGGTAAAGTCTGAACAGCAGCCGTCACGGCGTTTGTTCGGGAAACTGCTGCATCGGTAAGGCGAACATCCATCACAAAAAGATTGCGTTTAAGCTGCAGTTCGCTGTTGCGAACAATTGCATTGCGATCCAAAAGTGGATTTTGCTCGGCTTTGAAACTGATCGTCCAATTCCCCTGAGGGTCGATCGCGATCGATGCGTCCCGGATTCGGCAATGAGCAACGTCTAAGAATGGTGCAGCCATTTGCAGGGTTTTTGAATCCGGACGCACCGTGGGTGAGTTGGTCGACGGTGCTAGCGATGAACTATTTGGGAAGACGTTCTGAGTGAACGCGTTTGGGTACGCACCCATTTGCGTTGGCACCTGAGAGGTCCATGGATTCGTCGTCCAAGGATTCGTATTCCACGGGCTCAAGCGCGGGTCTGGTACGACACCCAAAGGTGGTGCCTTAAGCGGATTGCTGATTGGGTTTTGAGCAAATGGAATTGCTGCTAATGGGGTCATCGATGCTTGAGGAATACCAGGATTCCTAGCCGCTTGAATCGCTCGCTCCATCGATTCCTGAGAGTGCCTAGGCAGTGCCGGCAAGCTGCCGGAGGATACGACCGGTGTTCGAGGCAGGTACTGATAATCGCCCGGAGGTACATTGCAAGCCGGACGAATCCGATGGCGTCCGCTGAAGTAAGTCAGCGGATCGATCGCCTGAGCCGTTGAGATGCCGCACAAGCAACCAAGAGCCAGGCAACTAGCTAGGTACTTGCCTAAACATGCAGGCCTTGAGATTCCGAGGATCAATCGCGAGCGTTTCAAGATGTTCATCGCACATTTCCATTCGCTTTATATCGAGAGCTATCCATCTACCGATTCGATGGCTTGGAGGCCGGCGGATTCATCAGGATCGGGGCACGTTGCTGAGGCACATCGGGCTCCGGATTGGGCAGTTCCTCTCGGATAACCCGCTTGGCAGGGGCTTCTTCGAAGCGTTCGGGCAAGTATCCCGATTTCCCAGCCGGTGATTTGGCTGGAAATCGTGAATTGCTAGGTGCACGGTCCTGTGGATCGTACCCCTCTTGCATCGGGCGCACTTGATAGTCCAACCCTGGACCTTCGTAGCCATTGGGATGGAGCGTGGGGATAGATTCCTGAGATCGATAAAGGTCGGCTCGGCGAGCGGATTCAGGAATCCGTAGGAACTCATCAACTTTAGAGCTGCTGTAATCATAAATCCGATTTTCGAGATAGCGATTTCGATTCCGAACGATGTATTCGCGATTCGACAACTGCATGGGATCCACATCCGAAACCGCAGGTGCCCATCGCAAGCCCATCAAATCGAAGAGCGTCGGAAAGATGGTCGCTTGGGCCATAATAATATTCTGTTGCAGCGACTTTTCATCACTCGGCAGCGGCCTCCACAACGCACCCACTACAGGAATATCCTCAAGCAATGGAACTCCCTTGGCAGTCCGTGCCGCTTTCAGCGCTACGACATACCTGCTGACTTCTCGCAACTCAAAGTTCGACAGATGCACGTCGGTATCGATGAAGTGTTGCCTGATTCTCCCCAGGTGCTTTTCATCGGCCCGTACCGGCTCTCGGACTTGGGTTGTGTACATGTAGTTAAAATCGAAAACGACGGCTTGGCCATCCGGAGCGATCACCGGTCGAACTTCGTATCCAGTTCCCGTCTCGAACTTGTAGATGGCAGGATCCGGGATCAATTTTTCGACGTTGGATTCAAAACGAGGACTAGAACCGGCCCCTTGCCGAATCATCTGCTCGGCAGTCGGATTGCTTAGACTCGGTAAGACATTGACAACTCCACCCGTTGCACTGGGAACTCCCCCTTGTTTCATCTTGGCCAACGCCAAAAAACTAGGGTCTTGGATCAGTGCACCTGCATCGTTGTAAACTGCAAGCGCCGAGTCGATCCCTTCGCGGACCAAAATATCGCGGCGAGGCAGATCAAACTCCATGGTCGCAGACGGGGAGACTTTACCAAGCTCGCGATTGTTCGCAAGCACATTGGTTGTTTCGGTCTGACCGAACTCAACTTTGTAAGACTGGCTTCCCTTGCGGATCGCTCGGAACATCGGGTAGTAGAACTGGGTGTTGAAATCGTCATCCAACGCGGTTGTTAGTCGCTTGAGATAATTATCAACATTCGCTGTATGGGCACGGGTCCCCTCGAGAAGCTCGATGAACTTCTCTTCGAGCTCATCGATGAGCATGTCAAGAAATTTCTTATGGTCCAGTGGCCGACGATTGGCCTGAAGCAACGAGCGGTCAGTATCGAGCTGGCTGATGCTCTTGATCCAATCATTGAAACTAGTATCCGTCATATTTAGAGCAAGAAGAATATCATCCTTCAATTGGGATCGAGCAGAATCCGTATTGGTTTCCATGCTGCTCAATAGGTCCTTCATATTCTGGGAAAACGAAATCCACTGTTGGTATACCTGAAACGCTTGCTTAACTGCGATAGGTTCCAATTGCGTCGAAGAGAAGAGTACCTCGACCATCTCAAGAATCCTCGCCTTCTGATCTTGAATCCTCGTGAGCTTTTGAAATTTGGAATTCTGCTCTACGAGCAACTGCAGGATCTCATCGAGAGAAACCTCTAAGTCGTACACAGAAATCATTGCGTAGCGAGGCTGACCGGCATTATTGCGACCTACGAGCCCGCCGGTGGTTTGAATAACGCACTCGACTCGATCCTTGAGTCGAGCGATAATTTCTTGCGAAGTGTCCGAAGATGCAAAATCGATCTGGTCAAGTTGTTTTTGAACGTCACCCAACCGGGACGCGATTGCCTTGACGATTCCCTGCAACTCTTGTCGCTGCTGCTTGCTCCCCGTCAAATAGACCATGCTATCGAGCTCCGCTGGATCTAAGGAACTATAGATCTCGTTTAAGCGTCGGTACTTTCCATGAAGGAACATTTCCACACCATAGAGTTTGGATATTTCGGGAGTGTCAATCTTGGTAAACGCACCTTCGGTTGCAGTCTTAAACTGTTGTCCCCTAAAGTCGCGTGTGCTTGCGATGAGGTTTTTGATCCGAATCAATTTGTCTTGAACCGACTCATCGTCTCGACTAGCCGGCCCAATCCGTTGGGTCAATCGACGCAACATCTCGATAAGTTCCATAGTGATCGATTCATACTGCTCCACCGCAGTATCGATTTGTGTCGTCGCTTTCGAAAGCGCCGGCAGGATCGTCGAACGGAACGTCAATGCTTGTTCAGTCGTCGCCCGCAACTGAGTCAATCGGCGCTGTTCGAGATTCAACAAATCCTGATCGCTCTCGACGCCTGCCAAGCGTTCCTCAATGACGGCTCGCTCCATCACCCGTTGCTTAAGCTCCAACTCGGTCACTAAGCGTGCTTTTAGGATCTGCGCCAGTCGGATCATCTCTCGCTGGATCGGATTAAGCGTGCCGTCATTGGAGATATTCGCATCAAAGAATCCTCGCATCGAGATAAACGACGCACTGGGCGTCAAATGATACATCGGCGGGGGCTCCTTGTGCTTGCACCGAAACCTACAACCGAAATTGCACTGCTTGCCATTGCACTCGGAAATGCTGTTTTCTAAAAATCGCTGCTCGGCCGGCCCAAGATCGCTTTGAACAAGCTCCTCGAACCGTTGCAAAATAGCCAATCGGGTGCTGTTGTTGGCTAGAGCCATCAAGGTAAGTGCGCTGGACAAACTCGTCACATCCATCGAATGCAAAGAGAGAAGCTTGTTTCCCGTATGAAGCAACTCCGAATCCAAAGCTTTCAATTCGTCAATAAAGTCCTTGCCAAAGAATGCGTACAAGTAACGCTGGTCCCGCTCCTCTTGGGAATCGCCAGGGTACATGCCCCGAGCTTCATCGGCCCTCTCGGCCGCGATAGTCAAAACCGCTTTGCGGAGTACCTCCGACGATTGCATCGTCATGAATCGGGCTTGGTCAATGTAAGTCTGTAGGCGGTTTGCTACCACCTCGAGCTCGTCGGCTTCGTCACCGTTGATTTGCGTCGAGTGAATATTAATGCGTACCGAACCGCACGGAGTATCGATCTGATCGATCATCAATCGGACTTGGTTGACCCCTCGCAGTGGACCTCGAAGATGAAGGACCCCTTCGCCGATCACCGAGATGCTGACTTGATGGACCGCGTCAACACTATCGGGACGCCCTTCGGCAAACGTATCTGGATCGGTATGAGCCGCAGCGGTTTCAAGCCGAAATTGCTCAGCCTTGTCGAGCTCTTCGGCCCGCTGCGCTTGGAGCCACTGCTCATTGGTCGCGATTTCCTGCTCGCGGGCGACTAAGACCTGACTCTCCAAGGCTCGGATTTGGTCGGTATAGGCTCGGGCAGCGATTTCAAGCTGTGCAAGCTGTTTGTCCTTGAGTGGGTTGGCCGAGCGGTCGGAGGTCAGTTGCTGCATCTGGTTGAGCGTATAGTTCAAAGCCTGTTCGGCGTCGTTGAGCTTGTTTTCCAGTTCTCGTGTCTTTTGAGCGGCGGTCACCGCAGCCCGCTCTCGCGTTTGACGCTGTGTGGTCGCTTCCTCGGCCTCACGTCGGGATTGGTCGGCGATCTGCCGGCGATAGGTAACGTCCTGTCGACCGTAGGACTGAGCACGCCGATTGAGGATCTGAGCGACCCGATGTGCATCGCGATAAAAATAGAGTCTAGCGACTCGAGTTTCGACCCGATCATTGGGATTGAAGCCTTTGGGCTGATCTCGCGTTGGAATCGCCGATGGATATTCGACCACCGGCGCCCGCCCTGCGATCACTCCAGGGACAAGCGGGTCGGCGTATCGGGTTGCACCACCTGCCGGTGCACCAAGCACTGCGGTGTACAAATCACCAGATTTTCCATTGGATCCTTCCAGTTTGTTGCCATATTCATCCCTGAGATCTTCACCACCGTAAATCGAAACTTGGTGGACCCCAGCATTGACCGAGGTGAAAGGCAATTGGATCCGTTGCCGATCTGGAAGGACAGTGATGGGAGTGCCAGTTGGTGTTCCGGAATCGCCATTGAATGGACCGTTCCTCGAACCAGAACCACTCATTTCTACAGAGATTGCCTCGCCCAACTTTTTGTCATCAACTGACGCCAGCAAAGGCCGTGACAGTTGGATCTCGATGACTTTGGAGTTGATGGCGATACCGAAATCCTTGGGGGTGACCTCGATCACGCGAAACCCTCCGGTTTGCATGTCGTACTCAACCTCGGGTGTTCGATCGACTTCGTTGTCCCCTTGCGACAGCGTCGCATAGAGTCGGTGCCGACCTTCGCTTAACTTCACACCGGCAATCGAATTTTTCCCTGAGGGCAATCCAAGTTGCTTTGCGATCTGCTTGCCGTCTAGGAAGAGCTTGATCAGGTTTTTGTTGCCGATCTCTTTAGCACCATCAACATCGATAGTCCGCGCTTGCGACGGATCGCTGAGCTTGATAGGTGCTCCAACCGAACCGGGAACTCCACCTATTTTCAATTCCCCCAAAGCTTTTTGTTGGTCTGTCGCCTTTGTGTTTAGCGTAATCGCGGTGCCAGAGACCCATGCATCCTTCGATGTAGGATCGCTTTCCAGTACCACAAGTGCCGCTGAGCCTGCGGTAGTAAAGGTTTTGTAAGAGAGCACGTCACCGGAAAAAAGTTGCACGTTTTCCACGTTGAGCGTCGACGACGCAAGCGATCCGAGGAAGCCCCTTAGTTCCGTATTTTGTTTGCTGCGAGTCACCATCAAAGACGCGAACGTATTTACATAGAAGTCTATAGATGCCGGGACGGAATCCGATTTCTCCCAATCGTAATCTTGACCGCGTTTTATACTGAGGTTTGTAGGCGTGGATTTGACGCTACCTGGAACGAAGATAATAACATCGGGACTTGTGCTGTTCGAAAGGAGCTTCAAGGAAGAGACTTTTTTGAAAGCGTCATTAGGATCAGCAACCTCGGTAATACTGAGACTCAAACGGTATGTTCCAGGTTGCAAAAATTTTGCAGTTAGGCTCCTGGGTGTAGCCGCAGGCGCAGTCTCAGAGACCTGAATACTATTATTGTCGGATGCTATCTGGTCCCAGGTGATTGAAGACGGAATGCCAGAGTCCAACTGTAACACTGCATCCTTATCAACCAACCACACTTCTTTGGTCTTACTAACATCCCATTTGAGTGTCAGGCTGTTGTTGATACTGTTGCTTACCGAAACGATCCTGAGCTGGGCTGCTGCGGTAGCAGCCGGTGACCACGAAGCTGATATCACGGGGCTGTCCGAAACAAGACTCGGGCGGTGGGCTTGCTCGAAGGCTCGCATGATCCGAGGACTCAGCCTGCGAGGTGCTGGTATGCCATCGCTTGGCCTGTGGGACTCTGAACCGATCGCTTCTGCTAAGTCACTCTTTCGAGCGGAAGTATCGGCAGAATTCCTCCAGGCGACCAAGCTCAGGCTACAACAAACACCGCAGAATATCACCACAAATCCATGGTAAAGCTTGTTCACTGGCGCGACCTCCATGCGTAACTCCACCGTCAAACCCTTATAGCGAATTCTTCGCTAGCATTTCAGGGGATCAATCGGTACGAGTCTCTTTATCGGTACATCCCGGCTACCCAATCGCTAAATCGGTAAAATTACCCGAATACAACTCAAGTCCACCCGCTTTCGGGGTGTAGTCCTAGCAGTGGTCAGTAACTCCTCAAATCCGACGGATTATTGAGCCCATACCCAGTTACCGCTGCGCCAGTACGACGGGCCTTTTGCACATACCCGCTCGAACGCTCCAAAGCTCGACTGTGACCGGAATAGGAATAATCTTTCATCGGATTATTCGGATCGACATAGGCTGGGTTGATCGAGATCGGTGGCAAAGTCAACGTCTTCCATCCGGATTCTTCATCGATCCAACACTGCACCTGCAAGTGCAGGGTCACCGGCTTGCTCGGACGCAAGTACTTGAAACTCAACGCGTAGCGTCCGTCCCCGTAAACATCGAGCTTCATCCCTTCGAGGATAGTCAAGTCTCCAACCAGTGCACCGGTTCGGTCCCCGGTGAAAGTTGTCCCAGCAAAAATCGTAGGAGTATCGAACTCGATCGTCGAAACGACCTTCTTAGCCGTCAGACAGTTGAGGGTACGGTCTTGCAAAAGCTCCTGAGCTTCGAGATAAGCTGCGATCGCACAAGCCTGCTCACTTCGAGCTTGCATCCTTTCCAATTCTCCAAGAAGAAGATTCGACTCGGTCGCAATGTCTTGAGGATCTCTTTGCAACTCCATTCTTTGTGCAGCAACCGGTTCTGGTAGTTGATTACCCTGCTCAGGAAGTTCCGTCAGCACTAGGCGAGTCCGGTGATGCGGGATCGACTGGTGGTTTTGGTCATAAGCCGTCGGATCCTCACCGGAAGGGTTTTGAACCGGTGTGGCTTCGGATTTAGGATTTGGTAGCTCGCTGGCCGATGGGGCCGATGGGGCATGAGGGACAGGCGCTGCGTGCTCGATGGCCATAGGCATGCATTGGCAATAGGGGATTGCTGGTGGCAGTGTCGAGTTTGAGTATTGCCGTGCGAACTCTTGACGGGCGGTGCTGGACAAACTACGACGGGCCAATGCCGGCATGTTTCGAATGACAGGATCATCGGGTTGTGAATGCCTAAAAGCGATCCACATCGGGCGCGAGACGAAATGGGAATGGGGCTCGAATTGCGGATCCGTCCATCGAAATCGAATGCGATGTAGACCAGGCGTCAATTGGGACTTCAGGTCGAATCGAAAAACGCCAGGCTCTTGAGCAACACCGACGACTTGGCCAATTTCCCCAAGTTCAGCAAAGACGGTCCCTTCGAGAAAGGGATCTTCAAGTGCTATCAGAAGACTATCATTGACGACCGGAGCAGGGCGTTGAGGATTCCAAGGGGTGAGAAAGCCCATTGCGTTTCCAACCGCAGCGACTTTCAGTTCTGTGGTTTGGACCGACTCTCGAACGACAGTTTCCCGACTGGACGGTTCGATTGTAGAATCGGGGAATTCCTGATTAGGCTCTACGGAGCATCTTCTCGAGATTCCGGTGTCCACGAAGACATCCTGGGCCAGGCAGGGGCAAGGAAAACGAATGCAACACGCAAGCAGAAAAAGAGGCTTTCGAAATCTAGCCGAGGGCTTCATTCCCATGATGGTGACCTAAAACAAGAGAGCGTTCGGAATGTGGTCTTCGCGGCACGAAGTCCTGCGATGACAACCTCTTCTAGGGTAGATTGCCTAACCCTCAGAATCGCATTTTTGGATGCCATGAAACTGAAAAGAAGGGCAACCCAAGGTGGATTTTGCGTTTCGTAGGGTTTGTAGCGGTCTTCAAAGAATTTCGACATTCTTTACAAAAACTTGCCCCAAAGGCGCGTTTCAACACGTTAACCTAAAGAGAGGGCACATTTGACTTTGGTGTGTTACATCGAGCTGTTAAACCAACCGAGAGATATCGTGACAAGCAATCCCGAGAAAGCGGCGCATTCGGACCAAGGACTTAGGAACTTCAAGGAGATGAAGCAGGTCGAGATCCGTGAAGCGATCAATAAGCGAAGGCGCAAGCTCAACGAAGAGGCGAAAAAACAAGGTAAAACTTACCCCGAATCCGACGAAGTCAAAGGAGACGATCTCGTTGGTTTAGCGCTATCCGGCGGTGGCATTCGGTCGGCAATGTTCAACTTGGGCCTTTTGCAGACGATGCAAAGGGCTGGGTTTTTGAAGCATGTCGATTACCTATCATCGGTATCTGGAGGTGGTTACACAAACGGATACTACTCGACACTCGGTCACTACGATAAGACGGCGTCGAAGGATCATGACCACGGATTGTCGGCCAAGGATGCTCAATTTCTTTTGGACGGACAGTACCTGAATCGTCCGACGGAGTTCATGACCGATTATCTGCTCAAGACAGCGGTTCTTTTCGGGACGGTCTTTGCGAGTGTCATCTTCCTTGCCTCGTTGATCGCCATTTACTTTCGATTGTTTGACCTTCCGTCTGTACGCCGCTGGTTAGGGTTGCTGGACCTAAATTCCGATCTGCGCGTCGGGATTTTTGCGTCGGTCGTATTGGTCTTTTTGGTACTTGTTGTTCGCGGGATCTGCCGCGGACTGCAGCGAGATTTCGGGGCGGTGCCTGCACCCGCACCGGGTCGTTGGGCGATCATTGCCACAGGAATCATGCTGCTCGGATGCTCTATCATGATTGGAAATGGAGATTTTTTTGTTTCCGACAGACTCGGCTTCCTACCAGAGAAAATCGATCTCAAGAGCTTGCAGATCCCCATCGCTGTGATTGTTGCGATCATGTTTTTTCCCTTGATGCGGATCGGATCGTTAGTCCGTAGCGAGCGGATCAATGCCTCTGTTTGGCAACGAGTTGCCTTGTGGCTGGTCCTTGCTGGCGCCACCTGGGGCTCCTTCTTTGTGGCCGTTGGATACATGGGGCAAGAGAACCTCTCGGGTTTTATCAACGACCGACCACCTACGTTTCAGACCTACGATATTTTCCAGTACGATCGTTTGGCTGCGTTGCTAGACGACAGAGAGATTAAGCAAAAGCTGGATGCAAAAGGAATAACGGAAGAACAACTCAAGGCCCTCGCAAATTCGATCCTCCAAGATGCTCGCAATCGCAACTCCATGGAAAAATCGCTCAGGCCGGACAATTACCAGTGGGATACATGGCTCGATTTCGACAGCGCAACCCTTCAAAGGTGGGCCGTGACAATTCTCGGAATGTCCGGTTGTAAGAATCAAGCCGCGGATTTTGTAAGTTGGGATAGAAAGCTCAACGAAGTCGACGGGCCGCTATTACTCGGGGAGATAAACAAGCTAATCAAGCCATCCAACCTCGTCGTTCCCTCAGACTCCAACGACGAGCCAAAGGCCGACGGTTCATCTCTGAATGCATCCTCTAAGGAAAAGGAAGATCGGGAACTGACCCAGTTGCTGATGATTCGAGCGGCCCGGAAAGTAGCGATTCGAACCAAGGACATTCCAGAGAATGTAAGAGAGACTCTTTTGCCTTCTCCTCCGAAGGAGCATAGCGATGCACAACCCTCTTCGAATCAGTCGAGCGAGTCGAAGGAGATCGCCGTTCGAGATGCCCTAGAAATTTTGAACCGCTGGGTGTCACAAGATTCACCGATGCCAAGAAAAACTAGCAGCGATCCGATATCTTTCCGAGATGCTTCGAATTTGAGGACCATCTTAGAAGTCCTCGCGCCGGCTTGGACCAATCACACATCGTTTCCGAGTCATTTCGTTACGCCTCGTGAAAGCTCGGCGACGATTGACCAATCGCTCGATCGTTTAACACCCCTTGATCTCTGGCAATTCAATCGCCTTTTGCTCGAGGTTGCCTATCCAGAAGTGTTCAAAGAACGACGATGGATCAGTACATCAGTGACCATCTTTGAGGATCAGAAATTCCGTTGGGCGATTCTAATCCTCTCTGGAATCGTCGCGTTGGTAGGCATCCTGATGGTTGATATCAACTACCTATCCCCTTGGTTTTTGTTCTACCGCAAGAGAGTTCATGAAACATTTCTTCGCAAAGCCGGTCAGATCGACAGCGAAACTCCTTTGCATGCTTTGAACCCCTGCGAAAAAGGGTATCCCTACCCACTGTTTGTCGGTGGACTTGCAATCCCCCACGCGCCGGCTTATGGTCGCATCCAAGCTGCGGTTATGGATGGGGGAGCAACCAAACCCAACTCCAACATCAATCCGTCCAAGGTGGACGGTAGTTTCGGATCCCTTTGGTACTCGTTCCTAATGTCCCCATTGCACGTTGGGTGGATGCAAGCGACGACCGATCCGACGCTCTTGGAGCAGAAAACTTACCGTTCTACCAAGGATTACATCCATGGCGGACTGACCGTCAGCGATGCGATTGTTCTCTCTGGCGCTGCGGTCTCGACCTTCATGGCCTCCAACCCAGCCTTGCGCATCTT
The DNA here is from genome assembly GCA_021298315.1 of Planctomycetaceae bacterium. GTDB lineage: Bacteria > Planctomycetota > Planctomycetia > Pirellulales > Pirellulaceae > JBKCUI01. The sequence continues at coordinate 44,178 of JAJTFC010000062.1, forward strand.
GATGCAAGTCTTCAACATTCGACTTGAGCAGTGGTTGCCCAATCCCATCACCACGAATCAGCCGACAAAACACCAATCGCTTCTCTTTGGTGGAAATAAGTTTGTACGATTCAATACGTTCCAACTTTTCCAGGAGTACGCAAAATCCATGCGATGGTCAACGCATGAGTTCAATGCGGAGTCCTGGGGTTACGGCGTCATCGCCGATGGAGGTTTCCGCGAATTTTTGGGTGTAGAAGAACTCGCCGCACGGCGTTGCAAAATCATCGTTGCCTCCGATGCCGGGTGCAATAACGGCTTGTACGAATTCGGCGTTCTAGCCGACCTTATCCGTAAACTTCGCCTGGACCACAACATCGAAATCTTGGACCTAGATCACGATAAACCTCTAGATACCAAACGACTGATTCGGATCGGATCCGAGAATTCACTTTCACCTCAGCACTACATCGTCGGACGAATCCGATATCCTGATACCGAGACTCAAGTCGATTCGAATGCCTCGGAATTCACCCCTCCGAACGAAGGCTTATTCGTTTACCTCCAGATGTCCTTAACCGGAGACGAGGATATCGATATCGCTCAGTTCAAGAAAACCAATCCGCAGTTTCCCGACGAGCCGATCTCGAATCAGTTCTATTCCAAGGACCAAGTCGAGTCGTTCCGGCAGCTTGGGGAGCACATCGGAAAATTGCTTTGCTGGGACATCGATGACTTTGATTGCCCCAACGACGAACCAGAAGCCTGCAGGCGATGGCGGATCAAAGCCTTGGATCATGCGTTCCGGGAGGCTTATCGAAGCGAATGCCGTCAAGAGTCGATGGTTGCCACCGACGATGCCAGGATCGGTTGGATGTTCGACGGAGCGCATCCTAGCAAAGAAACCCTCGGGATTATCCATAAGTTTGAATCCCCTGAGAACACCGATCATCAAATCCTCATCCGAAACTTCGTTTGGCACTGCACGGATGGCTACCACGTCCAAAAGTCAAACACTCCCGATCCGTATTTCGATTTCACAAAACTCCAAGCTGCCGATCTATACGGGATCGCCATCGAATCAAACCGCCGCCATTCGGGGTTCCGACCCGAGTGGCCTACGGCGTTCTTTCAGATCAACGGCAGGGATCTGCTGATGCGTGCCGCACAGCGAGCAGTTGGCTTGTTCGGGGAAATGGACAACTTGCACAGAGGGATCGTAGAACTCCTAGACCCTAAAAACACTCAATCGCAAAAACTGATCGCCGAATTCTCTCGCCTTGCTGTCATGCTTCCTCGAGCCGTCTTCCGGCTAGAGGGGGTCAAAACCGCCGCAGATGTACTTGTTTGCATGCTCAACCTAGGACTCAAAGAGTCGCCCGACGGTCCTGTCTGCCCCCAGGAGGCTAGCAGGTTATCCGGAAAACTGCTGTTGCACCTTAGAGGAGAACCGGTCCAAAAGAGGATTCGAAAAGCCGTTCAAACAGGAAACGCATTGGAAGTCGAAGCGGTTCTAGGAAAGGTCCTGTCAGAATTTTTTGTGTCTCACAGTGAAACTATCCAAAAAGACAACTACTCCAGTTTAGGGTCCATCGAACCACAGGAATCGGAACCTAATCCGAATAAGCCAAGGTAGCCGCTCATGATGTTCAATTCCTCC
>JAJTFC010000001.1 GCA_021298315.1 Planctomycetaceae bacterium
ATAGCTAGTAGCCCGAACCGTGAGGGAGGTAGCGATAGTACACGGTCGATGGCTTCGCGTGACGCTTACTCGAGTGCTTCCTCGTTTACACGTCGGGTTACTGGGCCTGCGGCCCATGACCTAGTAGCCCGAACCGTGAGGGAGGTAGCGATAGTACACGGTCGATGGCTTCGCATGACGGTTACTCGAGTGCTTCCTCGTTTACACGTCGGGTTACTGGGCCTGCGGCCCATGGTTACCCCCAAGTTGGGGGTTGGCAGGCCTCTAAAACGATAAGAGCCTAAGGATGCCGAAGGCCTATGTATTAGTCAGCCTACTTGTTTAATCAACCTACTTGTGAAGTGCGGGTGTTGCATGTCTAAGGAAATTCGTTCAGGGGCAGGTTTTGGAAAGCTTTCTCGTCGGTTCTTCAATTTCTCGCTTCTGTCTGCAACTGCGGTAACGTCCTTGGGAGGGTTTGCAGCGTCTAAGGCTCTCGCGGAAGAAGGGCAGCAGTGGTTGACTTGGCGTGGAAACAGCCGAGACAGTCTGGTCCATGATCAAGCTTGGCCAAACTCTTTGACGGAAGCGAACTTCAAACAGCTTTGGACTGTACCCTTCGGTGACAGCTACTCGGGGCCTATTGTGACGACCAATTCGGTTTTCACCACCGAGACGATCGATGGTAAAGAGCGGGTCACTTGCGTGGATCGCAAGTCGGGGCAAACGCGATGGAGCAAGGACTGGGAAGGATCGATGAAGGTTCCTTTCTTTGCGGCTCGCAACGGTAGTTGGATTCGATCGACTCCGGCATCGGATGGCGAAACGATTTTTGTCGGTGGCATTCGCGATGTGATGGTCGCATTGGATTGCCAAACCGGTGAAGAGAAATGGCGAATGGACTTTGGAGCGAAATTTGGCAAGGTGCCGGATTTTGGAATGGTGTGTTCCCCGCTGATCGAAGGTGATTTTATCTATGTGCAGGCCGGCAAGGGTTTGCATAAGCTCAACAAGAAAGATGGTTCGATTGTTTGGTCGTCATTGGGAGATAATGGGGATATTATGTCCAGCGGTGCTTTCTCGTCACCCGTGATAGCCACGGTCGATGGAAAAAGGCAGTTGCTTGTTCAAACTCGATCCTACTTAGCCGGTGTCGACTTAGAAAGCGGCTCGAAGCTTTGGAGCAAGGACATCACTTCCTTTCGCGGCATGAATATCCTCACGCCAACGGTTTGGGACAATGGAATCTTTACGAGCAGTTACGGTGGCAGATCATTGCTTTTGGACGTGGACTCTGGGAGTGCCAAGGCTCGATGGGAAAACAAGGTCGAAGGGTACATGTCTTCTCCGGTCGTTATCGATCATTATCTCTACATGCACCTGAGGAATAAGCGTTTCACTTGCATCGACCTGAAGGAAGGCAAAGAGATGTGGATCACAAGGCCTTACGGGGAGTATTGGAGCATGGTGAGCAACGGAGAGAAAATTCTGGCTTTAGATCAGGCCGGAAAAATAAGGTTGATCGCACATAACCCAACTGAGTATACAATGCTCGGGGAGTTGAAGATCACTGACGAGGAAGCATGGGCCCATCTTGCCATTGCTGGCTCGGACGTGGTCGTTAGGACGCAAAAATCGCTATGTCTTTATCAATGGAAAGACTAATTCGATGTCTTCGGACGATTTGACTACGGCCAGCGGAAGATTAACCGAAACTTTTGGTGGCCCGTCCCAGAACACTTTGGGTTCTGGGGTATTCCTGAGCGAGACGGATTTGGACAGTGCGAAGCTGGACGATTACGCTAAGTCGATGTATCAGCATTTCGTGGGTAAGGCTTGGGAGCAAATCGGAGCTGAGAACTGGGACAAAACATGGCAGATTCTTTATCGTCGCCCTGCCGAATCGAAGACGGGGATTCTAAAAGAGCTACAGAGCCTAGGTGATGCTGCCACGGAGCTGGCGGCTTCGCAGTTGACGGAGAACCATGACGATCCGGAGGGAGCTGCCGGGGCGATTGTGGGGGTCTTTGACTCTCCGTCGATTTCCTGTGTATCGGTTTACCGAATCGGGGACACCGAAGCGATCACTGGCGTTCTCTTGGCAGGCCTCTTGCCCACGGAGCGAGCAGTCGCCTTGGTCTTCCTCATGGATTGAGTAACATAACATCAGGCCAATACCGTCAAATCGACAATCTGAATCATTTTAGGAACGATTGGATTTGAGTGTATTTCGGCGCATGCCGAGGGGTTTTTGAAAGCGGTTGGGCGCAAGCCCTCCGGTTAAGGTTCAAGGTTCACCGGACGGCTTGCGCCGTTCCGCTTTGAAAGACGACTCACCGGGCAGCTTGCGCTGATCGGCTTTTATCATTTGCCGATGACTAGGAAATGCAATGCTACTGATACTCGTCTCGATTGATCTGATAGGATTCGAGTTTACGGTACATCGTAGCCCTCGATATTCCCAGTAGTTCTGTTGCTTCGTTGATGCTACCTCGACTTCGACGCAGCGCTTCTCGAATCAGCTTTTGTTCCCAGTGCTCGATGTTGAGTGAATCCAAGTCAGCATCGTTGATGGTTTCATGAAGCGACAATTCGCTGGCTTTGATCTCTGAACCATTTGCCAAAACGATCGCGCTATCGATGACATTTCGGAGTTGTCTTACATTTCCAGGCCAAGCATACTTTCGGAGCTTCTCTCTGGCTTGGTCGGAAAGCTTCAATTGCGGACGACCGTGAAGTTTTACGAAGTGTTCGAAAAAGTGATTTATCAACAGATCGATGTCTTGGTCTCGTTGACGAAGTGGTGGGATAAAGAGTTCGAAAACACTGAGTCGATAGTAGAGATCTTCGCGAAATCTCTTTTCCTGCACGAATTCTTTCAGATCTCTGTTGGTCGCTGCGATGATGCGAACATCGACTTTGATTTCTTTACGACCACCGACGGGTAAGAAGGGGTGGCCTTCGAGGATCCGCAGTAGTTTCGCTTGGCCTTCGAGGGTCATCTCACCTAGTTCATCCAGGAACAACGTGCTATTGTTGGCTTGTTCGAACCAGCCGATATGATCTTTATCCGCACCGGTGAAGGCTCCTTTGACATGCCCGAACAGTTGACTTTCCATGAGTTCCGAGGGTATTGCGGCACAATTGACACTGAGCATGGGCCTATCGGCTCGTGAACTCGCCTTGTGAATGGCTCTTGCCACGAGTTCTTTTCCTGAACCGCTTTCCCCTCGAATTAGAATGCAACCTGAAGCTCTCGCCACACGAACAATTTTTTCTTTGAGTTCGGACATCAGGGGGCTAGTGCCGATCAGCTCGTCGAATTCCGCATTGCGATTCTGAAGCCGATCGTGATTGATCTTCAGAACCTGGGATTCCCTGACGCGTACGATCGTCGCCGAGAGAATGCTCGATGCAGCGATTGCGAAGTCAAATGCATGCGGGGGAAAGATTTCTTTATCTCGATACAGATGAATCGCCCCGATGGTTTTGCGATCATCCAGAAGCGGGACGCATATCGCATCCTTAAAGGATCGCAATGCTCCTTCTTTGTTTGCCGGTTGCTTGTCTTTGTTGGATTCCTGTTGTATCCATACGGCTTTTCCGTGTTTGCAGACCAACTCGGTCAACTGATCGCTCAGGTCTAGTTTTTTGTTTTTCGGGTTATCTGGATATTGGTAACTTACATCAAGCAATCCATATTCGTTGGCGACGAGAAAAGCGACAGCGGTGGCTTGTGTTCGAACTCTTAGTACTTCGGTCGCGATGCTTGCAACCTCGTCGGGCGTGGATAGAGAGAGGCAGTTGACTGATAACTGGTGTAGATCAGCGACATCGTCGCTCCGACCAGCCTCTTTCAGAGCTCGGAATGCAGACATACCCGGTGCGAGGTTTCCGATGCTCGAGTCGCTCTCGGGAGTCGGAACCAAGTCTTGGGATTGATTGAGAACTTCGACCGTTTGCTCATCGATATTGGATTCATCGACGAAGCGTAATTCGGTTCCACCTAAGCGGATTTCATCTCCGTCAGCAAGGACAGCTTCGTCGATCTTGGATCGATTGACTTGGGTGCCATTTCGAGAACCGGCATCGAACAGCGACCATCTCCCGTTGCTATAGCGAATTTTGGCATGTATCCGAGAGCAGAGCGGGTCGTTGAGTTGAACTTGGCATTCGGCACCGCGACCGACCAAAGATTCGATGTGCCGGTTGAGGGGCAACTTGGCGTTCAAATCCGAACCGCGGATAACTTTTAGATAACTAGACATGTAGCATGGGGAGGACAGAAGGCTTGCGAGTCGAGCGAATTGCCCGATTATAGACGATCTGTCTCATTTTGCTACAAGCGAAACTTCTCGTGTTCCGCTTGGAAAAATCAGATAGGTAGAGATTCGCGGGCGAGAATATCACGACCTATGGTCATCATCTCTTGGCAATCGATGGTTTTGGAGTTGTTTTCGAAGAGGCTGGCTACGGAGGCTTTATGGATTTTCATCTTCAGTCCGCCTACACCAAGAGCACCGTAATCGAATCTTTCGCCTCGCAAGACGGCTTTGTCGGTCAGGGCGATTTCATCGATACCCAGTGGGGGTACGGCATTGAGATCGATAGCGACACGAAGCTCTTTGGCTTGTTTGAGTTGATCGGACGTCATCAAACGAACTCCGGCGGCTCCGCAAGCGAAGACCATTTGAGATTCGCGGATTGCCTTTTCCGTCCAAACATCGTCAGCGCTGGAGATCGCAATGAGTCGACTCGTTGGGATACCTTGAGCGACGAGTTGGTCGACACATTCCTGTGATCGCTCCAAGGATCTCGAGGAAAGGTAGACGGTACACTTCTCGTTGGCGAGTATTTTTGAGACTCGTTGTCCGACTGGACCAGTGGCCGCCAGGACCAGGGCAGTGTTTCCCTCGAGTTGGACATGTCTTGATGCGCTGATGACGGCCGCAGCGGCAGTGCTGTTAGAACCATTGCAATCGATCATGACAGAGACTTTGAACGGATCGAACATCGCATCGATTGCGTTCCTGAAAACTTGTTCTCCGTGAACGACGTTGGCACCGCCGACGAAAATAGCTGTGTGCTTAAGATCTTGAGGGCCGCGCGTATACATCGCTCCGTGCACCAGATCCCGAACTTGTTCCGGTTTGACGTTGGCATACTGGAGCAATCGTTCTGCCCCGGCATCCATCGCGACAACGGCATCAAAAACACTTGCTTGAGGATCGGTATCGAGTTGGATCAGGATCCTGCGTTTGGACATATCGGGACTTACTTTCGCGGTTGGCTTTATGGGAATGGTGGTTGGCAATTAGGAAGCAAGATCAGGGCGAACTTCGAGGACGGCCTTGGCAATTTTGCCTGAGTGCATCGTTTCAAATGCATCATGCCAGTGTTCGAGGCTCCAGGATCCGCCGACGATTTTCTGGACATCGAGCGAACCATTGGCCAGCAGCAATAAAACTCTTTCCCAGATGGCCCAAGTGTGAGAGAAGCTACCTTGAAGTGTGATGTTTTTCTGGACAAGTGGATCGATGGAAAATCCAAGTGGATCGCGTCCCCATCCGACTTTGCTGATCCAGCCGGCGGGCCGTACGACATCGATTGCCGTTTTCAATGTGGCAGAGACTCCGGCGGCATCCACGACACCTTCGCAGCCGAGTCCGTCGCGCTGGGTCGCCCAAGGTTTAAGTTGTTCGGAGTAGAGGGGAGTGCATCCGAGTTCTTTTGCGATATTGAGTCTGGTTTGGTCTTGGGGTAGCCCAACGACCGCGACATCAGCACCCCTTAGTTTCGCTAGAGCTCCGCAAAGCAAACCGATAGGTCCTGGGCCGAGTACAGCGATACGATCCCCGGGAAGGATGTTGGCATTGGCCACTACAGCGCTAAAGGCCACGCAGCATGGCTCGGTAAGGGCCGCGTAGCGTAATGGGAGATTGTCGGGGACTTTGTGCAAACATCGTTCGGGAACTTTGACAAACCGAGTCATCGCTCCATGGGTACCGTATCCGAATCCTTTGCGATTCGGATCGAGGTTGTACTTGCCTATTCGGGTCATCGGGGAATTTTGGTCGATGATCGCTGCGGTTTCACTGCAGACGCGGTCCCCTTCGCGAAACGCTGTGACGTTGGCACCTGTTTTGACGATACGTCCTGCGAACTCATGCCCAAGGGTGACCGGATAGTTCACTGGCCAGCTATGAAGTCCTGCCCATTGGTGCAAGTCGCTACCGCACACGCCGACGGCTGCGACCTCCATGAGGGTATCGCTAGGGCCGATATCGGGAATATCGATTTCACGAAGTTCCACGGACATCGGTTCCTGGGCAAAATTCACAACAGCAGGCTGCTTGTTCATAGCGATCTCTTAACGAACACAATCAGAATAAAAAAGAAGGAGTTCTATCGGTTGAATGCTTGGATTTAGGCGTTGAGTGGAACCGATGGATTGTCTGCGATATTCACCCAAACGTGGACGTGAGGGTATCCCCTAAAGTGCCAAACAAAGCTTGGGCCTTCGAGTCTCCAGTTATCCCAGGTCTTATCCCCGCCGGAGTCTTCATCGGTGTAGAAAGCTAAATGGAGTTTATCGAGTCCACCTTGAGCTTCCAAGCAAGCGATCGCTTCTTGTCGATCGACCGTTCGGAATGGTTCGACGAGTTTAGCAAGAACCTTTTGGAGTTCTTGGCGTTGGTCTTTTGAAAGCTCGCTCACTGGGATACCCTGGAAGGATCCGGTGGGTCGAAATCCGACGGCGCTCTCGCTGGGAGACTCGGCAACTTCGGCCATTTTTCGTTGTTTGCCATCGAGCATTTGGTAAACACCGTTTGCAGCGATTGCTTGCTCCCAAAAAACGTTACCTGGGTGATCGGTGCCTTCATCGTCGGAACCCGCGGCGTGTCCATAGAAGATAGGGCCACCGAAGGCGACATGCTTTTGGGTGTTGCCATCGCAGCGAAGGGTCGAGTGTCGACCCGTTAAGACGAATTCAAAGCGGTCGGATCCGGGCGTGCCGAAGATCGCAAGGCTTTGACCTTTTCCCCAACCTCCCATATCGTCCTTGAATTGCTTGTAGAAACGATCGTGCCAACTCGGATCGATGATGCCTTCAAAGATGGCTTTGACAATCTCTCGCTGGTCCGATGTGTAGAAATCGCTCAAGAGAGTCGGTTTGGTGATGTTCCAGTTATTGGCGATACGAGTCCTCAGGAGCCCACGATCCTTCGTGGTATGGTCCCAATCAAAGCAAACTGCTTGGCGTTGGTTATCCGACAACGAATCGTAAAGGTTTTTGACGAGCGATTCGGGTGTGTTTTGCTTGCGTGCCTCAGCGATTGGGGATGCAAGCAGATCGGTCGCTCCGGTCATCCCCGCAAGACCTAGTGCACCGGCAGAGGCCAGAAATGCGCGTCGGTTCTGGTGCTGGAATTGGGGTTTGATCGAGTCAGACAAGTCGTGATTGGAATTCATGAGCACACCACGGGTAAAAAAAGGGAGGCTTGGAGGTGGGGACTGGCAAGTAACTCGCCCAAGTAACTCATCAGAATAGGTTAGTTTAGCAAAAAATCTAGGAGCTTGGAGAACCCGATTGCCAAGAGCTTGCAGATGTGCAATCGAATCGCGTAGGATCCCAAGAGAAGCGACGCAAATGGGATTTTCCCGAAGAAAATCATGACACAAGCAGATTTCGTCGAGGCGATTAATCCGACCAGTTATGATATAACTTGCTAGGGAAGTCGAACCCGAACGATTTGGTTGAGCCAGCTTTTGGAAACAAGCGATGAGTGCACAGAAGGCACTAGATCTCAATGCGACGGTCATGACGCCGGAGAACATCCAGTTCGAGTACCGGTTGGCCGGGCCATTTCGCAGGTTTCCGGCCTTCCTGTTGGATTTGTTCATTCGAGCAGCCACTCTCTTAGCCATTGGAATCTTGATCGTCTGTTCGGGAATCCTCACTCTCCTTCCGGCAGTCGGTGCGATAGGCTATTTCATCATGGCCGTGGGGTACTTCCTGTTCGATTGGTTTTACGGATTAATTTTCGAGACGATTTGGAGCGGACGAACTCCCGGAAAGAGGATGAGCGGATTGCGGGTCATATCGGTCGATGGCCGACCCATCAGTGCTTACCAAGCGACCATTCGCAATTTTCTCAGGTTCGGTGATTTAGCCCCGCTAGCATCCTTTCAGATCTTGACTGCGGAAGCTCCGCCGGCCTACTGGATTCCGACCGGAGGAGTGGCACTGCTGTGCATCCTCATGACGGCAAGATTTCAGAGACTTGGAGATTTGGCTGCCGGCACCATGGTCATCGTCGATGAGCGCAAATGGGTTCCTCCCAAACTCAAGCTCAACGATCCGGCGATGAATCCCTTGGTCGAAGCGATTTCACCGAGTTTTCGGATGACTCGAACGATGCTTCGGACGGTCGCTTTGTATGTGGAGCGTCGTGGGCGTTTATCTCCGGCAAGGCGCAAGGAGCTTGCATCCTTGTTAGCCAGAGAAGTCATGGAAAGTGCGGGTGTGCCGCCGACGAGTGATCCGGATTTGTTTCTCTGTGCGCTGTACAAACGAGAGTATGATGCACAGTGGAAATCGAATGAAAAGCCTGACAATGGCAGGGCTAACTTGGATAAAGCTCCTAAAAAGCTCAGTGAGGTTAGTGCATGAGGACCGCAGAGCTCGTCGAGCAGCGACGGAAAGCTTGGTTTGAATTGGATGAATTATGCGAGATGCCGTTGGCTAGTTGGCGGCCCCAGCAAGCGATGCGATTTGCCGCGCTTTACAGGGCAGCTTGTACGGATCTTGCGATGTCCGATCAGCTCAAGTTGCCACCTGCGACGATCGACTACCTGCAACGGCTCGTGGCACGATCCCACAGCAGGCTTTATAGTTCCAATTCATTTCCTGTCTCTACTTGGTATCGATTTATCACTGAAACCGCTCCCCGAGCGGTTTTCAATGACATTTGCGTGAGAATCGCGTTTTGCGTATTTTTCGGAATGTTCAGTATCGCGGCATTTCTCGCATGGGCGGAGGGAATCTTCCCGAACTTTGCCGAAAGCATTATGGGTCAGCAGCAGATCGAGCAATTGGAAAGTATGTACTCAGCACCGATGGATGGGAATCAAGAGCAGTACATCATGAAGGCGGCTTACTACATTCAGCATAACACAAGCATTGGGCTCGAATGTTTTGCCCTTGGAACGCTCATTATTCCGACGATTGTGAAGCTCGCTTACAACGCTTTGGTCCTAGGTGCGGCTTTTGGTTACATGGCTAGGGCGGACGTGAGCCAAGGGGACAATTTTTTTCAGTTCGTTACAGCCCATGGAGTCTTCGAGTTGACGGCCATTGCTTTATCGGCTGCGGCTGGTTTGCGACTGGGAGTCGGTTGGGTATTTACCAATGGCCTCACAAGAATCGATTCGTTCAGAAAGAATGCCGAGCGCGCGTTGCCATTGATCTTGGTATCTGTGGCGTTATTCATCCTGGCTGCGTTTACGGAGGGATTTATTTCGCCATCCCCATTACCGTACACCTTCAAGATTCTTTGGGCGATTGGAAGCGCTTCGGCATTGATGTTCTATTTCTGCATCATGGGCTATCCGGTGGAGAGTCCTCGGGATGGGTCTAAGGGAGCTTAGGACATGCAACTGGACAAGACCGCAATCGCTATAACGCAACGGAATTTAGACGAGATTCTTGACCTGAGTTTGTCTGTACTCAGGCGTTATGGAGCGAAACTGTTGATCGTCGCTTTTTTAGGAGCTTTGCCCTTTGCGATCATCAATGCGCTGTTGCTGAGTTCTCGCACGATTTCTGGTGGGTACGTTTTGGATACGTACGATCGCGCGGTCTTCCTTTTTTGGATGGCAGCATTGGTCTACGTCGAGTCTCCTTTGGCGATGGCCCCTGTGACGATGGTTTTGGGAAATATGATGTTCGGTATCGCCAGTACCAAAGGGGAACTCAGAAGCACGATGCGCAAGCAGTGGTTTCCGATCGTTTGGATTATGTCGATACTTCGCGGGGTAATTCCCCTGATGACGTTGATCTTTTTGGTCGAGTTTGTTTCTTACGATCGCAGTTTTGCAACCGGCATTGGAACATTTTGGATCTGTTTGCTATTGGTGATTGTGTTTCTGGTGCGTGGCTTTAGACCTTTTACTCCCGAAATTCTTCTTTTGGAGAGATGTCCTTGGTATGCCCGAAAAAAAAGGGGGGGAAACGACGAGCCGACCAAGTCGACGATCACCCATACCCAGAGGTCGGCGCGTATCCATCAAAACGGGGGAGAGCTTCTGTTGACCACGATTCTCGTCGGCATGGTCGCATTTTTTTTCCTTGGTGTGTTGATCGTTTCAAGCATTACTCTGGTCGGATCTGTCGCAGGGGCTTGGTCATGGGGTTGGTGGATGGATTGGTTCCTTTATCCCTTAGCACTTTGGATCGTCGCATTTTGGGGCACGATCGTTCGATTTTTGATTTATATGAATATGAGGATACGGGGTGAGGGATGGGAATTGGAGCTCAAGCTCAAGGCTGAGGCTCGGCGATTTTTGGAGGCTAAGGAGCGGCATCTTGTTTAGTGTTGATCGCTTTATTTTCATCATTCTATGTTTGTGGGCTGCCCAGCCAGGCGCCATTGCCCAAGAGGATCCTCGTTTGCAAGGCGAAGCACTCAGGCGCGGGACGAATCCGGTTTGGGCCGATGTCCAACAAGAAGGTGTGCAGTATGGTGCAAAACCAATGGGTCGGGACGATCTGGAGACTCGCGATAAGTGGGCTGATGATGCTGGGACCTTTTGGTCTTGGCTATTTGGGAATGGAAATAGCAATTCAAGTTTCAGTCGTAGCAACACGGGTACAAGCGGTTCTTGGTCACCATTTTGGACAGACTTTTGGAGTTGGTTTTTCTACCTTCTGTACTACGGTATTTTGATTCTTCTAGCTATTGGTCTCATAGGCGGTTTTGTCTGGCTACTACAGAGTCAGGATCTTATATGGGGCTGGCGAAGATCCCGGAATTTTGATCAGACCGAAGATCTTCAGGCACAGCAAGCGAAGTATTCTGATTTACCGGTCGAGTTGGAGCGAGGTTTGCTAGGGTTGAAAGCCCAAGCCTCGGCGTTGAAGGATCAAGGTGACTATTCGAAGGCGATCGTCTATCTGTTTAGCTATCTGTTGGTCGAGCTCGATTCGGCCCATTGCATCTTGCTATCGAAGGGAAAGACGAATTACCGCTACCTGAGAGAGTTGGCCCGACATAGATCTTTAGAAATGCGACTCGAACGCGTCGTCATGTTGTTCGAGGAGTGCTATTTTGGACGCCGAACAATTACCAAGCAACAGTTTGATCCTATTTGGGAGGATCTTCCGAACTTCGAAGCGGAGATCAAAAAAGCATCGAATCTCGCACATGAACCTTCGACTTCTGGCGAAACACAACTCGCAGGAGCCTCATCTTGAGAACCTCTTTAGTCAATCTTCCTAAGAGAGCTTTCCTGTGGCTTTTTGTGGCTATTTTTTCGACGTTGACTGGCTGTAAAACCGAGGTCTCCAACAACTACGGCGGGAGTGACTCCCAGGACTCCGAGCGCAGTCCTGGCGGTCTGACCGTGTTCCGGGAAATGGTAAAGTCTCGCAAAAGATCAACGGAATCCTTACTGAACCTTAGCCCCACGCTTGAGAAGAGGTTTCAAACTCTGGTTTGGAGCCCGAATTATTTTCCGCAACACGATAAAGCAACTGTGGATCGAATCGACAATTGGTTGCGGTCAGGTGGTAAAACCCTAGTTTACATTGGACGCGATTTTTCGCCAAACGCGGAGTACTGGAATCGTATATCAAGTCAACCGACGAGTCCATTGAATGCTAAAGCCAGAGCGATTGGACAAACCCAAAGTTCCAATGAGGCCATTGAATTGGACGAGCTTAGAGATGGGACTAGGCCGCTCTTGATCACTCCCTGGTTCTACTGGCGGCAAGTCCCTGGGGCTTTCGAAGAGGTTGGCAAGTTCCAAGGGGAATGGTCAGGCATCGAATCGCTTGCAAAGCCCGATATGCAAATCCGATCTCCATTGGTGCCTTTTAAGAAAGGGGATGTGGATGCTTTGATCAAGGAGCTTGATTGGGATCCAGCGACAACTGCGGGCGTTACGGCCAAGACCGGTTCGACTACAGTTCCCCCACCCCCGAGAAAATGGTTCAATAGAACGATACAGCGAGGTGTGGTCTGGGGTAACAACATTGGACAAAAGGTTTGGAATACCGACGACCGTGATCTGCTAGCGATTGCGAAAGGAATCCAGCAAGGCGATCTGGATAGCCCAACTACTTTGTTAGCTACCAGCGATGGAGTGCCCTTGATCACAGAAGTGAGGTATCGCAGCAGCTCGAGTCGAGTCTTGATCCTATCGAACATTTCGATGGTTTCCAATTTGGGATTGCTCAACCGTTCGAATCGGGATCTGGCCGATAGAATCATAAGTAGATTCGAGACCGGTGCAGTCGGTTTTATCGCCGGAGAGAACGACCCAACGCTGCGTAAGGGGCTAGCCCACGAAGAGCACAAGGGGTTCGAAATGCTTACGGTTTGGCCGTTCAATGCTATGACAATCCATGCGGCATTACTCGCCATCGTGGCAGCCATTGCTGCTTTTCCTATCTTCGGAAGACCAAGAAGCGCACCGGTCAAATCCAGCGTAGACTTTTCAGAACACGTTGAATCGCTTGGGGAATTGCTGCGAGCAACTGATGGTAGTCAGTACGCCAAGGATGCGATCAGCAAATATTTCAGAGTGGTGCGTCGAGATACGAAATCGGCCTGGGCTACGAGAATTACGGCTGAGCAACGCTCAGAGCAAGCCAAGCCCGAAGACGAACCATCGCCCTACAGCGATTCTTCGAACTCCTAAGGAGATTGCAGATGTCGGCGGAAAAAATCATCTCGACGCCGCTTGCAATAAGGTGTCGAGCCCACACCGTGACCGCCCCCAGGAATATACAGAAGGTCGAAATCCTTGTTGGCCCGAACAAGCGCATCGACGACTTGCATGGTTGACGCCGGATCGACATTTGAATCGAGTTCACCGACGACCAACTGCAACTTGCCTTGCAATCGATGGGCATTAGCAACATTAGAATTCGCCTCGTAGTGTGGGCCGAGAGGCCAACCCATATAAAGTTCGTTCCACCATACTTTGTCCATCCGATTGTCATGGCAACCGCAATCGGCCACTGCTGCATCATAAAATTCTCCGAAGAAAAGCAAAGCGGCAAGTGCGTTTTGACCACCGGCAGAGCCTCCATAGATTCCAACTCGCTCGATATCCAGTTCGGGATACTCCTTGGCGGCAGCTTGCATCCAGAGAATTCGGTCTGGGAATCCGCCGTCGCTCAAATTGCGGTAGCTCACATCGTGAAAAGCTTTACTGCGGTTCGAGGTTCCCATTCCATCAATCTTCACAACTACAAAACCTTGATCCGCCAAGCCGTGGAACTCCGCCAATGCTGAAAAGTTTTTTGGGACGAAGGAGTCTTGAGGACCAGCATAGATGTTTTCGATCACTGGGTACTTCTTTCCAGGCTCAATCGACCGGGGTCTTACGATGATGCCGTAAATATCGGTTTGGCCGTCTCGCCCTTTTGCCACGAATCGGATCGGCTTGTTGCTATCGGTCCACAGGTCTTTCGAACTATTGACTTCCAGCTCGAGGATCAACGCCCCATTGACGGCAGACCTTAGTTCATGGACAGGGGGTAAGTCGACCCGTGAATAGGTGTCGATGAGCCACTGCCCATCGGGTGAAAAATCGACGGTATGGTCGCCGTCGCCTTGCGTGAGTTGGGTCAGATTTTGGCCGTCGAAATCGACTCGGCATAGATGGCGATGATAGGGATCCTGACCGTGGGCGATTCCGCCTGCATAAAACCAAATCTGCTGTTTCGCAGTGTCGATTTTTTCGATGGATCGTACTACCCATTCGCCGCTGGTGACTTGATTGATAAGCTCGCCATCATCCACCGAATAGCGATACAAATGATACCATCCATCTCTTTCACTCCCCCATAGAATCTGACGATTGTCCAAGATCCATTCCCTATAGGCCTTGGCGGCATAGTCGATGTAGGTCGGGCTGGCTTCCTCGATCAGCGAACTGACCAATCCTGTCGTAGGGTCGACAGCGATGAGCCTTATGACTTGATGCCCACGCTGGTTGTAGAAGAATGTAAATCGATTGTTTGTAGCATCCCATCGGATCTGTTCGATCGACCATGGGTTATTGAAAAGGGAGTTATCAAGAGGAACGAGAGTCCCGGTATTTAAGTCGAAGAGTCGGAGGATTGGACGATCGAGCTTGTCTCCTGGTTTGTCGTACCGAATGGTTTTCGTCTTGGGCTGCAATTGGTCGCGGGGCGAGGATTCCACAAGCGTTATTTCTCGATGATCTCCTTGTTCGGTTTGCAGGGTCATGGCAAAACGATGATCCGAGGACCAGTAGATCGGTTGATCATATCGGCTCGTCTCGCTACCCATCGCTTGGCCAAGATTTGCAGTATCGAGAACGATCTGGCCTGAATCTGAGAGGAAACGGATTTGATATTGGTCCCGCTCTACCTTGAATCGTCCCTGAGGAATTGTTCCATCGGTTGCATCGCCGGAATTGCGGTTGGCTCTACGGCGCCCGTTGCGATTCGGGAATAGCGAATCAGACTCGATATTCATGCTTTGGATTTCTAGCAGTTGGCCTTGGGAGGAAGCCACGGAGGACCATATCGGTTTCTTGCCATCGAAACTCGCTGCCCAAGAGTGCCCGGCAAAGGTCGATTGTTTGCGGGATTGGTTTGGTGAGAGCTTGCCATAACTGCGAGGGACGCCTTGGAAATCGATCCAAAAGAACTCAACTTCTTTGTCCGTGAGATTTTTGATTTCGATGTCGATTCGGGCTTCATCGAGCGTTTCAGAAGGATCGATGCGTCCGGAGGAGGATTGTTGGGTCAGGGGAAAACCAGCAAGTTTCTGCAGTTCGTCAAGCGATTCGGCTCGCAGAATTATTTTCTTGGATGGTTCAACCCAGACAAATTGTCGCTGTCCTGTTGGGCTGGATTTGGAGTACCAAAATCCCTTGTCCTGAATCCATTGGGGTTTGATTTTATGAAGGATTTGATCGTTTTTTTGCGCAATCGATGTTGTTGGCCCAAGGAGTAAAATTACAAGAACCGCTATCCAATGGGTGGGTTCGAAAGATGTCCGCATGAAAGACTCCGATTTTTGGTTACTTTTGGGCGACTCGACCGATCTGGATTTTAGCCGGAAAGTTTGTCGTTGTGACTAGCCAACACGCCGTTGCTGAACAAGGATATAGGGGTTGGTGTTGACGCTTCAGACTGGATGCGCTGATCGAAATTGTGAATGAAGGAAACTCGTTTTAGTCCTACTAAGGTACTGTGCCTCCGACTCTTCCACCGCTGATTCTGCCTCTTGTCGCCTCCCTGGTTGGCTTGGGAATCTCGATCGCATTGACTCCATTCGTTAGGCATTACGCGCTGAGGTTCGGGTTAGTGGACTACCCGGATCGTCGTCGCAAATTGCATTTGCAGCCCGTCG
Organism: Planctomycetaceae bacterium; assembly: GCA_021298315.1. Lineage (GTDB taxonomy): Bacteria > Planctomycetota > Planctomycetia > Pirellulales > Pirellulaceae > JBKCUI01. Next base: position 15,597 of record JAJTFC010000001.1, read on the forward strand.
CTCGATGTGGCGGGATTGTATTGCTTGCAACGCTCTTGCTGAGCGTTTCTCTTGCTTTCTTAATCTTCCCAGGTCAATCAATCCATTTGGTACAGAAATCCTCCCAGGCGATCTCGCTTGGGATCGGTGCTATAGCGATCACGATTTTGGGATTGATCGACGACAAGTATGGGATGTTAGGCAAGCAGAAGCTGGCCTTTCAAATTTTGATCTGCTTGGGGATTATCTCTTTTGGCTTTTCGATCGACACGATTCAAATCTTTGGCTATCCGATCGATTTAGGTCTGATTGCTTGGCCTGTGACGTTGATGTGGTTGCTCTTGTGTATCAATTCGATCAATTTGATCGATGGTGCCGATGGTGTTTGTCCAACGGTCGGATGGATTGCTTTTGCGGCCGTAGCGATCATCAGTTCCTACACTGGGAACCACATGGAGGCGATCATCGCCGCTTCATTGGCAGGTGCACTTGTAGGTTTTCTTGTGTACAACCTGCCGCCGGCTAGCGTGTTTCTTGGCGACAATGGCAGCATGCTTATCGGATTATTCCTCGGGGTCTTAACGATGCGATCGTGGTTCTCCAAGGACTCGTCGATGTCGATTACCATCCCATTGGTGCTAATGGCGATTCCGATTTTTGATTCATCGATGGCCGTCGTAAGGCGGAAGCTAACCGGACGGAGTCTTTTTTCCGTCGATCGCGGGCACCTTCACCACCACTTGATCCGACGAGGGTTCCAAGACCGTGCACTCGTAGGCATCATCACCTTGTTCTCTTTCCTGACTGCCAGTGGAGCCGTTGCCGGTGTGTTGCTTGGTTCCGATTGGATTTCCTTAGCAACCATGGCTTTTTCGATTGGTGCGTTGGTTGTTTTCAAGCTGTTCGGATTTGCCGAGTTGAAACTCATGTACCATCGGATCGAAGGATTTTGCACCTCGCTGTTTATCCGACCCGATTGCATTGATTCCTTTGTTCATCAAGAATCTGTTCATCTACAAGGAACCAGAAACTGGGATGTGATTTGGCAAACTTTAGTGGAATTTGCCGAAAAGCATGGGCTCAGTCGCATCGAAATGGATTTGAATATGCCTTGGCTCCACGAAGGGTACCATGCCGAGTGGCAAAAGGCTGAGTTGCCTGAGGGCCCAAGGCGATGGAGTCTAAAATTTCCGCTAATACTCGGTGGCGAGAGCTTTGGGGGCCTAGAGTTTATCGGAAAGCAGCAAGAAGGTGAAAGTCTTTTAGTGCTAGCCCAGTTGACCGAACTTCTCGATGCGATACACAGCCAACTAGAGGCTTTCCGGTGCGACCACGAAGAAAACAGCAGTTCAGAAAGCCCACGAGACGAAGTAACCACGCGTGGTTCTAAGGTAGCGGTGGCAGCCGAAAAATCCGGATTTCTTCCCAGTAGCACGGGAGTTGTGACCTCAGGTGTCACAGCGGCTGTCGAAATTCCTTAGCAGGGCGGTCTTTTCCGAGGCCTTCTCGGTGGCCGTCTTGAGTTCGGGTTTTCGCACAACTAGAAGTTGAAAACGGATGCCAAAGTATTACGTGCAAAGTGGTTTGTTTCGTGGCGTTGTGGTTCGCAGGAATGCGAAAGAGGCGGCGCGTTGGGCCGTTGAATTTGTGATGAACAAACCCAAGGGGAACCAGACCCAGCAACTCGACTCAGACGTGGGCTTGTTCCGGCTTGGAAAGTTCATCAGCACCAGCGAGCGTGGGTTCTCGCGAAAAGATAGGCTCAAAACACCGACGTCCGAAGCCGTACTTGATTGGATGATCGCTGCGGCAACCGACGCGCAGCCGAGGCCCTAGAGGCAAGCTAGCTCCACAGTTCCAATACCGGACGACCGCCGTCAACGATTGCAGTAGGTCGATTTTGGAAGTCCATCACTCGCATTTCTGGATCAATACCAAGAGCATAGTAAATCGTCGCGGCTAGATCCTCTGGAGATACAGGTCGCTCGATTGGATAAGCGGCATCCTTGTCCGATTTACCGATGAGATTCCCACCTCGTACTTTGCCACCTGCTATCACTGCTGGGAAAAGCGTGCTCCAGTGGTCACGTCCCCATTGTGCATTCGCAGTTGGCGTGCGTCCCATCTCGCCTATCGCGATGACCAACGTTTCCTCTAGCATCCCGCGTTGTTCCAGGTCGAGTATCAGTGCCGAGCAAGCTTGATCAAAGGTCGGGAGAAGATGCTTTCCGACATCATCGCTATTGCGGTGGGAATCCCAGCTATATCCATCGACGCAGTCGTATTGGACAGTGACGAAACGTATCCCCGCTTCGATCAGTCTTCTTGCCATTAACGTTGACTGGCCGAACAAGTGCCTTCCGTATCGATCTCGGATTCCATCGGGCTCCTGACGTATGTCCAAAGCATTTCTTGTGGCATTCGATGTCGCAAGAGCAAAAGCGCGTTGGCGGAATATATCTAGATCGGATTCCATGGTCCGATCCACTTTTATTATTTGCCGATTGAGTTGGCTAAGTAGTGATTGCCGAGCCTGCATGCGATCAAGAACCAATCCTTCGCGCGGATCAAGTCCTGAGATGCGGTAGCTAAGTTCCTGATCGCTACAGTCGCGCCAGTAGGGGTTGTCCTCTTTGGATTTTTTGTCAATGCGCGTCGTTAATGGATTGTAGCGTTGTCCAAGCCACCCGGCATGCTCGCCCGGACGCGGGTATTGTCCGTCTTCCTGTAGCCTCCCGAGAGAATTAGGAATCACCATGTAGCTGGGCAATTGTTGCTCGAGCCCGAAACGCTGCTGATCGACAAACTCGACGATCGAGCCCATCGATGGCCAGTCTTTTGGCGTCGGAGCGAATCCTCCTCCGATCGGCACGTGCCAACGTTTGCCTGTCTGCAGATAATGTGCACCTCCACTGTGATCGTTGAACGTGTGCGACATGGTTCTTATCACAGCGTATTTGTCGGCAATCTGCGCCATGTTCGGCAGGTGTTCGCAGATTCTTAGTTCAGGATTTTTAGAGGAAATAGGTCGATAGGGGCCCCGGATTTTCTCTGGGGCTTCTGGCTTCATATCGAAGGTTTCAAGCTGGCTTGGCCCTCCAAAGAGGAAAAGGAAGATCACGGATTTGCATTTAGCGATCATGCCTTGTTCAGAATTTGCAAGGGATTCCAGTTTCATGACTTCCTGCAAGCCGATTCCGAGCAATCCCGCTCCACCGGCCTTTAGGATGCCTCGACGCGTAGGCGTCGTAGGTCCCGGTAGTCCCGATCCTAAAATCGTCAACATGTTGCACCCTGGTGAGCATTATGAATAATGTGCGGGCAGAAGTTCCCCGTTTCGGATTCTTTATTCTAACCCCTGAAGAGTAGCGATGCTGTCACTGAAGAAAAATATCCGTCAATCGATTGTCGGTTGGTGCTATCAAGCTTGCGGAGACCAATGGTCGATCGATCGACTCTGCGAGGTCACGCGTGAACTTGGTTGCGACGCCGTCGAGATTGTCCCCTTCGAAGACTGGGATACGCTCAAAAAACATAACATCGTTTGTGCTCTAGCACCTAACGGTATGCCCGGTGCACCTTTTGTCAAAGGACTCAACAACAAGGCTTATCATCCTCAGGTCATCGATTGCATGACCCAAGCGATCGAAACGACTTCGGCAGCCGGCTTTCCTAACGTCATCGCCTTTACCGGGTACAAATGGCGAGATGCCGAGGATCCCAACAGTGGAGAGATTTCGAAACAAGAGTGCATCGAAAACTGCGTCGCAGGTCTTAAGCAGCTTGCAAGCCTTGCAGAGAGATCCAAGGTCACGATCTGCTTAGAACATCTGAATACCCGAGACGGAAGCCATCCGATGAAAGGCCATCCCGGATATCAAGGAGATGACATCGATCTGGTTGCTCAGATCGTTCGCTCGGTCGGTAGCGAGCGAGTGAAAATGCTATTTGATGTTTACCATGTTCAAATCATGCACGGGGACGTAATGAGAAGACTCGATGAACACATCGACATTATCGGCCACGTTCACGTCGCTGGAAATCCTGGACGCAATGAACTCGACGATCAACAAGAAATCAACTTCCCCCCGATCATGCGCAAGCTGCATAAGCTTGGATACCGTGGATATGTTGGACAGGAATTCATCCCAACTCGAGACGCTTATGCAGGCCTCAAAGAAGCCGTATTGCTCTGCGATGTCTGATCGAAATGTGTGCTTTACTCCATGAGCGTTTGCCTAGTTCGCGCGTAGGCAAAAGGAGCGAAGAACAACAGTGGAATCCATGTCACCACTGCTGGTGTGAGCAAATGACTCGAACCGCAAAGCATGGCGGATGCGGTGGTGACTCCAAAAAATAGGCCATAAGTCAGCACGCAAGCGATGGTCAGTTGCACAATGTTGCGACGACGACTCGTTAGGACGAAGGGGAGCCCTAAGAGCAATTGGGTTGCATCGGTCAGCGGCTGTAAAAATCGTTGGTGGATGAGCATTTGGAGATCGTCGCCATAGTAATCACCTTGGTTACGAGCACGCCACACCAAGTCCGCAGTCGATGCAAACTGTTTCGCTGAACTTCCCCGAAGCATATCGAACTCGACGCTGCTGGGGACAAAACATGTGTCGGAGGCCAACCAAGGCGTATCGGAAGGGAGTCTCAGGTAGTCGATCCCATCGACGCTTACCGAGGGCTGGGTCAGGAATTTCGGACTGCCCAATCCCGATAAAAGATAGCCCGCTGGAGTCGTGGAATCACCGGCTTGATAGGTCGCCGTTTCTGCTTGGATTTGGCCAACCAGTTTGGATGCGGGTCCGAAAAGCACAAAAACCGGATTTCGGATCGTCCGCGATTGCTCCACAATGCTTTTGCCAGCAATCAATAGTCCGAACTCACTGTCCTCAGTCGGCCGGATCGGAAGGACTCGCTCTGTTCCTTGGAGATCCTGAGGGGTACGAGTCAGGATGTGGCTGTACTTGGGGATCCAAATTTCCCTGGAAACGGCACTCAGTGTGATGACCGATGCACATACGATCAAAATAGGACGAATAATACGGGCCTTGCTGATCCCTGCAGCGAGCATGGCAGTCCATTCGTTGGTTCGATAAAGCCATGCGACCACAAACAGCATAGAAAGCAATGCTGTCAAACCACAAGTTCGATCGAAGATCGTCAGCAGAACCGGACCGAAGTATTCGGCAAGGGCCAGTGGCAGACTCCCTCGGATCCGACCGTATTCGAGGAGTTCATCGAGGTTCGTAAAAATCTGCGCAATGACCAACAGACCGGCTAGCGTGATAAAGCAAACCAGGAAAACGCGAAAAAACAGAACCATCAAATAACGATCAATCCGGGTCATAATTCGCTAGCTTAGCAATGATCGCACGACCATTTCAAGGTCATTGTTTTGATAATGAGAGTTCATGCACCGAGAGCGTTAGCTCATCGTAAAATCGGTTGGATGACGGCACCTTCCACGTTGGTCAATCGCCGTTGGATTCCGTTGTGCTGATAAGTCAAACGTTCGTGATCCAAGCCTAGCAAATGGAGGATGGTTGCGTTGAAATCGTATAATGGGTGTATGTCCTCGATCGCCTTAACACCTAGTTCGTCGGTTTGACCGTGGCTAACGCCTCCTCGAATGCCAGCCCCTGTCATCCAACAGGTAAACCCGTCGGGATTATGATCTCGTCCTTTTGCACCCTTTTGGAAAAACGGCATCCTTCCAAACTCGGTACACCAAACCACAAGTGTCTCATCGAGCAAACCTGACGCTTTTAGATCTCGAATCAATGCGGCAACAGGCTGATCCATAATCGCTGCGTGGACATCGTATTGGTTTTTTAAATCATTATGGCCATCCCAATTGAGCTTGCCTGCACTAGCGTAGGCACCATTGAACAACTGAACGAAGCGAACACCGCTTTGAATTAGGCGTCTGGCAAGGATGCAATTACGGGCGAAAGCCGCTTTCTCTTTGTTGGACGAATCGTCTGCACCATAAGCTTTCAGCACATGAGCTGGCTCGCGGTCGATATCGGTGATCATTGGAACACTCAGTTGCATTCTTGCAGCCAGCTCGTAGCTTGCTATTCTGGCTGCTAACTGTGCATCATCGGGAAACTGATCGAGATGTCGGCGTTGGATTTTCTCCAATAATTTGCGAGTAGCAGCTTCCGCGGTCTCATTCGAATCAGCAACCTTTAGATGCCGTACCGGATCGCTGGCAGAAAAGGTTGTGCCTTGGAATGCGGCGGGTAGGAAACCGGGTCCCCAATTATTCGAACCATTCTGAGGTACCCCCCGGGGATCGGGGATCGCAACATAGGCAGGGAGGTTTTCGCATTGGCTGCCCAACGCATAGGTCACCCAGGCGCCCAGGCTTGGAAAGCCATCGAGATTAAACCCTGTTGAGAGAAAATTCTCAGCGGGGCCGTGAGTATTGGATTTGCTAGTGAGCGAATGGACAAAGGCAATATCGTCGGTAAGGTCGGCCAGATGCGGGAGTAGATCACTGACAAACTTGCCACTTTGCCCTCGCTGACGGAACGTGTATTGCGGTCTAGCGAGATTTCCAGCCGGCCCTTGAAAGGTCACCGAAGGCCCACCGGGCAAGGGTCGATCATCCCACTCGATCAACTTGGGCTTGTAATCCCATGTTTCCAGTTGGCTGACAGCACCGGCACAAAAGATCACTAAAACATTCTTGGCCTTGGCTTGGAAATGCGGAGCTCGGGGCGCGTAAGGGTTAGCGGGATCTATCTGAACTGCAGACTCTGATGATTTGCCGCTTGCAAGCAGTCGATCGCTGCTCAGGAGGCTTGTCAATGCGATCGAGCCTAAGGCCGTCGAGGCTTGGGTAAGAAAGTTTTTTCGATTAAGTAACGGATGCACTTAAGTCCTGCATTTCATCAGGGGAAAAAGACAAATTCATTGCAATTGAACAACGCACGGCAAAGGTATTCGATCCCGAATTGCTGGACAACCGGCAAGGCATCGTCGATCTCTTCGGGGGTCGCATGGCGGAGCAAGCAGCGTTGGTAAGCCGCATCGATCAGTGACTTTGGATCGGCATCAACACTCTTGCGAAGCAAATCCGCCAGTGCAGCAGATTGTTCGAGCGTGAAACGACTGTTCAACAAGTTCAACGCTTGAATCGGAGTCGTCGAGGTGCGTCGTAGGCTCGTGCTTTGACCCGCATCGGGACAATCAAAGGCGCCGAAAACAGGGTCTCGCTCTCCTGTTGGTAAAGATCAAATCCACGTCCGTACATGGTGAGGCTGAGCTGACCGCTGACGAAAAGAATCGAATCCCGGAGTGACTCAGCTTCAAGTCGTCGTCTCGGATACCTCCAAAGCAATCGAGCATCCGCATCCGTTGAGTTCCCGGCCTGGTTGCTTTGGGCTACTTGTCGATAGGTGCGAGAAAGGACGATCAGTCGATGAAGAGATTTAAGCGACCAATTACTTTCGATCAATCGCACGGCGAGCCAATCGAGCAGTTCCGGGTTTGTCGGTGGGGTTCCATTGAGTCCAAAGTCGTTGGATGTCTCGACCAAACCAATTCCGAAATGCCCTTGCCAGATCCGATTCGCAATGACGCGAGGAGTAAGCGGATTGGTGTCAGACGCTATCCAATCGGCGATCGCTAGTCTGCGTTGCTTGTCCGATGCTGAGGGATCAAGCTGGATAGAACCAAAAAAGGAGGGAATGGCAGGTGCGATGGATTGTCTGGGTTGCTCGGGATCCCCGCGATGCAAAAGATGGATCGGATCGGGAGTTCGAAACTTTCCCGCAAAGGCTTTTTGATTCTCCTGGCTCGTTCGACGCTTGGCTTGGAGTTCTTTGCGCCTGTTTTCCAACTCCTTAACCGCTTTGGATTCGACGTCTGAGAGTCTGTAGGCGGCAACATTCGAAAGGGTGTGAGGTTTTGGTGTTGCTGGGTCTGTCGGGTACACGGATCTGTCAGAGTCGTCGGCGACGATTCTCCAGGTTCCATTCGAATCGAGTGTTTCGATGCGGTATCGAATAGCGAGTCGATCTTGATAAGTACCTTCGCGATCTCTCCCCCAGACGATGCTTTCAATATGCTGCTGATTTGCAAATTCGAACGTCAAGCTACCTTTTCCGATGGTGTCTGACATCCAACTATGGCTGTTTCCATACAAGCCATCGTTGATCAATCGCAGTTCATGCCTATTGGGACTTACCGAATCCCCCGTCGAAGTGACCTTTGTCCCATGTTTCGCCAAAGCCACATTTTCGCCAATTGCGTTAAAGATTTCTAGCTCATCGATGCATGGTTCTAGGTTGCTTGTTTCAAGAATGGTAAATCGGAGGCTATTGGTTTTCGTAGGGGTAATACGCTCGAGGTTCATTGTCGGTTGGACGACCGGTCTTTGGGGTAAGACCTTTTGGATGTCTTCGAGTTGATTGGGATCTGTTCCGATTTGGATTCGATAAGCCGTTGCGGTTCGGTCGTTGAATTGACCGAGTCGGTCTCGCCCCCAAACAATTTTGGAAATCGTTTCTACGTTCGACAGTTCGAGCAATACCCAGCCTCGGCCTGATTGATCGCTCATCCAGCTCGAAGAGTTACCGGTGATCCCGTCATGGATGTGTTGGAGTTTATGAATTTGGGATTCGCGACTTCCCGAAGCTGTCGCTTTAGTTCCATAGTTTGCGAGGGCAACGTTTTTAGCATCATTGCCGAGAGTCCAGACCTCCAGCTCATCGATACAAGGTTCGATCAGACCGAGTGTCGGGTGCAAATTTGCATCCCAAATCTCTAGCTTTACAAATCGTGCGGGCTTTGGATCGAATCTGACGATGTTCTCGATAGAATTCGGTACATCAGCAGGGGCAGACTGTGGACGTGCGACCGGTTCGTATTTTCGAAGCTGCTGATCGATCGCATGGAGTTCCTTGTCGATCAGCTCTTGGAGTGTTTTCTGTTCATTAGCCCAAGGCGTATCGACGATGCGGTCTTCGTACTCAACACCAGCGACAAAGGCTTGCATCGCATAGTAATCCTCTTGAGTAATTGGATCGAATTTATGATCGTGACAACGAGCGCAACCGATACTCAAGCCCAGAAAGGATTGGCCGATGTTGACCACGATTTCATCGATAGCGTCCTGTCGTGCAAGTCGTTTGCTGGGTTCATCGGCACCAATTTGTCCAGGGAGCAACACCGATGCGGTGATCAGAAAACCCGTCGCGGTGTCTTGTCCAAGTCCGTCTCCAGCGATTTGTTGACGTATGAACTCCTTGAAGGGCAGATCGTTATCAAGGGCTTGAATCACATAGTCGCGATAGTGCCAGGCGTGTGGTCGTTCCGTGTTGACCTCAAATCCATGGGTATCTGCATAGCGCACTACGTCGAGCCAATGCTGAGCCCAACGCTCCGCATACCTCGGTGAGGCTAAAAGCTCATCGACGACGCGCTCATAAGCATTGGGTTGGTCGTGATGGCTCGAAAACCACTTGGCTAGCTCTGGATCTGGCGGCAGGCCATGCAAGTCGAAAGAAATCCGGCGCAGCCACTGAATCGCAGTGGCCATAGGAGAAAAATCTAAGCCGCTACGCTTGAGTTTCTCTGCAACAAGATCATCGATCGATAACGTGGAATGCTCCTTGTTGAGAGGTTTGAAACTCCAGTGGTTTTTCGGGTCTGGTAGTTCAGTCGTATCTATTCCATCGGGCCACGGAGCACCGGCTTGGATCCAAGCTTTAAGCTTTTCAACCTGGTCGGTTGATAAGGCCGGGTATCCTGAATCATTCGGGGGCATTCGCTCGGATGGGTTGGGATTCGATACCCAATCGAGAATGGGGCTTTTGCCGGGTGTTGACGGATCGATCAAGGGTCCATAATTGTCTCCGCCGTGCAGGGCGCGAGACTTGATGTCCAAGCGAAAGCCGGATTTCTGTTTGTCCTTTCCGTGGCACCCATAGCAGTGATTCTCAAAGATCGGGCGTACATCTCGAACGAAATCGACGGTTGAAAGCGTCAGGGGCTCTTGGGCTTGCAAGGTTCCCTGGCTAAGGCGTAGGCAAGGATTCCAGATTGCAAAGAATACGACCCCCAGCGTTGCGAAACGTGTGAAACCGTTATGAATCGATGCTAAAAAAAATTGGATCAACCGCCGCATGGGCCAAGACTCTCTGTGGAGCCAGGGGATTGGAAATAAGGTTGGGTTTTTAACCTCGATGGCATTATAACTTAGACTGAACCGCAAGAGTTCCGGTAGTACCGGTTCTGTCGTTTATTTGTGAGGTACAAGGCTCGGATAGCGTGGGCCAAACCAATAATCGGCTAAAATAGCCGTGGCATGGGAGCCGGATGCCTAAAATAGGTTTCAGGAGGATCGCTGGGATCTGTGGAACCTAACACGAATCACGGGAAGTTTGAGTGTCACATAAAGGACGCGAAAGAATGTTTGCCCCGAGGCCGAACAAGGTGGCTTGGGATCAAGATCGGCACGCTTGCCTTACGGGCGGAAGGCTATTTGTGTTGTTGCGCCTTATGGGCCTGGTTTCATCAAGTCAACTTCTTTACGTCTTGATTGGGTTTTGGATTGCATTTTTACCGCTCGATGCGATGCATCGATTGAGCGCTCAGGATCCCACAACTACACCTTCCGGTAGCATGATGCCACCGGAGAACTTGCCTAGGGTTGTGGGCCCTGGGGTGTTGCCTGATTTGATGTACATGAGAAACAGCAAGGGGGAAGAGATTCTCGTCCCACGTGCAAGATACGAAGAATTCGAGCGCCTTTTGATGGAGACCGAACTCGGCGGTGAAGGGCTTAGTGCTACACCGAGTTTGAATCAATTGGATCTATTGATAGAGCCGGTATCGGACTACGCCAAAGTACAAGTTCGAGGAATGATCGCGTTAAAAAAAGCGAACAGAACCACTTGGACGATCCCGATTGCATTGAGCCAACTGCAATGGATTCCGGCCAGTAAAGAAGGGGCTGAGGGTTCGCCGAAGCCAGACGAGTCCGGCTCACAGTCAGCTTACGATGGAATTGAGAGCATCTCGGCTACGGCTCAGGCTAACGGTTATCTTTGGCGTGTGGGGCCAGGAAAATCGCTTCAAAGAAAGCTCGCTGTCGATGCGGTTTGCAAGTTCGTGACGACTCCTAGTGGCAATACCCTGCGGCTTGATCTGCCACCGGCTGCGACGGTCATTAAGCTGAAGCTGCCAAAGGGGGAGTGGGACTTGAATGCAACCGGAGGAGGCAACGAAGTAGTCGAGCCATTGCAGGTTCAAGGCGAGCATTCTGTCGCCATTGTTCGAACCTCCTCAAACTCGATCAATCTGACTTGGAATCGCAAGACGAATCGAGATGCGATTGCAGCCGTCGAAGTTCGGAGTCAAACAAAATTTTCACCTGCTGGAGATGCGAACCGTTGGCGAGCCGATTCGGCGATTTCGATACGGGGCCCAGTCAAACTTGGAGGTAAACGACTTCGTTGGGCGCTACCTCGACAAGGGGTATTGCGGGAAGCCAACTCCGATAGGATCGTTTTTTCAAACTACCGTCTGATTAGGGATTTTATTGGAAGCACTTCGGATAAACAGGGTTCTTCTGCGATTGTCCCTGGCGCGTCAGACCCTCCGACTCTTGTTCGAGACAATCCATCTGATTTTTGGTGGATCGAGATTGATGAAGGTTATAGCCGAAGCGAACTGGATTTGAATCTTGAGTGGGAGTTGACACGATTACCCACTGATTTGCAGGTTCGCTTCGAAGCTCCGAAGTTCGAGGGCGTTGATCGACACAACGGGAGCATTGAGTTTGCTGTACCTCGGATCAATTCGATCGATTGGAATCCCATAGGGAATGTTCAATTGATTCGGCAATCTCAAGCTGCCGATGGGAGCGAATCGATTGTTTACACTTTTCAATTTGATGGTCAAGAGGCGGGGATCTCAACACAATGGACCACGGTAGCCGATCAACCCAGAATCATCTCCCAGCAGAGGATCGAGGTACGTGAAAATCAGTTGGTTCTACGTGGTACGATCGAGTTTGGAAGCGATCCGATTCAGTTACCTCTTTTGCAGTTGGAGGCAGAGGGCTGGAAACCGGAACGAGTGGCCCTGTACCCGTCGGATATTGATGTTCCATTGGATTCCATCAATGAAGCTGGTAAGTCACCCTCAGAGAACTCACAGGGGGGGTGGTCGTTACCGATAAACGCAAACCTTTGGATTCGCAGTAGTGCGAAAAACCGGTCCATCGCAACGGAAGCGAATCGAAGCGACAGACCTAGCGAGGGCAATTCCGTGGGGCTTAACCTCGGAAATCCTCTTGAGATTCTAGCTAACTCGACGGATAAAAAGGAATCCAATTCGACTTGGAAAATTGAGTATCTACTTAGCCGGTCTATTTCGAACCAATCGAACGATCTAAGTTTGAGTTTACCGAGACTTTCTTGGCTCTCCCAAGAGTCCCAACAGAGAGTCTACCGAACCGCACCTGGTAGTTTACTTGTTTACAGTTGGCCTTACCGACTCACAGCGCAACCCGATGCGTGTGTTGCAGTCGTCGAAACATCGCTAGATCGTATTCTTCAGAAGCAAGTATTCTCTGGTGGATCTGGACCAACGCCATTCATGCTACAGTATCTGATCGCCGACTCGTCGAGCGTCAGCAGGTGGGTAGGTACAAGAAACAGAAAAGGCTCGTTCGTCACTTCGAACCTTTCGGCAAACGCGACACCGACCCGCGATTCGATTCGATGGGATCTTCGGTGGGATTGTAGGTGTTTGGGAAGTCGTCCTACTTCTCTTAGGATTGGACTTCCAATCGATCCTAACTCATCCAAAAATGAGCAGGCGATTTCTGATTTGTCAGTTCAAATGGACAGCACTGCTGTTCCATTCGAGTGGCTTGCGCCCGATGCTTCTCTTGCCTCTGGATACCGTTGGGCCAAATTGAGCATACCCGAGGTAGCTATCGATGGGAGCAACCGCCTAGACTTCCTTTTGGAGGTAAAGTATCTCGCTGAGGAATCATCGCTAAAGAAACCGGATCAGCAGTTCGCACTGGGTTTAAACCTAGCAATCCTTGATTCTGCCAGACCAAACGAACAAGTCTTGGTCGAGGCCATGTCTGTTCGCATGCTCGATTCTGATTCATTGAGTTTGGTTCCACTCACTGAGTCGAGCCAAGGCTATATCGTAGTCGATCCAAGTGCACCTCGAGTTGCAGTAACGGCCGTGCGTCGAACCAACCAACGAAGTCCCGAAATAAAAATAGATGGCGAGTGGATACAAACAATTGTCAATGCACTTGAGCAAAGAGATCGCTATGTTGTTCGCTTTCATACCGAGCAAAAAACCATCAGGGTGCCGGCATCAGGTACGATGATTCGTGAAGCAGAATGGATGCTCGATGGACAGCGGGCTAACATCCGCGAAGATCAAGAGGAAAAGGGTTGGGCAATCATTTACATCCCGGATTCGAATGCTTCGAATGAATCCACGACTCATGTTTTAGAGGTCTTTACCACTCAGACGGTGGCTAAAGGATGGTTTCGCAGGGTTCAGCCTATCGGTCCAAGATTTGCGCCAAATCCTTCGAACTCACCGTTGATATGGCAGATTATCGTTCCAAGAACTGAGCATCTTGTATCCAGTACTCAAAACGCTTTACCCATGTACCGGTGGACGTGGCGAGACTTGGTGCTACGTCGGGTCGGAGAGACAAGCCAAGAACAGATCGAACAGCGGTTCGGTGCAACAAAGCAACCGATTTTGGCACTTCAGGTCAATCAATACGATCTTACAAGCATCGCCTCTAGCCAACCGCTCGAAGCGAGATTTGTGCCCAGCGCTATCATATGGCTACCGGTATCGATCCTGGTTTTATGTTTGGCAACGGTGATGAAAGACAATCGATGGATTCGCTGGCCTTGGTTTTGGGCATGCTTGCTCGCTGCGTTCTTTATCTTTTCTCAGATCGCTTGGGATATATCGCTTCTTGTGCTGCAGGCAGCCGTAGCTTCCGTCGGGCTTGCTGTGCTCTATTCGATTGTCCGATGGTTGATGGATCGGAGAGCTCGAAGAAGGAGCATCTTTGTTTCTAGGCAATACACGTCGCCGAATACCAATGCGAAAGTCAACGCAAGTGGTAGGAATCAAAAAAGGTCGATCGGCGACGCATCGGCTCTGAAGTCGACAGTGACTGTGAAAACAAGGGATTCTCGATGAGAAGATTTTCCCTCGTTCTACTGGCGATTATTCTCGTTCCGCTGGGATCGATTTTCGCACAGGAAATCGGTACCAATGAGCAAGCTTCAGAACAACCGATCGTCGAGAGGCCCTTTCGTCGAATATTCGTTCCGCAATCGGATCTGCCCGAGTCGCAACTCGATAATCTCAGACCCCTTGAGATCGACAAACTTCCAGCAGCCCTTGAACGGATTGTCCGACGCAATACCGAGTCGATGGATCCATTAGGGAGTTCAAAGCAAAGCTTATACTCGCTCCACGCTGTGGCTCAGTTGATAGGGGCAGATCTTTTATCGGAACGAACAAAACTAGTTTGGGAACCATCGACGAATCGACCCTACACAGGGGGGACGGATCTTCAAGCCCGAGAGCGATTAAAGCCATGGAATCTTGCGATTGAAAATATTCTCGAGGAATCGAATTCCCAAAAAGCGTCCGGTCAACTCAAACCGAGTAATGATCGAATCGGAGAAACGGACATCAATCCAGGAAACCCATTAGCTAACAGCTCACCGACTTGGTTGTATGATTCGAGCGGACAACCTTATGTTCAAAAAAGTAGCAATGAAACTTGGGTTCGCTGGTCGCTACGGTCCTCAAGCGGTAGCGCTCCGAATCAACTGAATTACGAAGCCCAAATTCCTAAGACGGTTGACGGTTGTTTGGTATTGCTCCTTCCAAGGTCTGCAAAAATAGACAAAGCCAGCGTTGTCGTCAGGGAACTCGATGGATGGGAGTCGGCCGTTAGGAGACTAGGATCCTGGCCCGATCAAAACCCTTTGCTAGGAACTTCGCTCGGAACAACCGTTGGAAGTAGGTATTGGTTGTTGGAATTCAGCGGTCAAGAGGTCATTTCATTTACGATTGATCTTGGTCAAGGCTCCTCGCGTGGGCAACTGCTCGATTTGCCAAAGGAGTGGGGCATCGATCGATTGTTCTCTAAGCAAACGCTGCAGTATTCGGTCCATGCGCAAGAGATGAGAATCATCGGTGAATGGGAGTGGAATGAAACATCGGGTGCCGGACAAGGCATCCAATTGGAATTGCCAGAGGGGGTAAAGGTACGATCCATTGCGATCAATGATCGAGAGACAGCAATTGCGCTCGATGATAAAAGGATGATCGTGAGCGTCCCTGAATCGTCTCCCAGCGCTTCAATCGGCACCGGGGCAAGGCTGAGGATGACTGCCGAATTTTTAACCTCCATCAATCAACTCCAAACCGATGCGTCTGGGAATTTTTTGATACCCACCATAAAAACCACAAACGGAACCATCGTATCAGGAACGACAATTCTTCAAGATCAGTTCGACGGCAGATTTGTTGGTATTGATCCAGAGCGTGGCAGACTCGAATCGGTCCGAAAGAACTCCGATGGTCTTCATCGCTTTGAATTCTCATGGCATCGCAATGCACCGATTTTTCGATGCGATATTCAGAAGCAAGCATTGCAAACAGAGCTGGAGTCCGTCGCGGGGATTCGTATTGATTCGAATCGTTGCGTAGCGAATGTTCGCATCAGATTACCTTCTCCGCGATCCATAGTGGGTGAAATCCTCAGTGTACCCGGCGGTTGGACGATCGATGCAAAAGCAATTACTGTCAAACCGCAATCGGCATCCGGAATCGCCAGCTTCGATGAATCCAACAACACGATTAAGATCGACGGACGAAAGGTTAGTTCGACCGACGCCACGATCGAATTTCAAATATCTAAGAACCTCGATACGCCTGCTGAATTAGACTTATCTAATCTACCGTGGATATCTATATCAAACCACAAAGTTCGCAAGTGCCTCTACGTGGAGCCAGATGCTTCCAACCGTTTGAGCTTCCGTGGCCGCACAACCCAATGGGTTATGCCAGAACAAGAACTGACTCCATGGCAGCGAGAATCTCTACCGAGGCTCTCAAGGGCATTGGTTTTCGGCATGCGTGAAGACCGCTTACCACCTCTGGTCGTATCGTCGATCGAAGAAAAATTGGTGATGCCAATAGACATCCGAGTCCGTCGCGTAAACGACCTATGGAAGCTAGAGCATCGCTTTGAACTATCCTCAGATTGGTTGGAATTGCCGCAAATTCGAATTGAACTGCCAGCCGGTTTTACCTGGTACTATGAGTCGTCTGAGCGACTTCCGATTGCCAATTCTTTCGATCCGGAATCCGGCCAATGGGTTGTCGATACACGGAGCCTAATCAATCAGTCCGACAAAGAAAATTTCGGGGTTATTGTCGCGGTTCGTTCCGAGCCTGTAGATTCGGAGAGCCTGCAATTAGATGTTCCACGGGTGCGTGAAGCCCAACGAACCACATACGAATTGAAACTTACCGACCCCTTAGTTCTCAAAAGCAGTGCAGGAATAACCGCAGGGATAGAACAAGACAACTCTGGTTACACCTACCGATGGATTCAGGTTGCACCAAAAGCAATGTCGGAGGAGCACAAAAAACAGGAACCTTCACGACTCGAAATCATCGACTCGAATCAACCCAAAGACCGTTCAGTTTATCTATACGACACAAGCTTGGATTTATTGATTGACTCCTTCGCTCATCAAGTTGCCGAGATCCAAACAAAACTCGTCTTGCCCGATTTCCAAGGGAATGCGCTGAAGATCTTTCACCCGGAAGGATGGCAAATCACTGATTGTTTTATTGTTCATGAAGATCAAAAGCAAAATGTCCCTTGGTTCGAAGATTCAATGAAATCATCCAAGATTGTTATTGATCATGCCAGTGAAAGTGCAGCACCTTTGCTTCACGTACGCCTAGTCGGTCCGCAAGCAGCTTTTGTGAAAGATTCGTTTCGATTTCTCCCACAGTGGCTAAGTTCTAGATTGCATCGGAATGTGAGATTCAGCATCCCCGATATAGGTTTGGGCGAAGATGGTTTCGAGTTTTCGCGACTGGACGTCTGGTATCCAGAGCCGTTAACTCTAAAGATCCCGCACTTTGGGCGTCCTCTAAGCGGTGGGATTTGGCCGGTCTGGAGTTGGACTTCAAGAACCCTCGGATCGATCGCTCAGCCGGAGGACAAAAACGAACAGTCGGTTTTTGGACCAAACACGGGTACTCGGACGTCGGATATTCTTCCTACGGGAAATTGGAAGAAAACCTCCCTTGAAGAGTTACAAGTCGTGGCAAAACAAGAGATGGTTTTGGTTCTCTCGGATCAGTCCTCCTGGGGTGCTTGGCTGACCGTCTTTGCTGCAGTCTTTTCTTCGAGCTTTTACGTACGGTGGCCAAAAGTATTGCTAGGCTTGGCGATGGCACTGTGGGTGGGTTCGGTTTGGCTCGATACACCTTATAGCACCATTTGTCAGCAAATTTTTGTAGGTACTGCTTCAGGTGCCTTGCTATATCTGCTTTATCATATCGTACATCCTATGTCGGTCAGCAGTTCATCGAATGCAAAATCCGATCGTTCTAGCACTTGGGCCTGGAGCCTTTTACCTTTCGGATTGATCTCGATGGTACTGGCACAACCCAATCGTGGGTTGTCTCAAGACCCTGCCGATTCAACAGCCAGGGTTTTTGATATCCTTATCCCAATTAGCCCCGATGGTGAACTTGCGGGCACGAATATTTATGTACCGGAAGAGTTGCTCAAGATCATCGAGCAGGATGACCGGGAAAAGCGACAACGCGATTCGGTCGGCTTGCTCGCGTCGAGCAAACATAATCTTCGGTTGGATAGTCGAACGTTCGGTTTCGGTAATGCTGACCAACCCTTGACTAGCACCTACGAATTTTGGATTAGTGATTCCGCTGTCGGAAAGGCAATACGAATACCTTTCCCCTCTGAATCCGTGAAACTGAGCCGCTTTAGTGTCGATGGTATCGAGGTTCTCTCAGGGAGATTAACGAAGACGGATACCGAGTTGGTATGGTTTCCCGATCGGGCAGGTCGCCGCGCGGTTCAGATCGATGCGCAAGTTCGAATGAGAAGTCTTGATGCGGCTGATTCAAGTGCAAGCTTTGGGAATCAAGCTTTTACCAATTTAGCGATCGCTTCTGGAACACTAGGTACAGAGAAACGCGGAGCGAAGGTTTGGGGGATTGCCACGAATATTCTGCCTGTAGCAAATTCGATTTTAGAAGTTGATACCGACGGTGCTTGGTGGATTTCGGTTGCCGCATGTGGCAGATCAGCCAATCCAGCTCAGGGCCGCGTGGTTATCCAGCTTGGAAACAAAAGTCGTATCGAAGGTTTTTTCCAGCCACCTACTTCTTCTCCAAACCGAACATCAACCCTTGCCATGCCCAGCGACTCTTCTCCAAGCGGAGGAGAGGTTCCCACGATGAATACCGAGTTGTTTCTAGATAGCGACCAGCTGCTGGCAAAAACCGTGATCGAGTTCCCCCAAAACATGGTGCTTGCCGGTGAAATTGAGATCGAATCGGATTCTCAATGGTTACCCATCGGTACCCAATGGGGAGATGCTCAATTGATCGACGTACGTACCGGCAGTACGCTCGACAGGAAACGATATGCCATGCGGTGGAGAAATCTTGAGCCCAGCGGATCGGAAACAATCAGTCCGAATACTCAGAAGAAGGTGATCACTACAACTTGGATCCCAATAGGGGATAGTGGGATCCGAAATATTTTGTTTGCCGAATGCCGGGATCGACGAGTTCGACAGGGTGTATTACGGTATTCCCGAAGTCCGGGATCGATTTGGACGTTAGACGGAATCAGCAGTTGGATACCAGCGATCAATTCGAAGGAACGACTCGATTGGCCCGAATTGAAGGATCCACCACTGACAACCAACCTGCGTATTCCCATCAGTAGTGGATTTGGCGTTCTACGACGACAATCCTTAGAGCCATTACAGCAATTGTCCGCAACCAGTAGGGTCCATCTGGAATCGCAACGAACAAGGCTGACGACGACCATTAAGCTTGATGGTTCATTGGGCCAGCGTGCCCCCCTGCTCTTCGAGATCCCAAACGAATATCAAGTTCAAAACGTCCTGTCCCCTAGTGGAACACTGGACTTTCTAACGTGGGTGAAAGATTCAAAATCCTATTTGCAGGTTCTTGTCGATCGACAGTCCAATTTAATCGGTGAGCTCACTATTGAGTCTAAATCCAGTTTGCCAATAGGCGATACAGAAGCTTTCGGCTTCGATTGGCCTGAGATTAAGGCATCGGTTGGTTGGGCTAACACCATTCCGATGTCGTTATCAGCAGACCCATCATGGACTATTTTGGACGATGGTTCCAATCAAGCTACTAAACGATTGCAAGGCGCGGGTGAAGGGCGAGTTCTTTTGCAAACCAAAGACGGAAATGATCGTCGTCCATCGATACGTATCCAAAGAGCGGAGCCTAAATGGGAAGGCACACTGCTGATCAAATCCTCCCAATCCGAATCCGGCCAGCAAGTTTTGCAAATTGTTGGATTTCAGCCTCAGAGAGCATCGGGAGATTGGTACGGATTGGAATTGTCTATCCCACGCGAACTGTCTTCGTCCTGGTCGAGTAAAAACCCATCTGCTGAACTGACGAATCTGCGATGGAATCACAGACTTCTTTTAATAGAACCAGTTCCCACCGCATTGGTCGATCAGCAGCAGTCGATCGATTTTATGATTGAACTGACACCAGAGCAATCCATCAGACTGGATCCGCTATTTTTCGAACAGATCGAAATCAATGGGCGGAAACCAAGCGAACTGTATCTTGCTTACCAAGAACCCGATATCCTCTCTGGGCTCGCACAAGATCGACAACCCATTGCACAAAAACTCGATGGGCCTATTCGCATGGCGATCGGTATTACCGAAGACGATTGGCTCCTGGGGAGGCTGACCAAGCCTCTAACGAGCCTTGAGGAAACGCAGATGCTGAAAGTAGAATCCGAATATCAACAACGCTTTGCTAAACACATTCAACTTGCAGACGGCTTGTACCTTTCCCAAATTTGGATTGAAGGCCGCAGAGATTTCTTGTCCAGTGGTCGGCTCAAGTGGAACTGTCCAGTTGGATGGATTTGTACGAAATCCTATATCAACGGAGAGAACTTCCCGTTCAAACAAGAGGGCTCCCAAGTTGACGTCTTTTGCCCATCTATAGAATCCAACGCCAAGGTGGATTTGTGGTTTTCGCTCGACGCACAAGCATCTGCGAATGTATCTCAGGATTCTTTACCCCAATTGCAAGGCACTCACAGCCCCGGCGAGATTCTCCTTGTTAGCACCCCATCAAACCGTCGCAACAAGCAGTCGGGCGTTTTATTTGAACGAAACGCTTGGGTCAGTATGCTTAGCCAACAGATCCCTTCGACACCTAATGCGTCCGACTCTAGGTGGTTGAGATATGGCGCTAAAGAGTTGGCAGAATTGATGTGGAGATCGGCCGAAATGCATGGTGACGACAAGGACACAATGTCTAGCGTAGAATTCGGAAAAGCGGCTGAGGTCCTTTTCAACTTACCCTGGACCACTCGGGATGAATACAATCAGCTTATCCAAAGTGCCCAAGCATCAGTCCATTCGATCAAAAAATACGATTCGAGTGAAACGACTCAGGCCAAGGGCACGGTTCCTTTGGATCACCGTTTGGTACAGACGGCCTTTCCACTGTTTGTTTTTTCGATCTTGATTTGGATATGGAATCGCTATCAAGTTTGGTTTCAGAACCGCAACTGGTGGAAACTGCTTGGTATCGCCGGTCTATGGTGGTTGATTTTCGCGGATTTGTGGATCCCGAGTTTGCTTGCCCTGTCGGCTGCGATTTTAGTGATCGACAGTTTCTGGATGCTTAGCGTGCAGTTTCGACAAAGCGGGACTCTCGCACCACGGTAACTTTGATTTCACCTGGGTAGGTTAATTGCTCTTCGAAGGCTTTGGCGATATCTCTGCAGATTTTCGCGGCGGTAGCATCATCGGTCTCTTTTGAGCTAACGATCACACGCAACTCTCGGCCGGCTTGGATCGCGAAGGCTTGTTCGACCCCATGGAAACCTTTCGCAATGGTTTCGAGTTCTTCCATCCGTTTGACGTATCGTTCTAGTGACTCGCGTCTGGCTCCAGGTCGAGAGGCGCTGCACGCGTCGGCCGTTGCGACCAAAAGAGTGTAAGGGAACTCGGTGGTCAATTGATCGTGATGGCCAAGAGCAGCATGGACGACATGCTCGTTTTCCCCGGATCTTTTGAGTAGATCGGCACCGATCTTTGGATGTCCTCCTTCGAGTTCATGGTCGGCTGCTTTTCCAATATCATGCAAGAGTCCGCAGCGGCGGGCTGTGTTGGCATTGAGTCCAACCATCTCAGCCATCATGCCTGAGAGAAATGCGACTTCGATGGAGTGTCTTAGAACGTTCTGTGAATAGCTAGTTCGAAAATGCAAGCGACCTAGCATCTCGATAACCCGATCCCCGAGTCCCTGAAGATTGACTTCTTGTGCGGCCTCTTCCCCCTTGCGAAGGATGAAGGCATCCATCTCTTTTTCCGTTGTCGCGATAACTTCTTCAATCCTTGTCGGATGAATTCGACCATCGGCAACGAGTTTCGCCATCGCCTGTCTGGCCACTTCGCGCCGCACGGGATCAAAGCCGCTGACGATCACGACTCCCGGTGTATCATCAATAATCAGATCGCAGCCTGAGGCTTTTTCAAAGGCGCGGATATTTCGTCCTTCACGTCCAATAATCCGACCCTTCATCTCATCGTTTGGAATATCGATCGACGAAGTGGTGCTTTCGGAGGTTTGGGCCGAAGCGTATCTTTGCATGGCAGTGAGCAAGATATCTTGAGCCTTCTGCTGAGCGGACTCCGCTACCTTCTTCTCGTGCTTTAGAAGCACCGATCCGAGTTCTCCTTGGAGTTCTTTCTCCAGAAGTTCCATGAGTTGTCTTTTGGCTTCGTCTTTCGAAAGCCCGGTAACTCGCTGCAAATCGGCTTGAACTTGCGTGATCAGCTTGCTGTATTGATCCGATTTCTTGCTGATGTCTTCGAGTTTCTCAGCTACTTTGCGTTGATTCGATTCAACAAATTTCTCTTGCTTTTTTAGATCGTCTGACGCCTGTCTGACCGTTTGCTCCCGAGATGCGATCTGACTTTCTCGATCGCGGATCTCCTCACGCTGCTTCTTGAGATCTACTTCGAACTGGTTCTGCAACGTGAGGAGTTTTTCCTTTTGCTCAAGTTCTGATTTTTTTACAAGGTTGTCCGCTTCTAGTTGAGCCTGTTCGAGGAGCCTCTTGGATTGGGTTTTGGCATCTTGTCCAAGAAATTTTTGAATGATCGCAACGGCTACGGCTCCGAAAATCAAGCCGGCCAAAGCGTACAACACACCATTGTCACCGGAGTTCGAAGGTGTTTGTGCTAGTAGAGAGGAAAAGCTTATGTTCACGCGAGGGAGTCTTTCTAAATTCAGCGAAACACACCGCTTTGTGGCGATGCATCTCGACTACCTTCGCTCGGTGATCTTCCTGGTTGAATGACTAGACTTAAGCCCGATTTAGTCTTTGTATTGCCCGCTTGCAGTGCCATAACGATGCAATGCCGGTCGCAATTCTAGATGCAGAGCGTTTCCCGTCAGAGGGGACGCTGAGCTGTTCGAAGCGTGGAGTCGATTCCGCAGGTGCTCTGTCTCTTCAGCGTTGGTGCCATCAGGCACACTACCCAATCCGCTCGCAAGCAACTCGCGATCAGAAGCGTCCAGCGAATGGTTGCCAAGGAGGCAAGAATGCAGGATTGGCGTCGACCTTGGGCCAAAAGCCAACCATGCAATCCACCCGAGCACCAATAATGCAAGGACCAGGACAGGAACAAGCAGGGTCATTGGAAAATCATCGAAGCGATTTAGCTGGATGCCGTCTCTCCCGACTTGCGGAAGGGAACCGCCAGCACCCGAAGCGACCTGGATTGTATCAAATCGAATCCTTAAGCGAAACAACAGACAGCGGATTTCCGAAACTTGACCAAGTTTCAGCATCTGCAAGTTGCCAATCCGCTATATCCGTTGCTTTTTAAACGGTCCGATTTTTCCCAGCAACCCGTCGTATCGCCTCGCAGGCACGGTGAATCTGATCCGTCGATACATCCAGATGGGTTACCATCCGGATGGCTATAGGACTGAAAGCCATGACGCGAACGCCATGTTTTTCCAGTTCCGTCGCGAAACTTTGAGCGGTTCCCCATGCCCGAGAAACGTGAAAAATAAGGATGTTCGTCTCGGGTTCCCCACCCATGACGCTCAAGAAATCGAACTCACCGACTGCTTGGGCTAACATCCTTGCGTGCTCATGGTCGATCGCCAATCGTTCGATGTGATGATCCAGGGCATAAATCGCCGCCGAGGCTACCACGCCAACTTGCCGCATCCCACCCCCAAAAAGCTTCCGAGCCCGACGGGCCTTTGATACAAACTCGTGAGTTCCCGCTAAGCAACTCCCCAACGGTGCTCCTAAGCCCTTGCTGAAACAAACACTTACGGAGTCAAACGGAGATGCCAGTTCTTTGAGACTAAGTCCGGTGGCCACCGAAGCATTAAACAAGCGAGCACCATCGAGGTGTGTCTGCAAACCCGATTCGTGAGCCCAGTCGCACACCCGCACCACCTGATCTTGAGGCTGTAGCTTACCGCTTCCACGATTGTGAGTGTTTTCTAAACACAATAAGCGAGTCTGAACCATGTGCTCGTTGACCGGACGCACAGAATTCTCTAAATCATCGAGAGTCAAAACTCCCTGTACGCCTTGTAGGGTCTTTGCAACTAGGCCACTTAATTGGGCAAAAGCTCCTTGCTCGTAATTGTAGATATGGCAATCGCTGTCGCATAAAAACTCGTCCCCCGGCTTGCAATGCACTCGAAGTGCTATCTGATTGGTCATCGTACCGCTGGGCATAAATATCGCCGCTTGCTTGCCTAGCATTTCCGCAGTGCGTCTCTGAAGGGCATCGAGCGTCGGATCGACATCGATCACATCATCACCCACCTCGGCTCGAAACATGGCTTCTCGCATGCCAACCGTTGGACGCGTCACTGTGTCACTTCGCAAATCAATCATTTATCCCACTGTTCCTTTTTTAAACTGTTCCTTTTTTTACCATTCCTAGTACCCGTGGAGTTCTTCTAGCCATCGAGCCATCGTTTGGGCGGCTTGCCAAGGTGCAAACCTATAAAAAATAGCGAAATCGCCCTAAAAAGGTTGATTTGTCCGTTCAGTCTCGACAAATCGCCCACTAAAAACCTTACCATGATGACATCACAAGATGCGTGGCAAATTGGCTCGCTGATCAACGGCAAGTATGAGTATCTAGTCCCTTTCGGGCAATCAACCCTAGGAGCTTTTCGATGAGTAACGCTGCAATTTCTTCCCTGGTTCAAACCGGCACGAAACTCTACCTCGACTCGATCGATCCGGATCTTGTGAAATTAAACCTCGCTTGGGGTGCCGTTGGTGCTACCAGCAATCCAATCATCATTTCTAATCTAATTCGCACCGGTCGATTCGACTCGATGATCGCCGATCTGATTTCCGAGGGACTCGATGACGATACCATCTGCTGGAAACTGACCGACGCACTCGTCTCCCAAGCCCAAGAAGAGTTCATGCCTTGCTGGAAACAATCACAAGGAAACACCGGTTGGGTCAGCTTCGAACTTGATCCTCTTCTCGAAGATCCAGAAGTGAATCTGCCCCATGCAGAGCGAGTTGAAAGATACATCGAACTTGGAAAAAAGTGGTCTGCCAATCAAAGCAACCGAATGATCAAAGTCCCCGCAACACCCGCAGGACTTGATGCGATCGGCCCTCTGGCGGCTCATGGTGTTACTCTGAATGTCACTTTGATTTTCACCACTCGGCAATACCGTATCGCACGCGACAATGTATGGGCAGGTGCAAAAAAGCGAGCCACGCTCAATCAATTCAAAAGCGTCTACAGCATCTTTGTCTCTCGCGTTGATCAGTATACGGGTGAGAACTGCAAAACCCTTTCGAGCGACGCTCAAGGTCTCTATGGCATCTTGAACGCTAAGCGGATTTGGAAAGAAAACCAAGAGTTCTGGGCTTCGAACCCAACTCCTCTGCAACAAGAAATCATCTTTGCTAGCACCGGAACAAAAAACGCTGCCGATGCACCTTGGAAGTACGTTGCAGCTTTGGCAGGGTCGGACATCCAAACCAACCCGCCTGAAACCAATGCTGCCGTGGCTGCTAGTTCCCAGCAGTTTTCATCCAAAGTCGCAGAATTCCCCTCGGATACCATTTGCAAGGAATTGGATGCTGCCGTCGAGGTTCAGCACATGGAAAACACTCTGATGGAACAAGGTGTCGCGAAGTTCGTAGCCCCCCAAAAACAACTTCTGCAAACCATTCGTGACAAGCGAGCAATCCTGGCTATCCGATAAACTTTACCCAGGGCGAACTTGCTTTTGGCATCGCAATCCCTACCAATCGCATGATCCACTTCCGGTGACGAACCGGGAGTGCTTTTTCTAGATCTGCCGATTATAGTACACGACTCGATGCCGATCTCTAAACCACCTGCGGACTTCGGTCCGTCCCACCGGTGGCGCTGGTTTCTCGAACTATTTTACCCAACCATGATTCTCAGGCTCCTTTCGCGTGCCGCGACCTTGGCGTTGCTCCTTTTTGCAGCCTCCTCGATCGCCCTTGGACAATCCCCCGATTTGGCTCGTCTGGTGCTCCCTGAGGTCGCTGAACGACTGAGCCTTTCCGATACCCAAAGGGCTGATATCCAAAAGCTTGTCCAAGACCAAGCCGCTGCGGTCGCTTCGGCTACCGATGCCGTTACCAAAGCATCAACGAAAAAATCGTTCGATGAAAAGATCACCGCCCTTTTGACCCCAGAGCAAAAAAACCTACTGGCCGAACTCGATGAGAATCGCAAGCTCCGCTTTCAGTTTCGCGAGATGAAATGGGACGATGTTCTCGAATGGTTCGCCGAGCAACAAGATCTCACGCTCGTGATGGATCGAACTCCTCCGGGGACATTCACTTATAGCGATGCGAGAACCTACACTCCTACTGAGGGGATCGATCTGATCAATAGTGTTCTGATGACGCGAAATTATTCGCTCATGCGGCGCAACAAAATGCTCGTGGTCGTCGAACTGAGCGACTCGCTACCTCTTGAATTGATCCCCCGAATCAAACTTGAGGAACTTGCCACACGCGGTCGTTTCGAATTGGTCTCCGTCGCATTTCCTCTCGGTGGAAGACCTATCGATGCGGTACTCGGTGAAGTCAAACCTTTTCTTAGCAATTACGGTCGCGCAATTCCGCTGGCCCAAGGCACCCAACTGTTGGTTGTCGAGAATGCTGGCAAGATGCAAACCATCAACGAGTTGATCGCGTCGATCCCGGTGCCTAAGGTTCCGCCAAAACCGGAACCGGTTCCTCCACCAAAGCCCGTTTTTGCAACCTATTCTCTGGGGAATCTCGATCCGGCGGCGGTGCTCAAGACAATCCAAACGCTCATCTCTTCGGACAATATCACCGTCGATCCGAAAACCGCTGTGCTCAGCGCATATGTCCCACCCGACACCCAAGCAACCATCAAATCAATCATCGAAAAGATGACCGAAAACGCGTTTGGAAACAACCAGCTCGAATCGGTCGCTTACCAAGCCTCTAAAGCGGTTCCTGAAGATCTCAAAAAGCAAATCTTAGCGATCGCTCCCAATGCAATCGTACTTACCTCGACCGATCGGGTGCAAGTCACGGCGACAACTGCCGAGCAAGCGCTCATTCGTGCAGGCTTGATCGGACTGGATATTACCCCGGTGATCGATTCCCCAAACATGAAGGTTTTTGAGATCGACCCAGCGTTAGCCACCATCGCTGAGACAGCGATGAAAGCATTTCTTCCCAAAGCCCAAGTCGGTGCGAATTCCGGGGCCGGTGCTTTGATCGTAAGAGGTACTGAAAAGGATATCCAACTGGCCTCCGAAATATTCGACATCTGGAAAAAATCGCAGGTTAATAAGTCCCTGCAAATGAAATCGTTTCCCCTCGATCGGATCGCTGATACCAAGTGGCTCACTACGGTCACGAAATTGGTTCCCAATGCGAGTCTATGGTTAAACCCCGAAGGTAAAGAATTGCTGATGCTCGCTGCACCGTCGGATATCTCGGCAGTGGAGTCCTCACTTCCAACCTTGCTCAATCTCCTTCCAAAACCCGCAAATCGTGAACTCAAGCTGTACGTTCTTACCAAGAACCAACTCGCAAGACGTGCGCTGCTTGCCGCCGAACTGCCAACGGATCTCGCGTCGGTAAAACTCGTCGATGGCACCAATAAGGAAGAGCTTTTCGTTTGGGCCGAACCGAATCAACACCAGCTGTTCAAGAATTTTTTGGATAGCCTCGATCAAGCGGCTCCGATTCCGACGGCTAACGTTCTAAAGACTTATCCGCTCGAGACGACTGAGTCCACTCTCGTGCAGACGTTACTGACCTCGGAATTCGCCGAAGCCAAAGTGACTCTCGATACCGAAGGAAAGCGACTGAATATCATCGCTCCTGAAGTCCTCCACCAGAGAATAGCCGATCGGCTTTCCTCGATCGAAAAAGAGCTACCCAAGCGGCCTATGCTGCGACTGGAATCTTACTCGGTCCCTGGAATGACGGCCGCTGCACTCAGTACTGCGCTGACTCCGTTAACGACCAAAGCACGCGTTAGTGTTGATTCGGCTAAAGATCGGTTGCTCATCACGACCGATGAACCCAACCATTTGGAAATCAAACAACTCATTGAAGCAATGAGTGCTCAAGCGACGCCTGATAAACAAAAGCTTGTTGTGGTTTATCCGATCCAACATGCAAGTCCCACGCAAATCAAAACTGTCTTGGATCTAATCACCACGGGCGCAACTACGCTTGCAGATGAGAAACTCAAGCAGTTGACCGTGACAGGATCGATTGAAAGTCAGGGGTTTGCGAAGTCGACGATCGAACAAATGGATCGGCCTCGAGCAGGCGACGGAAGCCCAAAGGAAATCCGCAGTTTTGATACGAAAAAAACATATGCGACATACCTCTTGCCGTTGCTGCAAAAAATCTATCCCGATGTCGATCTGGCGGCTGATGCAACAACCAACCGGATCCTGGCAACTGGAACAAAGGTCGAATTGGACCTGATCGGTCAATCGCTCGATCGCTTGATCTTGTCCCCGGATGGATCCCCACAAAGCGTTAAAACGTATTCGGTCCCAAGTGGCGACATGACGACGCTTCCTACGATCCTCGGACAAATTGCACCTCAGGCCCTGATCAGTTCGGATGCGACCTCCAGAACGGTCACTGTTTTCGCAACCGATGACCAACACTCGAGAGTGGCTCAAGCGATCGAACAAATCAGCAAAACGGCGACCAGTGCCAAGCAGCCTGCCACCTATAACGTCAAGCCAACACAAGTCACAGCGGTTCAAACTGCGTTGATCACGTTGTTCCCAACGGCTAGCGTCGCCGCCGTGCCAACGGCTGGCCAACTGATTGTTGTGGCAACCGAGGATCAACAATCCAAAATAGCATCGGTCATTCAAATGCTAGATGGCCAAGGTGTAGCTGCGGAACGAAGTATACGGGTCATCCGAGTTGATCCCGATCGCATGGATGCATCGACCATGGTCAATGCACTCTCGCAGTCTATTCCTGCTGGGGTTCAGCTCGAAGCCAATGTTAGGACGCAAACCATCACAATCGTTGGAACCAAGGAAGAGATCGAGCAAGTCGCCAAGAAGATCGACGAAGTTCAGCAGCAAGTCCCTCCACCGGATCCGTCGCAATCGGTGGTTTATCCTCTGCAGTATGGCAATCCAGTTTCTGCCTATACGATCATTTCAGCGATGATCCCCAAAGCGGTGGTTGTCTACGATACGACAGGCAAATCTGTGGCAGTAACGGCCAAACCATGGGAACACAATCAAGTTCGAGAGCTTTTAAAGAGTTTTGATGCGCCCAGAAGCGATGCGACGGTAACCAAGATCTACAAGCTCAAGCAATCCAACGCCTATGGACTTGCGACGGTGCTTGCAGCCCAGTTTCCGACGGCAAGCATCTATGGTGGACGCACCGACGGAACCTTGATCGCTACGGCTAGCCCGGTTCAACACGAGAAGATTGCGGAACTGGTCAAAGATCACGATCAAGGTGCGGTTGAAATAGCAACCCGCGTTTTTCCACTACAGAAAGCGGAGTCGTTGACTCTTAGAGCAGCTATCGCTGCGTCTTCCGAAAGGATCACCGCCACTGCAGATACCACCACCAACAGCCTGATCGTCACGGCACCGACTCCTGAGATGCAACGTGTTGAGCAGATTGTTCGCGAGATCGATACTCCGGATGCGGTGGGCAAGGTGACCAAGTACTATCCGCTCACAAGCGCTGAACCAATCCCCATGTCAAGAGCCTTGGCCGAAAGCTATCCCAAGGCGAAATTCTCATCGGATTCGGCAAACGGGGGGATCTATATCACTGGAACATCTCAGGAGCACGAAGATCTCGCGACACTTATTGAAGAGATCAATAAACAACCAGGGAAAGCACCTTCGACGCGAACCTTCCTGATGCAGTACGCAAGTCCAGATATTGTCGCTCGAGCTATTACCGGTGCTCTTGGTTCGCGCACGTCGGCAGGGGTAAGTTACAATCGAGATTCCAAGACCGTTTTCGCAACGGGAACCCTGCAGGAGCTCCAATCGATCGAACAGATGATCAAGGTAATGGACACCCCGGGAGCAAAAGATAGCGCTCGAAGACTCGAAATTTTCTCGTTACAAGGCATCGATGGTAGGTCGCTTGAAAACGCGATCGAAAGCTTGTTCAAAGACACCTCGGGTGCCTATGTCCAATACGACAACGTCAATGAACAACTCTTGGTAACCGGTAGCACAAACCAAATCGCGATGGTACAAGAAGCCATCAAGAAGCTCGCGCCCCCGGCTAGATCCCTTGAAATTTTCAGTCTGGCAAACAACGATCCGTTTGCGATGAAGACCGCCATCGAAGCGTTATTCCAAGACGAACCCACGCAGACGGCTCCGAGTCTTTCAGTCGATTCAAGTCAGCAACAACTCATTGTCCGGGCGACAAAAGAACAGTTTGATGCCATCAAACAGCTCATGCAACGCATGGGTGAGAATCCTTCTATTGCGGCCCTTGGAGTCAACCCGTCAAACGGCAATGCTAATGACTATCCGCCCGGTAGCATTGGAAATTCCAAATCGAATGCGTCCAGCGGACAAAGACTCAGGACTGTTCCAGTGAATCGCAATCCGAAACAACTGCTCGAGGATGTGCAACGGCTTTGGCCTCTGATCCGTTCAAATCCCATCCAAGTTGTCGATCCAAAGGAATTGGACAAGCCCCAGCAAGACTTGGATAAGGGGGCAAGCAGAATCATCAAATCGAATCCATTCCTAGGGAAACTTATCTCCGCCCAAGAACCGAAAGAGCTACACCAGGAGTCGGCACCGCAGCAACCCCCTCTGGTCGTTGTTGCAGGTGATGGTCAATGGACCTTAGCCTCCGATGACCCAGAGGCTTTAATCGCCATGGAACGACTCCTGAGCACCCTGCTCAATCCAACCGTAGAACCCTTTGCAACTGCAGGGAATTTCTCGGTGTATATCCTCAAGCATGCTGATGCCAAGCAGATTCGGGAACTGCTTGGTGAATTGTTTCGATCCAACGAACGCCGTTCGAGTTCGTCTTCGACAAGCTCGGCGATGGATGTCTTGCAAAGAGTGAAGATCGTCTCGGATGCGAGAACCAATGCACTGGTTATCGGAGGCAATAAGGCCGATCGTAAGATCATCGAGGAACTTCTGGGAGTTTTTGACTCCAAGGATTTAATCGATCGCCTGCAGCAGATAACCCCAACGATCATTCCTATCGCAAGCGCAAGTGCCGATACGATCTCCGACTTGGTTCGCGACGTGTACAAATCGCAACTGACCAGCGGTGCCGGAAGGGATCCTTTGGATATTCCAGAGGGTGTTTCCAGTGAAGTAGCGACGATACTCCAGCAGATCAATGCACAAACCTCTGGACCACTCTTGACGATGTCGGTCGATAAGACATCGAACTTGATCGTGCTCCGGGGGCCCAACGAGTTGACCAATGAGATCAAGTCTTTCATTGACAAGATAGACCAGCAAGCCTCCGATGGTCCATCTCGAAGGATCCAAGTGCTAAAGCTCGAATCGACCAACTCGAAAAACCTTGAAAAAGCTTTGAAGATTCTCAGCGGGAAGTGATTCGAACGCTGAATCGATCTTCAAGCGATTGCTGCTGTCGGGTTGTAAAAAGCACTGCTTGGCCTGCCGGAGGAATCGTCGGCACAAGTCGCTTGGAAATGGCCTGGAGCAACTCAGGGATTCCTTCTCCGGAAACGGAACTGACTCGTATGGGGCGGATGTTCGCCTCGGCTCGTGGGTTGGAGCAAGTTTTGTTTTCTAACCTTACATCGGATTTGGTTTCGACGATTAGCGACCTACTAGGATTGAGGTCTAGGAGATGCTGATGCTCCGTGGTCCAACCTTCAGCAGGGTCGACAAGAATTAGTTGCAGGTCTGCAGTGCGACTTGCATGGATCGCGCGGCGGACCCCCTCCTTTTCAATCACATCGCCTGCCGTTCGGATACCTGCACTATCTTGGATGCGCACGGGCCAACCATCGATACTCGTTTCCTCGGCCAGCATGTCTCGCGTGGTTCCAGCTTGTTCATGGACGATAGCTCTTTGGTATCCAAGCAGGCGATTGAGCAGACTGCTTTTTCCGACGTTGGGTGGTCCGCAAAGAAGGATTTCAAACGGCTCAATCAGGTGCAAGCCAAGATCATTCCAGATACGAATTTCGTCGGCAAGTCGACGCGCAAGTTGCATCTCCCCCTGTAGGATCGCTGCATCGATCTGTTTCAAAGCGCGAACCGATGCGCCTTTTTGCTGGTCCAGAAGAATCCGGGAAGTTCGGATCGTTTTTGCCTTCACGAGTCCCATCGTGGCTTGGGCGATCAAGGGATCATCGCAATTCCTTTCGCACCAGTTTTCGTAAGTTTCGATGACGATACCTTCGGCAGCCATCATGTTTAAGATGGATTGAGCGGCAAGTTTTCCCCCATGACAATGCAATTCGTAGCGGTTTTCTGAGGTTCGGCACACGATGATCGATTCGCCAACCGCTTGATCGCAATGGAATTCCCCGTAGCGTATCGCATCCATCGTTAAACCACTTAGGCTCTTAGCGGAAGTCCAATGGCGATCGATCCACGCACTGGAAGCAGGGCCCGAGAGTTCAATCACGCTGATAGCGGAAGGTGTCTCCCCGGTGATCCTACATGCGGTAGTAGTGATTTGATTGACCAACTTGACTTTCGATCACAAATGGCGAACTGAAGGATAGGTACGGTCAGAGTTTAATGCGGTAAATGTATTTAAGGTAGTAGATCGAGTTTACGATTTGGAGCGCAAATCATAGGCGGTCTGTTTTGTTAGGGTCGCCAGGTGGAATTTTTGGATCGTCGCTTTTCTGGGACTTTGGAAGTCGACCTGCTTGTTCGAGCGCTCGGTGCAAAACACACTCGATCTGGCCATTGAGGCTCCTAAACTCATCGTCAGCCCAACACCGAAGCGCTTCGAGCACTTCGGGGGTAATTCTCAATAAAAAGTTATCGCGCTTGGCCATACTCACAATCTTCCATCAAACCGGCAAGGGTTCCAAGCCTTGCGAAATCACTAATAAATCGTTCCTGCATTGATTACCGGCTGCGCGTGCCGATCACTGCAAAGTACAACAAGAAGATTAGACACCATCGCAGCCTTGCGATCATCATCCAACTCGACGATTTGATCGCGGCTCAAGTGCTCGAGCGCTTGTTGAACCATACCGACCGCACCATCGACGATCTTGGCCCTGGCCGCAACCACTGCACTTGCTTGCTGCCGTTGTAACATCGCTGCGGCGATCTCGGGTGCATAAGCCAAATGGCATATGCGTGCCTCGATGACTTGGACACCGGCTTTCTCTAGCCGATCTTGGATGTCCTTTCTGAGTTGCTCACATATCTCCTCAGTCGAACCCCGCAAGGAGATTTCGTGATCCTCACTGTCGTAAGGGTAGCGGGACGCCAGGCTCCTGAGGGCCGACTCACTTTGTACCCCAACGAAGTCCTCGTAATCGTCAACCTCGAACAACGCCTCGGCCGTGTTGACGACCTTCCATACAACCACGGCGGATATCTCGATCGGATTCCCATCGCGGTCGTTGACCTTCGAAGGCCTACCGACCGTGCGAGATTTATGCTGGACCACGACACCTGCCTCGTTTTTCCTCTCGGCCACATTCGTTGAACCGGTTTCAAAATTCCTCACCCGAAGCGACACCTTTTTCTTCGAGAAAAACGGATTTACCCAATAGAACCCAGACTTAGATACCGTTCCTCGGTAGTCACCGAACAAGAGCAGCACCCGAGAGTCATTGGGTTGAACAGCAAGAAAACCAAACATGCAAGTAAGTGCAGCTAAACCCAAAACCACCCCAACGATCACGAGCCCAATGTAAGTTGGGTTCGATATGCCCAAGATGATCAGAGTAGGAACCGCTAGGACCGACAATAGCACCATGACGAGCATGCCCCATCCGCTCGGGGGAAAATACGGTTTCTCTGTGACAATTGCTTTCTCGGCGACAATTGCTTTCTCAGCGCTCATAAAAATGCCCTTTCGTCTGTGTAAAAAGCATCGGAGTAAATACCATCGTTGGTACCGGCTGGCTTCAGCGGACGGATATCTTTATGATATCACCACGATTCCGCCTTGCAATGATGGCCGGGAGGTCTTGTTTTTGAGGCGCGAATTTCCTGCATGAACTCCTGTTCCAAAAACGTTAAATATGTTCACAATCTCCGAGAGCTTCATCGCTGCTGTTCGTTACTCCTTCCGTCTTTGTAGGCAAGTGCACCCATGAAACCGATCGACTACCTGAAAAACCTTGTCATCATGGCTTCTGCTGATGGCGCACTGACCGAACGGGAAATTGATTGGCTAGTGGACCGTTGTAGCGAACTGGGACTCGATGAAGCGGATCTTGGAAACGCTTTGGAATTTGCCATTAGCGATCATGCGACGATGAAGCTTCCGAAGGTGCGTGAGGAGCAAATCCAATTACTATCGGACTTGATCAAGATCATGGCGGCCGATGGTCAACTCGATGAAATCGAGAAACGTTTGTTTGCGGTCGCTGCCGCCAAAATGAATGTGCAGCAAAAAGAGCTCGATCAATTGATTACGAAACTCGTTGGCAAGGATTAACAGCCAAGCATATAACGATTGCGCTACAACGGTGGTTCTGCTACTGGCAGAACCCTTTGAGTGCTTCGATCAGATCTAGCATTTGAGATTTTGAAAAACCGTTCCAATCATTGGCCCGGTAGCGAAGGATGCATAGCTTGAGTGGATCGACGGCTTCAACGATATCCAGTGGTAACTTGCCTAGCCCTTCGAATGGATTCTTTGCTGGGATCGTTTCGCCCGACATCTCGGTAACCACATCGGTTTGGCTGACTGGTTCAAGCGACTGTCCATGATCGTCATCACCGAAATCTGGTCCTTCGTTCAGAGGACTGCTCTCGAATGGCTCTTGCGACTGATCTTGCGAATCTTCGTTTACAGGGGATGGGGCATTGGACGACTCAAAACCATCATCTGTTTCGGATTCGATTCGGTTGGTTTCGTTAGCGACGACAGTATCTGCCGTTTGACCATCTGCTAGCTGCATCGATTCGGCTCGCATGCGGCACATTTTGCTGATGCTCCATCGACTCTTGGATGCTCCTTCAAGCCACAATTCGGCGTCATCCCAATCGATTGCAGCCCAAAAATGGGTCCAAAAGAGTTTGGGATATTCTCCGTAGGTTTCCCCAAACCGATCGTAAACGCGACGAAGTCTTCCAACATGTTGGCACGTGACGTATCCGACGCGTGTGGCCCAAGCTTCATCGCTGTATTGGTTCGATGGGGTTCCTTCGGCGATCAAGGCAGCCCGCCACTGGGCGATGATACGACCTTTCTCCCAATTGGTATCACTGGATAACTGTTGCCATCGCCCCACAAACAAATCTGAATGGGCATCGGAATTATCAACGCCAATGGGTTCAGAGGATTTCTTCGAAACCTCGTCGAGAGCTTCGTCGGAAATCACGGCATTGGATTCACTGGTTGGCTTTTTCATGGATTCATTCCATTTGAGCGGATCGAGTTGATGACCTTGGAGGCTCAAAGCCTACAAAAGACCAAAGCTCGATCAAGCTGAAAAATGAAAAAAATAATCCGGGAGTAACCCCCACAACGAGTTTATGGGATCGGCTGATCCGAAACTTCTGGATTCGTAGAATTTTCGGATTCCGGGTTCTCAATAGGTTCAACCCTTTGAGCCTCTTGGCTCGATGTGTCTGGCTCCTTTACCGCTTCTTGTTCTTCTGTCGGTAATGCAGACGGAACATCCGGTGACACTTTAGGAGGACTAGGTTGATATTCGCGTTCTTGTTCAGGCTTAGCGAAAGTAATCTTTTGCCAAATCAGTTCTCGCCATCCTTCTGGGATATTTTGCCAAGCCAATGGCCCCACGAAAAAAGAGATTGCCGTCAATACGATCGCAAACATCATCCAGCGAAAAAACGTCTTTCTTGCATCTCGATATCGGAGTCCCATCAAGGATCCAAGCACAAGTGACTCATCTTCGGATTGACTTGCTGCAAGTAACTCTGACTCGTCCTCATGTTTTTGCAGACGTTTTCTATTAGCCGTTGATTGGCTACCTAGATTCAGAGGATCCTTGGAATTATCACGTTCCGCGATTTCTCGACGACGGCCAGTGTTGTTGGGTAACCATCCCGATAGTTTGGCAGTTGTGCGTTGGATCCACGACCCCTCTTGGCTTCGGAATTCGTCCTCCCGGGCCACAGAGGCGTGAACCTCTGGTTCCTTCCCCTTAGGATCGCTTGCTTGAACCCTTGACGCAGATGGACTCGAGTTTTTTTTCTCAGGCTTGGGTATAGCGATCGAGTTTGTAGAGGTGGATCGAGCCTTTTGGTCGTTGGGGGGTTTGGGTTTCGTAAGTGATGTGCCGTGCGGACTGGATGTTTGATTCGGCAGCGAAGCGTGCAACGAAGCATCGACCGGTGCGCTATCTTTCTTAGAACCCGAAAGACGACTTGTCTGAACGCTTTTTTCAACGATTTCCCGAAGCGAGTCGATCGTCTCGATCAGTTGCTGAGAGTTTTGTTCAAGGATTTCTGGAATCGAGACCAAAGACTTTTCGACTCCATCGAGTCGGGACGTTAGTTTCTCGAATTCTTCGGCTATACGTTCCTGAGATACGGCTACGCGCTGGAGTCCGGCGATCAAGTCTGTTTCGGTTTTCTGCGTCGTAGGACTACTTTCCTTCGGGGGATCCTCTTTCCGGTCACCCAGGGGGATATGTATACCCGCCTTTTTCGTATTGCCTGTATCGAAACCTATGGCTCGAACCAAACGATCTTTGACTGAGTGAATGTTGGATGCCATCGACGACGCTTGACGCTCTGAGGAGGGCTCCTTGGACTCATTCGGAAGCGGAAGGCTAGTGAACTGACTACGAACCTCGACAATCTGACTTGGGCGAGATGCGTTGTACAAAAATCTCACAGCTTCAAAAGTGATGTTGGAAATTCGCAGTTTTCCGCCAATCTCTAGGACCTGTCCATTTGCAGGAGCGTTTTCCATCAGGGTTGGGTATTGGCCAAACAAATCAACAACTCGGCATGATTCGCCTTGTTGCTCCCCCCGAAAAATAATCGCTTGGTACTTGCTGATATGCTTGTGGTTAGCTCGCAGGTGGCAACTCGATGCCGTCCCCAGAACCGATATCGCAGAGAGTAATCGTAACTGGGGCGCACTGTTTTCAGGTGAAAAAAAACCAGATCGAGCAACAAGCGTGTTAGGAAACACTCGAACATCTTCGACGTTGAAGTTCTCCCAAGAAAAACTTTCTGGTTCTGGGATCTGCGGTCCGGACGGTTCGATCGATTCAACCGTGATCCTCGCGTTTGGCTGAATCCAAACCGTCGCTCCTGGAAGAGCAAACACCGGCTCGCAAACCGAAGCAGGAACGCTCTCAACGAGCTCGATCACTGCAACATAGCCTTTGCTAATTTGCAGATAAACGCACACGGGAGCCGGTAGACCTGGAATACAAAACTCGCAACGAGGATCGCTGCCAATCCTTGCAAATGGTTGATCCAATTCAATTCGATGCGTCTTACCCAAAAAGGCGCACTCGAGGCGCACCTTGGCACCGCCCCATTGAAGTTGGGGAAGGCTCGTCGTGTTTGTTGTCCCCTGCGATGAATTGCCCATGATTTCCGCTGATTACTCTAGCAATTCCTCAAGACCAGAAAACCTCTGCTAAGAGTCTGTCCAAACCTCCAAAAAATCTGCCACTCAATCTTAGATTTTATTTTTCGGGTAAATCCCGATGCGGGTTCCATACTAAGCGAACATCAAGCGCGTTAGCTTACCAATTAGGATGCACCATACGCCATTGCCCGATCATCTGTAACAATTGGTAAAGTCCTCCCGAGGGATATCTTGAGAAGAGTTCCTTGCCTAAAGCTAAAAACCCTGTATTTTTCCTGTTCGGATAGTCGATCCCAACGCCCATGGATGTTGCCAGGAGTGATTGGGATAATCGAAAATTCATGAACTCCAAGAAAGGCTATCCGTTGCCAACAATACCTTTGGCAGTCATACTGATAGGGAAGCCCTTCGGGAAATACTCACTTGTCTCAAATTTGACCACCAACTATGTCAGAACCCGTGGCCTTGAATTCTCCAGAAGTTTTCCACGACAGCACTCGAAGTCACGGCAATTACGAGAACCTCAAGTTGTCGGCTGCTCCAAAAAATCCTTTTGACATTCCCGAGGAACTCCGGGGCGAAGAAATCGCTCCTGGCGTTTTGGAAACCCTTGACGTTACGGCTTATCACGACTGGAAGCGTTTGTGGGAATTTCCGCTCGCACTGGTACTTGCTGTGCCTGCATTGACAGTGACCGGCTTGCTTTGGGTTGTCGTTAAACTTACCAGCAAGGGGCCTGGGATCTATGCCCAGAAGCGAAGTGGTAAAGACGGTCGCGAATTCACGATGTACAAGCTCAGAAGCATGCGCGTGGATGCCGAGAAGAATGGGATCCAATGGTGCGCAGGCGATGCCGACAATCGAATCACCCCGCTTGGGTACTGGCTCAGGAAACTCCATCTCGACGAACTCCCTCAAATCATCAATGTTCTCAATGGCGACATGTCCTTTTGTGGCCCCCGGCCAGAAAGACCCGAAATCGTCCAGCATCTTGAGAAATGCGTTCCCTACTATCGCTCACGGCTAAAGGTGCGTCCGGGAATAACTGGATTTGCACAAATCAATCTTCCCGCTGATAGCGACACCGTGTCGGTAATGAAAAAACAGACCCTTGATCTCGATTACATCGAGAATGCATCGTTGAGCGCAGATGTCCGAATGGTTGGATGTACGGCACTTCGTCTGGTGGGTGTTCCAGGACGCCTTGCAACAAAAGTCGCCGGATTAGTAAGAAGTCCCGAGAGCTCCAAGTTCAGCAATTACTACATCGATCTCTGGCAACGGTGTGAAGCCTTCAAAAAGGACAAGTCTCGGAGCGAGGAAACATCCTCATAGGAGAAGCTTCGATTCGCTCTGAGCCCAAGCATATATTCTCGATCGATGTCGAGGATTATTACCACGTATCGAACTTTGATTCGATAGCTCCCCGCGATAGTTGGCCCCATTGGGAACAACGTGTCGAGGCAAACACAAACCGTATGCTCGATCTTCTCGAGAGAAAATCGATCAAATCTTTTTGCTATTTTCTCGGATGGGTCGCCGAGCGATACCCAGATCTGGTGCGAAGGGCGGTGTCCCAAGGCCATGTCATTGGGTCTCACACCTACTGGCATCGAATGATCTACCAGCACACTCCAACTTCGCTTCATCTCGATCTTGGGATGGCCAATGGAATACTTTCTCAATTAGCCAATTACCCAATACGACACTTTCGAGCTCCGACATTTTCAATCACTAAAAAATCCGCTTGGGCTGTCGCTATTCTCAAACAGCACGGTTTCGAACACGACAGCAGTGTCGTTCCAATCCGGCATGACCGCTACGGTGTGCCTGACTCGCCGTTGGACTCCTATTACCTAAAAAGTGGTGGTCAGGAAATCGCAGAGCATCCGGTGAGCGTTCTTAGCTCGACTCTCT
Organism: Planctomycetaceae bacterium; assembly: GCA_021298315.1. Classification (GTDB taxonomy): domain Bacteria; phylum Planctomycetota; class Planctomycetia; order Pirellulales; family Pirellulaceae; genus JBKCUI01. The sequence goes on from JAJTFC010000001.1 coordinate 55,120, forward strand.
ATCGATTGCCAATAGGTGGCGGCGGGTACTTTCGTATTTTCCCCTGGTGGTTTACCCGTTGGGCCCTACGCAAAATCGAAAAATCTGGTCGCACGATTCATTTCTATATCCATCCTTGGGAAATCGACCCCGAACAACCCATCGCACACCAACTCAGCAGATTTTCGAGATTCCGTCACTACCGCAATCTCCATCGTTGCTACGAGCGTCTCGAAAAGCTCTTTGATACGTTCTCATTTGGAAACCTCGATTTGCCCACTCCAAAGGGTAGCTACCTACTCGACGGATAGAGAATTCTAGCCAGTTCCACGAGCAGTTTCTCAAGATCGCCATAGTAAGCCTCTTGTGTCATCGCTGCCTTTTTATCTCGCAACGCATCGATTTGATTTTCAATCTCCGTTATCTTGTCTTTGTCCGTCTTCGCAAGCAACTTGGTTCCCTTTGGTTCGACAAGCCAAATGCGTCGAGCTAATTCTCCATCAGCGATGCCCTTCTCCGGTCGTTTGATTGGTCGCAAGCCACGAAAGAAATCCATGCTCGTTCCCTTGCCATCCCCGTTGTCATCAAAGATCGGATGCTCGGTAGCGAGCAACTTCTTTTCCTGATAATATCGCTCGGTCTTTCGACTTGCGGCGACATACGCCTCCAAAACTGAAATCGAATCGTCGTGATCCAAGTCCGAGGTGATGTCCCCGAGGCTTTGAGCAAAATAACCTCCGAACCGTGAGAAATTTGTCTCCGAGCCGCTTTTGGTCGCAGTGATGACCACTCGATCTGGTCCTGCCAGACTAGCTAAAAAGGGCCCCGAACTCGATGCGCAGACTGCAATCATCCAACGGTGCTTGGATCCTTTTAGCCACTGTCCCAACTCCATCGATGATACGTCAGCCCCCCTTAAATTGAACTTTGCTACTTTTCCGTCATAGGTTCCGTGACCTATGAGCACAAGCCAGCAGGTACTCGGTTCATCCATGCCCTCTACCGAGGAAATCCATCGACGCAAGCGATCTCGATCTTCTTGCCTTTGATCCCCCTGATCCAAATCGTTGGCTCCTGCCTCACCTATCCAAACAGGCAATAGGCCTTCTGTGGTCTTTAGCCATTGGCTGCGCCATTCCTGAAACATCTCTCCATACTCGGACTCCCCAGGTGCCCCAATCACAATGCATACAGTCGATTGGGGATCACTAGCATTGAGAATCCTGCCAGTCTGAATCCCCCAAATTAGCAGCAGCATACTGATACGAACCAAAAACCCTAGATTCGCTCTTCGAAGGTAGCTAAGCCAAACCATGACGACGCCTCCACCACCATTCGATTGCCAAGCAACCGATCGCAAATCCCAATAGCCAAGGTGTATGCCACAGTGGCGACGTACGATTCTGAGTAAATCTCAATTGATCGATTGGTATTTTGTTCCTTATGGATTCTAAAGAACCATATGGGATCAACTCCCCACCGCTGGATTCGGCAATCGAAACAAGGGACTCTTGATCGATGCTGATGTTGGCGAGTTCCTCAGCCTCTGGCTCGTACACAAAAGCCATCTGAGAGTGGCCGATGACACTTCCATCAGGTTCACAGGCCCGTGCTGTGACATGGTATACACCACTGTCTCGCATGAGAAAACTCGTCTGGTATAAACCAGCGTTTTCCAGGGATGGAGTACCTTTGGTTTTCATCGACTCGCCCTCGGGCGGTTTGATTTCGATCTCGACAAGTGCGTTATCCATCGAGGCAAATCCTTGGTCTCTAACTTGCACATCGATCAATCGTCTTGAATTCTGCTTCGCGTCGATCCGACCCGTCATTTGAACTCTGCGAGGAATATCGACGATCAAGCCTCGAATCAGTTGCCTCCACCCTTGATAAAAGGGACTGACATTTTCCTGGGTATTCATCATGGCCCAACGCCATAAGTCACCTACCATCAAGGAACCTGTGGTCCCTTTGCCGAACTTTTGAACCACCAGCAAAGGTGCTTTTTGTCCATCGGGCAACTGTCCCTCGGCAAGCACTCTTGCCCCAGCCTTGATCTGACTGGTTCTATTCCACACCTGAAAAACAGGCATTTGATCCAACCGTTTGCGTTCGTCGAGTTCGTTGTCATGCAAGCGTAAGTAAGGTTGCAACCAACCTTCACGCGATAGCTGATAGCGAATAGTATCTGGAGCTTCTTGCTCTATGTTCGGAATGTCCATCTGAGGCTCTTGTGGATCTCCGTAAACGGGTAGCAACTGACCAAGCACCGAATCGCGAAAACTCCGTCCTCGCATGCTTTCTTGACCCCCAAGCATCAATAGTGTGCCACCCCGCTGTGAAACGAATTGTCTAAGCAATTGCAACTGATCGACGGTGAAAAACTCCGTCTCCAAATCATCGATAATAACCATCGAATAAGCATAAAGTTCCTGGATGTCCTTGGGGAATCCACTTGCTAACTCCTCTTTTCCTGCGACACCGAGCCTCGCAAAGACCGGCTCGTTGTACTTCTCCTTCTCCTCGTCTGAAATATCCTCAAAACCGGAAAATAGAGGGTTTGTATCGCCGCTGCCTTTCCCTCGAAAACTAAACTTGGGCTGCTTTTTTGCGATCCGTACCAGTGCCGACATGGACACCTCGGCATCGTCACTCAATGCACGCTGAAGAAATTTGAACTCCCAATTCGGTCTGCCTGATAGGTAGAGAATTCGATAGGGTCCCATGGCACGGTCAACAGCCACAAAACGACGATTGTTGTCGAGCGTCATTTCCAGGCCAGGAATCTCTCTCAAAGATCGGCATGCGAGCATGTAGCCCTGAGAACCATTTTCCTTGGGTCGAAACTGGAACCGAAACACCGGCCTTTTCGAACTCGATGTTAGCTCAATAACTTGCGTTTGAAGCACCGTTTGATTCATATCCTCCAAACGGACTTCAACCCTTTCCGAAGCCAACCCGCGATGTCCAAGGCTCGCTGAAATCGTGACCGGAGCGGTTTCGAAATCACTTGTCTGAACACTGACATCCTGAATCCATAAATCTCGCCTCTGGTCTCCTTGAGGGGGTATCAGCACAGGAAAAACGGGAGTCTTCGCGTTAGCGATTTCCTTGGCTGCTTCTTGAAAGCCTATCCTATTGGTACTTCGTCCATCGGTTATCAAGACAATGGCTGCAGGAGGCTCTGACACGTATCGTGACTTAAGCGTTGCAATGGCCCCTTGTATGTTCGATGAGTACTGGGATCCGTTCCACCCCTTAAAATCATCCACGGAATTCAATTGGTCTGCAAAAAGATACTTGCGAATCCTATATTGCGTTCCGAGCTCCTCAAGCCAATGTGCATCGTCTGCGATAACCTTTGAGAAACTCTCAAGCAGATCCTCTTGCTCCTTTTCCACCCCGGTAGGTGAAAGATCCCGATCCGCAGAACCCGGCCTCTGATACAAAGCCCTCATCGATCGGCTGTTGTCCAGAAGTACGGCAATTGTGTTGGCTTGCGACTTTGGCACCGTTGTGGTGCGTATCGGATCCAAGAGACAAAAACACATGATGCCAAGCCCCAGTGAGCGAATCAATGCTCCTATCCACCGAACCTTGGGTGACTGCGCTGGTTGATACGACGACCAACCCGCCAAGCTCAAGAGGGCCCAAAGCAAGATTACCGCAGGGGCCCAGGCCCCCTTTGTAAATAAAATTCCATCCACCCAATGGCTCACTTGGACTGCTCTCCTCCGAGTCTCTCAAAATAGCGATCCAACTCCGATCGAAACTTTTCTGGCACAGGGTCGCGATCCAACGGAATCAACTCATTCTGCTTGGCCGTCTTTCGCACCAGCTCCTCTTGAACCTTGCGTTGCAATTCCTTAAGCGGATTCGATACCATCTTCTTGACTAGATCCCATTGGGGTTCTTTCGAATGCCTTTTGTATTCCATACGAAATTCCCTCGCCGCCTCGCGAACGCGCGTTGCCTGAGCTTTCAACTCCGTATCGCGTACTAATTCCTCGATATCTCGCAATTGATCGGTCCACCTCGCATAATCCTCTCCCATCAGTGGTGCACGGAGTTCAGTTCCGCCAGAGCCTTGATCCTCCGAAATCCGTTGCCTGAGCTGCTCTAACACGCTCTGGCCCCCAGTGTTCTGGCCCCCAGTGTTCTGGCCCCCAGTGTTCTGGCCCTCAGTGTTCTGGCCCTGTTCGCTCTGACGCTGAGCGTTTTTCGCCTGAGAATCGCCAGGCGGATCGCCCGGTGAGACTCCTTCCTGGGCTTGTCCCTCCCGGGGTTGCCCCTCCTGCGGTTGCCCCTCCTGGGGTTGTCCGGCTCGTGATTGCTCTCTTTGTGGACTCTCAGATTGCGATTCCTTATTTGGAGTTCGCTGCGTGAATTCCTGCTCGATGGCGCGATTGGCTTGCTCCAATTCCTGCAGTGCCCTTTTGAGCGACTCTTCCTCAGACCCTAAAACGCTCTGGCTCGATCGTTGAATTTTATCTTTGAGTCCTTGCAAATCCTTACTGACTTCTTTGGACTCTTCGACCGCAGGCTGATCCATACCCCGCTCGATCATCATCGGAATGCGTTCGAGTCGCTGCTGCGTCGGCTGTTGGTTAGCCTCTCGATAGGTTTCATAAAGCTGCTCAGCCAAAAGAGCTTCGCTACCTTCTGCCCGCTGGACGGTCTCTTTGATTTGCTCGAGCAACTCGACGTAATCTTGCTTCTGATCCTTCCAAGCCTCTAGGGTTTGCTGCTGAGTCGAAGGCTCCTGATTCAATTCCGAATCACTCCGCAGAAGAGATTCACGGGGCTCTATGTTCTTGTTTGGCGATTGTTCTCTTTCAGACGTCCCCTCTGCGGTTATTCCCGATTGCTCGGCTAGTTTCCGTTCTAATTGCGATTGCTTCTGCGCAAGCTTCTCCGCCTGTTTAACGAGGCTTTCGACATCTCTTTGCAAAGCTTCAGAACTTTGCTCCCTGAGCTTTTCCCTCGTCTCCTCAACATTTTGCTGGGCTCGCGTACCAGAATTGAGTGCCGCCGCTGGCGCAGAGTCCCTTAGCTGCTGCTGGCTCTCTTGCATCTGTTGGCGTGCACTCTCGATGGCTTGCCGCGATTCTTCGAGAGCGTTCCTTGTTTCCGACTCGTTCATTCGCTCTATCAATTCGTCGGCATCTTGAACCAACTCTTGCTGCTCTTCCCTTAGCCGATCAAGTCTCTCCTGCAACTCCTTCTTGGCCTCTTGGTCTTTTGCGGCTTGAAGGGCCAAATCAAGTTCCCGAACTTGCTCATTGAGATCTTGCTGCCGGCGGGCGAGCTCGTCCAATCGATTCATGACCTGCCGGATCTGGCGTTCAGCAGGTGACTCCTCGGACATCGGTTGCGACTCTTCTTCGTAACGACTGGGGTCTTGCTCAAGCTGCAATTGTTCAATTTGCTGTTGGCGATTGCGTTGGCTGGAGGACTGCGACCGTTGGTTTTGAGATTGCTGTTGCTGATTTTGTGTAACCTCATGCTCGCGGGCGCGTAGTCTAAGTAGTCCCTCATAAGCCGCCCGCATCGACTTGATCGCATCTCGCAAACCGATCGACTCTGAATTTGCTTCAATGGACTGGAGATCCCTGAGAGCTTCCCCCATGTTGGCTTGCAACTGCAAAAGATCTTGAAGTGATTCAGGGCTTTGCAAATCCTCTTTGAGCTTCTCACTCTGCTCGATCGCTTGCTGTTGCGAATCTTCGACAACCTGCACCTTTTCCAAAAATTCCTGCGATTGTGGCTCCTTTGAATTGCCCGTACCGCGAAGAAGATTCCAAGTTGCGGTAATGATCTTCTTTTGAAGTTCGGCCAACTCCTCGGCCTGCTGGGCACCTGGGGATCCCCCTTGCTGTTGTTGCTGCTGTTGCCGCTGCTGAGTGGCCGATGCATCACCTTCTCGAAACAGCTCCTCAAAGGGCCGGATCTCCGCAAAAAACATTTCACTATCGACTCTGCGCGGTTGCCCGTTTCGATCCAAGTCTTCAGTCCAAAAGTGGTAAGTGACCAACTGATCCGCCTTGGCTTGCATCGCTTCAAGGTCAATCAAATGCATCAGATCGCGTTTCTTCTTGGCGATATCGCTTTCTCCAGTTGCTGGTAACTCAATCTCGTTGGGCTCATTATCCCCAATCGATATGCTGATACCCGCGCGCTGGATTCCAAAGTCATCTTGCACTTTCGCTCCCACCATCATCTCTTGGATCGGAGATACCCTCTGGTCAGACGCAGAAGTCAGCTTCAATTCCGGTTCGCGATTCGGGATCACCTTGACGATGAACTCTTCGGACATCTTTTCTGTCCTTCCCTGCTGATCTACAAGTTCAAGACGATAGCGATTAGAACCGGTTGGTGTTTCTTCAATACGGTAATTCGTCGGATCCTCGGATAAGGGAGCAAGCTGGGTGGTCTTCCCGTTCTCATCAATCCACTGAGCCGACGCAACCTCTTTGTTCAGCTTCAAATCCCAAACAACCTGAGCTCCATCAACCACAGAGACTCGGCGGGTGTTGATCACCCTTTTATCCTCTTGCTGAGCATAAGACGGCGATTGGATCAAGGCATCGCTTTGAACCACGCTCGGATGCTCAAAGATCTCAATCGAAAATGATTCGCTCTGCTTGGTGTCGCTCTCAACGCGATACCGAAACGACTCCTTTACCTTCCTAAGTATTCCGCTGGCAATCGGATCTTTTAGACTCCGTTGCAAACTGATATTTTGCGTCGCGTCTCCAGCTTCCTCAACCACCAGACGGACGTCTTCAGCGAATTCATCGGGGAAGCGAACCGTTACGAGGAGATCGGCTCCTTTTTCAATCTGTGCATCTCCTGGTTCAACTTGCCAGTCCACAAGCAATTCGCGTTTGCCACCGGATGACGGTCCAACGCTTTTGAATTTGCCTGGCATCATCCATGGAAGCGAGACGGTCGTTAGTAGCAAAATCCATTGAATGCACCATAGAAAGGAAAGCCGACCACGCGGAACAATCTGGTTCCATTCCGTCCTCTTAGCATGGGAGAGAGTCTCTTCAATAAGTTTCCGTCTAAGGAACTCAGAAGTGTTCGGATTGGCAGGCTCGATGGCTGTCAATAACTTCTCGTCGAGTTCGGGGAACTGGCCTTCAATCCGCTCGGCCAGTGCTCGCAAATCACGATATCCAAAACGACTCCATACCAACAGAAGGCCAGCCCCTACGAGGATCAATCCGATCAAGAGACGGTAAGGAACCCCGAGCCCTTGACGAAAAGCAGTAATAATCCCGATCAAGAGCACAGACCAGAAAGCAATCAGCAATAAAGCCAGTATCTGACTTCGAAGTCGTTTTGCCAGTTGCACTAAGCGATGTTGAATCATTCGATCCATGTTGGCTCTCCTACGAACTAGTCGCTTGCGTTTGCACAAAGCGTGCGCGGACCGCAGCGAAAATAGATTCCAAACCCGCAATGAGAATGACCGCTAATAAAATCCACCACCAACCGCGCTGATTGGCTTCAAGTTGCTCGGCAAGCTGATGCTTGCGGGATGACTCCTCACGGGCCAGATCCGTGGGCAGCTTCCGATCTAGCGAGATACCGAACCGAGCAAATTCTTCAAGATCGATCGGGTCGGTCAAACTCTCACTGCGAGGGATATTGACTGCAAAAAATTCGTCCGCTTCTCGATCTGGAAAAATCCCTGGCGAATCAAACCGGCCCGCCGGGACTCCTGGAATCGCATCACCACAGAAAAATTGCGGCAAAGGCCGCAATGGACTCGCTTGTTCGAACATCGATGACAGTATCGGAACAAATTTGCTCGACAGTGCCAATTGACTTTCCGTTGGCTGCCAACCTGCAGCCAGAACTGTAACACTTCCCTTACCAAGCGATCGTTCGAGCAGAGCCGGTGCTTGGTTATCGAACCTGGCCAGTACCTTCCATGATTCTTCTTGGATCCCTTGGATGCTGCGGTGATGCCAAAATCGAATCTTGGTAAAGTCATTGAATTTGGGATCCGCAAAAGCTGCAAATACCGGATGGGACATATCAATGTTCTCCAGCAACTGGTAATTACTTTGGGTTCCTTCTGTTATCTTCACCGAATCATCAGGAAACCATAACTTCCAAATCTCCTCGATCCGCTGCGCATCGATAGGTTCCTCGTGCCGATCTAAAACCCAAAATACGTGAAGCCCACGTTCGATGGAATCTTTGAGTCCATTTGCCCAAAGCTTGTCCATGGAACTCGATGCTACCACCCAACTTGGTGGTTTCGCTGCAGACTCCGGGAATCCATCGACAGGATCCTTGACCTCCCACTCGATATCGAGTCCAGGTTGGGAAAGTGGAACACGAGTTGCAAAATACCATAATGAATTCTTTGGGTCTTGCTCCTGCGAGTCGATGCACCAAGCCTTGGACATCCGGCGTTTGCCTCGATAAACAAATTGCCGATTGTCGAAGGGTTGATCGTCACCTTCTAATTCAAGAACCAAAGGAGCATCCGATGGATGATCCCTCGCATCAGGCTGCGAAAACTGAACGATTTGCTGCTGTCCAGCCGGAACGAAAACATCCAGCGATTCGCTCGGTAGCCTTGCACCTTGGGCGTCTAGCCACCGGAGCGTAAACTTTTCGATCTTCGAACGCGAAGAGTTTCGAATCGACACACGTTCGATCGCCTGGGCGCTCACGGTCGAATCATCAGATTTTGGTAGTATCGCTATCGCAGCGTTTCCCAAATATTTAGCTTGGCAGACCAGTGGAATCACCGATACCTCAGAAGGCCATTGGATGGAACCAAGCGATTCGATGGAATTGCCTTCTTGAAAATCCGAGACAATCGCAACCTCCCCGATTTTTATCGAGTCGTCTCCGTTCTCCTCCTGCTTGAGAATATCAAGCGCCTGTAGCATCCCTCGACCTAGATCGCAGGAGTACCAACTCGGGACTAGTTTTTCAAGACTCTTGCTCGCAATAGATTGTCTTTCCGAAGGAGCCGAATCACGAGATTGATCGAGCGATAGTAAAGACACCATTTGATCAGTAACTGCGTAAACCCCGAGAATGTCTTCAGGGGCGCAAGCGGTTATATATTTATTAGCTTTTTGGATCGCTTGATCCCAAACTCCATCGCGCCGCATACTCGCGCTAGCATCGACCAATAGAATCCGCTTTACGACAGGTCGGTCCGTTCGATCCTGTTGCAACAACGTCTTGAAATAGGGTCTAGCAAAAGCCAGCGCCATTGCCAGTAGAATCAGCAAGCGAAGGAGCAATAGAAACCATTGGTCGACTCGATTGCGACTGGTCAGCTTTGGAGGATTTGCATCCATGAAGATGACGGAACTGAAGTCTATAACTTCACGTGGTTTCTTTCGTACCAGATGCGCGAAAATCGGTGCCAGAATGGCTAATCCCGCCAATAGATACAGTGGGGTTAGAAAGCTCATGATGGCCCAACCCCTTCTCGCATCGATAGAAATGAACTCAGAACCAATTCCAGCGGATCGGTCGTCTTGAAGACAACGCTCGGTATCCCCATGGACGCCGTAAGACTTTCGAGTGCCTGACGATGGGCTTGGAATTTGCGTTGATAACTTCCAGCCATCACAGAGGAATCGACGAATCGCTCATCGCCGGATTCGAGGTCGCGAACAAGTACCGGTTTTTCGGATTTAAAGTCCATTTCCAATGGATCGAGCACACGCACCAAGACTACTTCGTGCTTCCGAGCACGAAGAAACGCAAGCGGTGATCTCAAGACTTCTGGATCCACTAAGTAATCGGAAACAATCACGATCAAGCTTCGGTGTTTAACCAATTCCGCGATTTGCGCTAGCGGTGCGGTCAGATCGGTTGCTCGGCCTTTGCATGGTTTCGATAACATCGTCAGAATACGTTGAAACTGCCCGGTTCGAAATCTTGCCGTCAACCAGTCAGTGACCTCTTGGTCGAAGGTCACAGCACCGACGGCATCCCGCTGCCGGATCAAAAACAGCGCGAGGGTCGCAATCAATGTTCGAGCATATTCAACCTTGTTGTAATCAATCGATCCATACTGCATCGATTTGCTTTGATCGATGACCAAGTAGCAGCGGCGGTTGGTCTCGTCCTCAAATCGCTTTTGGTAGTATCGATCGGTCCGAGCGTACAACTTCCAATCGATCGTTTTTGGGTCATCTCCGAGAGAATAAGGTCGATACTCGCTGAACTCGACCGAGAATCCGTGTTTTGGGCTTCGGTGTAGGCCGTTTTGAAAGCCATCGACAACCTTCTGTGCACGCCATTGAAGATTACGAACGGCCATGAGAGTCTTCAGATCGATCCACTGCGATCCACCCGTTTGCTCCGATGCTCTGGCTTTTCTTGAAGTCACACTTAGCCTTTTTTGTTTGTCGGATTAATCACAAGGGGAATCGTCTAGCAATCGTTGTATTACAGATTCGACGCTAAGGCCCTCGGCCTCGGCTTTGTAGGACAGTAGTATTCGATGCCTAAGTACCGGTGCGGCTAAGGACCGAATGTCTTCGTATCGAACGTTTGCCTTACCATGGAGTAAAGCTCGCGCTTTTGCTCCAAGCACGAGCATCTGTGCGGCCCGTAGACCCGCTCCCCAAGTAATCGCATGATTGACCCAGTCCTTCGTTTCTGACTGTCCGGGACGTGTCGCAGCAACCAACTTGACCGCGTAACTGGCTACCTCTTTAGCGATTGGGACTCGCCGAACAAGCCCTTGAAATTGCGAAATATCCTTTCCATCGAACAGCGGTTCGATAGGCTCTGCTGTTCGACTCGTGGTGTCGAGGACGACCTTGAGTTCGTCTTCAAAGGGTAGGTAGTCGATAAGAACATTGAACATAAACCGATCGAGTTGTGCTTCAGGTAGCGGGTAGGTACCCTCCATCTCGATCGGGTTTTGTGTCGCAAGGACGAAAAAAGGTTTCGGCAGAGGATATCTTTTTCCCGCCGCGGTTACTTGATGCTCCTGCATCGCCTCGAGCAAAGCGGATTGTGTTTTCGGTGGCGTGCGGTTGATTTCATCCGCTAAGATAACATTAGCAAAAACCGGCCCCGGAACGAATCTCAATTCTCTTCGACCGTCGTTGTCTGTTAGGATCTCAGTGCCCGTAATGTCCGCAGGCATCAGATCCGGTGTGAATTGAATCCGACTGAAATCCAAGTGAAAGGCTTGGGCGACACTCCTAACTAACAAGGTTTTCGCCAAGCCAGGGGCACCGGTGATCAAACAGTGGTTTCCCGAGAATAAACAGATCAGCAGTTGTTCGATCACCTGCTTTTGTCCGACGATTGTCTTTTCAAGCTCCCGCTCTAGGAGCGCTCGACCCTTTTGGATCTGATCGAAAAGTTCCGCATCCGACTCCGAATTCGTTTCCACACTTGTCGGTGTATTCAATGCTGCCTCGCTCTCTAATTAATGTGTCATTGCATAAGTGACAATGTTGATGCCCATGGGATATGCCTTCTTGACGGAGAACTCCTCAAAGTACCACGGATCTTCACCCTCGCGTTCCCAGCCATCACCTAAATCGGTATTGTGGCAGATAAAGACCATGATCCTACCGGCATCATCGTAAATCGCACGGTAATGAGGAACACTCGTGTCTGAGTCATAACGGGGTTCCCAGGTCACTCCACTTTGACGGCCATTCCATGCCGCATGGATCGAAGGCAATTGAGGTTTCTCCTTCAAATCATACACACAGTGAAAAATCTCATGCTCAAACGGAACCTCTTGGGGCTCTCGATCCGGAAACACCCGCTTGATCTCCCGACGAAAATTTTCGTATTCCTCGTCACCCCAAAAATCATCAACCATGAGGAACCCACCGTTGGTTAGGTACTTGCGCAATGCCAAAACCTCAGGCTCATGAAAAATCAAATCCCCAGGCTCAATGATGTAAATAAATGGGTATTCAAACAATTTCGGATCGGTCAACTGCAAGACAATCGGCTCTGGATTTACCTTCAGTGTCGTTAGCTGCTGCAGACGCAAGCTAAAGTTCAATTCGCTATCGCGAAAATCCGTTGCCCATCCTCCACCCCGCCGATAACCCGACGAATCGTACTTGATCCGTACAAAGGTAAACGTGTCCTTGATAAACTTCCTATCTAACTCCCAACTCGGTACTCCATCGCGACCAACCGATTGCCAGTCCCGACGATATCTTCTACCCCCTGGTGGCTGGCCTAAAACCAATAAGCCTGTGGCGATGAAAAGACAACAAGCCAGCAGGAACTTCCAGTTCGTCTTTAGATGGCTCAATGCTCGCGCTCCTGTGGGTAGGAAGTCGTTCCGATCGTAGTCCTTAACTTATAGGATTTTCCGAGCTACTGGGTACGGTCGCAAGCAAAATCCCCGTTCCCTTCCATAGAATGCATACGGAATCCTGACATCCGCTCTGCCAAATGCCAAGGAATCAGTCATACTACTGGTAAACACGGCTTTCGGTCGACTACCCAAGCTCATCCAACCAAGATTATGATCTTTTGCTCCGATCAATTATTGCGATTCGTTAATCTGCATCCTTCCGGGTTTTGCCCCGCGCAAGGCCTCTTGGTTCTAGCAAGCGCCGTACTTGTTACGATCGGTTTTGAAGATGCAAGCCTTGCTCAGGATCCAACGGATGTTAACCGGTCGAATCATGTTGATACTCACTTTGAAAAAAGTGTGCGTCCCATTCTCGTTGCCAAATGTTACGAGTGCCACGGTTCCTCCACAGAACAAAACGGTGGACTGGCTCTTGATTCTCTTGAATCGATGCTCCAAGGTGGGGACTCAGGCACCGCATTACGCCCTGACTCCCTGGATGAAAGCTTAATCATCCGAGCCGTTCGTTATCGCGATCCAAAGCTTCAGATGCCCCCGGACGGCAAATTATCATCCGCAGAGATTAAGATCCTTGAAGATTGGGTCGCAGCAGGTGCAAAGGTTTCCTCCGATTTTGAAAGGGCTCCAAACGCTCGACCCATCAAATCAACCTCACTTAGCGTCGAGCAGGCTCGTGAGCATTGGGCTTATAGACCGATCATTAAACCCACCGTCCCGGCATCCGAGGAAAGCAATCCGATCGATGCATGGATCTCTCAACGATCTTCGGAGCTTGAGTTAGTTCCAAGCCCTTTGGTGGAGGATCGTCTATGGCTCAGACGCTTGGCGATCGATCTGCACGGACTCAACCCAACCTTCGATGGCTTGGCCCAGGCAGATAAGGCATTATCGGATCGAGATCCGAATGCTCTGGAAATGGCTAGGCTGAAAATTGTCGATGCATTCCTTGAGTCTCCCAGATACGGCGAGCGATTTGCACGACATTGGATGGACGTGGTTCGATACGCAGAATCCCTTACGCTTCGTGGATTTATCCTGCCCGATGCATGGAGGTATCGCAACTACTTGATCGATGCGTATAACCGCGACCGCCCTTTTGATCAAATCATCATCGAACAAATCGCTGGTGACTTACTGGATGGACAAGCCAATGATGCGACCTCGATTCAGGATCGTCAAAACCGTTGGATTGCAACCACCTTTTGGGCCATCGGTGATCACAATTATGAAGAGCAAGACAAGAAGCAACTCGAAATGGATGCGGTCGACGAGCAACTCGAAGTTATGGGGCGAGCATTTTTAGCCCAAACCCTCGGCTGCGCGCGATGTCACGATCACAAATTTGATCCAATTCCAACCGCTGATTATTACGCGCTAGCAGGCATTCTAAAATCGTCCGTTTCGATGGACCACGAGAATGTTTCCAAATGGATACGCATGCCCCTGCCGCTTACCCACGAACAACAAGAGCATTTCCAAACTATCGAGAAAAAAATATCCGCCAATAAAAAACATTTGGATACTCTCAAGCAGCAACTCAAGGGAGCGAATGCCAGCCTGTCGATAGTTCAATCCTCTCAAGCAGATGGGATCGTTATCGACGATCGCAGCGCGAAAAAAGTAGGTTCGTGGAAGGAATCGAATTCTGTTAAGTCGTACGTCGACGAAGGATACCTCCACGATGAAAATAAAGACAAGGGGCAAAAAAGTGTCACGTTCGAACCGACCTCACTTGCGACTGGATCTTATACGGTAAGGTTGGCTTACGCCCACGGGGATAATCGCAGTAGCAAGACCCAAGTCAGGGTCTTTAGCGCCGATGGCGAATCGCTCGTAACGGTCAACCAAAAAGCCTCGCCACCCGAAGATGGACTGTGGATATCGCTCGGGAAATTCCGTTTCGAGAAGGATGGAGCCGCGTTCGTTATCATCAGCAATGAAGGTGCAGACGGACACGTAATCGCCGATGCAATTCAGTTTCTCTCAGAGAGCGATACAACCAACAAAAAACTGCTATCCGAAAAATCCGATGACGAGAAACATGAATCGCTTTTGCAGTCAGTCGCTAGTGCAGAGAAAGTCCAGAAAGAACTTCAAAAGCAACTCGATATGCAACCGATGGTCCAAACCATCCGAGCCGAAAAGAACCCCAGCAATATTCCAATCCATGTGCGAGGATCGGTTCATCGGCTTGGAGAAGTCGTCCAACGTGGGTTCTTGAGTTGCATCAACTCGCATGAGCCGGAGCTCGAAGCACAGACTCGTATCGAGCCGCACAGCAATGGTAGACTTGAACTCGCTAAGTGGATCGTAGCTCCTCAAAACCCGCTAACTGCACGTGTGTATGTCAACAGGATCTGGTGCCACTTGATGGGTCAAGGCATCGTGACAACCTTGGATAATTTTGGAACCACAGGCCAGGCGCCTAATCATCCCGAGTTGCTCGATTGGTTAGCCTCAGAGTTTGTAGCCCACGGTTGGTCAACCAAGTGGCTTGTGCGAACCATAGTTACCTCGAAGGCTTATCGTAGAAGTATTTTTGCGGATGCTCAAGCGATTGAAAAGGATCCCGACAATGGTTATTTCGCACGAAGCAATCTTCGTCGACTCGATAGCGAGTCTTTGCGGGACTCAATGCTCCAATCCAGTGGCGAGTTGCGTTTGGGAGGGTCGGTTGACTCGACGATCCGAAACGGAACCAGTGCGGACTACAGATACCAACATGAGAACAACCTCAGATCGGTCTATATGCCTTGGTTTCGCAACGCTCTACCACCCATGATTCGAGAGTTTGATGGTGCCAACCCAAGTTTCTCGATATCGCAGCGGAATCGCAGCACGGTTGCGACCCAAGCCCTCGCGATGATGAACAATCCGTGGGTCAGAGACCGCGCCAAGGCACTAATCGGCTCGATACCCGAGAACTTAAACAATCCTCAGGATTCTCACACGCCAGCTAGTCAAATCGAAAAAATCTTCCAACGCATTCTAGGTCGATCCCCTGACGCTTCCGAAATTGCATGGGGGGAGGAATTGCTAAAGACAAGCAGTTTTGAAGAATTAGCCCACCAGTTATTTGCTTCGATCGATTTCCGTTACGCACCCTAAATTAGGATCTAAATGAATGATGGTTCCTCGTCGAGAGTTACTTCGCTCTTCAGCCTGCGGTTTCGGTGCACTGGCGGCATATGGACTTCTAAATACGACCTCCTGCGCGATAGCAGACGAAGCGCATGGGAGTCTTGGTAAGCGTATTGTTGGACTCGAAGGATTGCACCACAAAGCGAAAGCCAAGCGGGTTATTTTTCTATTCATGCAAGGTGGGATCAGCCAAGTCGATTCGTTTGATCCGAAGCCTATCCTCGATATGAGGGATGGGGAGATGATCGCTTTTGACGACGCTCGCGAATTTGCTAATACGCGTAAACTCGGTGGCACCCATCGAGTCATGAAATCACCTTGGGCTTTCAAACAGTATGGCCAGTGTGGACATTGGGTGTCCAATCTGTTTCCGAATATCGCACAACATGTCGATCAGTTGCAATTCGTCCATTCGATGCATACAGAGGGTGTCGCGCATGGACCGTCGACCCTATTTATGCATTGCGGGTCTCTGAACACTGTGCGCCCCTCGATGGGCTCCTGGACACTCTACGGGCTTGGTAGCGAAAATGAAAATCTGCCCGGATTTATTTCCATTGCCCCTTCGATCGGAAACGGCGGATTTCGCAACCATGGTTCCGCCTTCTTGCCTGCCAGATACCAAGGAACCCCGCTCGGAAAAGCGAGCCAAGGGGATCTTCGAATTGAGAACATCGAAGAGTTAGCTTCTAGCGATAATTCGCAAACGAGTCGATGGCAACTCCAACGGCAACTGCAGCAGATTCAGTTGCAGAGATTGATTAAAAACTCAGCAGCCAGTGACATGGTCTTTCCGTCAGCAGATGAACTTGAGTCGCTCATTGCAAGTTATGAGCTCGCAGCACGAATGCAGACAGCATCTCCTGAGATCTTTAACTTGTCGAGTGAATCTCAAGAAACTCTCAATCTCTACGGGATCGACCGGAAGGAGACGGAGACCTATGGCAAGCGTTGTCTGCTTGCTCGCCGGCTTTGCGAAGCGGGCGTCAGGTACATTCAAGTCAATTATGGCGACG
The DNA here is from genome assembly GCA_021298315.1 of Planctomycetaceae bacterium. Taxonomy (GTDB): domain Bacteria; phylum Planctomycetota; class Planctomycetia; order Pirellulales; family Pirellulaceae; genus JBKCUI01. The sequence goes on from JAJTFC010000001.1 coordinate 71,611, forward strand.
ACACTGCAAATCCAGCTTGGGATCAGCATTCGAATCTACCGAAGCATTTGGACCACGCGACTGCAGTCGATAGACCGGTCTCAGGTTTATTGACCGACCTTCAACGGCGGGGCTTATTGGATGACACCATAGTTTGGTTCGGTAGTGAATTTGGTCGCCAGCCTTATGCCGAAAAGAATGGAACTGGTCGTGATCATAATCCAGGCGGATTCACCGTCTGGCTCGCCGGAGGTGGGTTCAAGGCAGGGAATTCCTATGGCCAAACCGACGAGTTTGGTCAATTGGCGATTCAGAACAAGGTGCATATGCACGACTTGCATGCCACGATTCTGCACCAACTGGGTATCGATCACGAGCGGCTGGTCTACCGCTATGGCGGTCGCGATTTTCGATTGACCGATGTCTACGGCAAAGTCGTTCGCGATATCCTAGTTTGATTGATTCAACCGCTAATGAACACTGATGAACGCTGATAGCTAAGACTCCCAAAAGGCTTCTCCCAGCGCGCTGTCGGGCTGCTCATTAGCGTTCATGAGTGTTCATCAGCGGTCCTGTTTTGCGACCGCTGATGCCAAGACTTTAAAAGGTTTTCTCCCAGCGCGCTGTCGGGCTGCTTATTAGCGTTCATGAGTGTTCATCAGCGGTCCTGTTTTACGACCGCTGATGCTAGGACTTTATAAGGTTTTCTCCTAGCGCGATCTCGGGCTGCTCATTAGCGTTCATGAGTGTTCATCAGCGGTCCTGTTTTCTCTTCATAAGCGGTTGAACTTTCACGCTCGGGAAGAATCGCCCAAGCGAGTGCAACCAGGAGAGTAAGCGGTATGCTCACGAGAATGTCCGAGAGGTAGTGAGCCCCTGCGATGAGTCTCTGCAATGCGGCTACCGTCGCCATAAACAGAAATAGCGGTTTGCCCTTTGGATAGACATAAGTAAGTCCGATTGCCATCGCAACGGCTGTGGCGGTATGACCAGAAGGAAAGCTCCGGATCGATTCATTGAACCAGGATTCCGTTAGGGGGCTGCCCCAAGCGTCCCAGCTAGAGACAAACACACTATCCGGATCCCGATCAGGATTTAGCCAGCTCCAGGGCTCACGATCGTAGGTGCTCGGGCGCCTGCGTGGAATCAGATATTTTGCTAGATTCGCAAGTAGTCCACAGGTCAGCACGAACATCGCCGCTTTCCAGAGTTTAGAGCGATTCCGTTGATCGATCCAAAGGAGCGTGCTGAGAATCATCACGCAACCGAGTGTATGTGCGAAGATCTCCATCAGATGGATGAATCGTCTTAAATCACCGGGAATATGCTTGAGCCTCACCCATTGAGAGATCTCCAAATCCCATGGCATCGCGATCATCGCCGCGATCAATGCGACCGCAGCCACAAGCGTCGAGCCGATGAGTGTGCTCTTCTTACTTTTGCCTAAATGAAATAGCACGCGAATGGATCCTAGAGTTCTAGGCGTTGATCCCACCGATTTCGACAAACCGTTCTTTCAATGAGGAATACAGTTTGCGATAGATTGGGAAGCATGTGTGATAGATTTTTTGAGAAGCTCGATTAGGAGGAATTTTTTCCACAACGCTGATCGTAGCCTTGCAGGCCTCTTCGATATTTTTGTAAGCACCATCACCGACGGCAGCCAATAGCGCAACTCCGTATCCAGGACCTTGTTCGGCATTGATTGTGCATACCTTTTGTCCGAAGCAATCGGCTAGAAGTTGTTTCCACAGGTCGCTCTTTGCCCCGCCGCCACTAAGGCGTATTTCCTTGACTGGAATTTTGAGTTGCTCGATGATGTCCAAGCTTTCGCGGAGCGAATAAGCGACACCTTCCATAACCGCTCGGGCTAAATGGCCACGCGTATGCTTGTTCGTCATCCCGATAAAACAAGCCCTCGCTAGTGGATCCGCATGCGGAGTTCTTTCGCCTGCCAAATAGGGAAGGTAAAAGAGACCTTCGGAACCGGCGGAAACCCGAGCGGCTTCTGCATTGAGAATCTCATAAGGATCAATTCCTTTCTTGGTAGCTAGGTCTGAACAGATATTCTGAACAAACCATTGGAGCGAGCCTGCCGCCGATAACGTCACTCCCATCATGTGCCACTTGCCATGAACCGCATGGCAGAAGGTATGCAACCGCCCCTGTCGATCGTATTGAGGAGTGTCGCTGTGACAAAAGACAACACCCGAGGTGCCAAGACTCGCTGTGAGGATACCTTGTTTGACGATTCCGTTTCCAACAGCGCCAGCGGCACAATCACCAGCACCCGCAACAACTTTGCAGGCCGTGGTAAGTCCTAATTCCGCAGCAACGTCTGCCCTGAGTGTTCCTGTGACCTCTTCGGACTCGTGAACCGGTGCTAAAATCGATGGATCGATATCGAGTTTCCCCAAAAGCTCCTTGGACCACTGACGCTTGACCACATCGAGCAAAAGCATTCCACTTGCATCGCTCGCATCAGTAGCCAACTCACCGGTCAATCGACGACGGATTTCGTCTTTTGGTAGGAGCAAATAACGCAGTGCATCGTAATGTTTTGGCTCATTGTTTCGAAGCCATAGAAGTTTTGGCGCGGTAAATCCGGTCAATGCCGGGTTAGCAACCATACCGATAAGTTTGTCGCGTCCGCCTGCCCGCTTGGTAATCTCTTCGCATTCTGCGATCGTTCGTTGGTCGTTCCAAAGTAGAGCAGGACGAATCACGTTCCCTTTGGCATTGAGAAAAACCGACCCGTGCATCTGACCCGATAGCCCGATGGCACGAACCTCTGAGCCCTTGATTTTCGACTTTTTCAAAACACCTTTGATCGTCAATTTGGTAGCCGTCCACCAATCCTCAGGATTCTGTTCGGTCCAAAGGGGTTTTGGGGTAGCCAGCGCGTAATTTGCCGTCGATTCTGCGATTACCTTGCCCAAGTGGTCGATTAATAAGCTTTTCGTGCCTGAAGTGCCGATATCGATCCCGAGATAATAAGCCATAATGCGGTGGTTGTAGATTGGGAATGGTCTAGGAAAATTACGCCGGTTAGGCCAAGATTTCTATCGTAACTGATTTGCCGCAACCTAGGAGACGGTTCAGATGGAATCCAAAAAAATCACCTCCGTTAACCCGAAACCGAATCCAAACTTCTACTGTCGCATCGATCCCTGCTACCTGAAAGTTCTTCAGGCTCTTGCCTGTTGTTTTCTATTGTGCACCACTGGGTGTCCTTGGCAAACGCCCCCTAAAAAACCGGCTGATGGCACGGCAGAAAAGGTCGGGAGGGTTGATCTACCACCCCTGAAAATCGGCATGTTCGATTGCGACGAAGTCGCCGATAGCCTCCAGAGTCGATGGCAGGAGTTCTCCGAGCAACAGCTCGAACTCGTCAAACTGGATCCAGACAAACTCAGCGACTACGAAATGCCTTTGCTCGACGTGATCCTCTATCCTGCAAGCCTTGTTGGTACCTTGGCAGAAAAAGATTGGATCGCACCTGTGCCGCCCCCCTTGTTGCAACGCCTCGGAGGTGGAAAAAAAATCGGCAGGTCCAACCAAGAGCCTACCGAGGATACCGTACAAGGAATCGAAAACTGGTCGAGTCGTTTGCGATCGATCGCAAAGTACAACGGAAAGTGGATGGGTATTCCCCTGGGTGGGCCTTGTTGGGTAGTTGCCACACGAGGGCTCGATGTCGATGCCCTGAAACAACTTCAGCAAGCCATCGCTAGCAACCAAAACACTCCGAACATCGCTACTGAGGCATTCGAAGCTTTTTTATCCAAGACCGAATCGACGCTTGAAGATAGCTTGGAATCGCGACGCAAAACTCTGGCTGCCGCGCTGCGGGATCGTAAGGCGACCGACAAACGAGCGCTGGTCAATCGGTTTTTATGGATCATGATTACTACCGAGTCTAGGTATCGAGGGTTGGTCGACCCATACAAAGTGACTCCTCGGCTTGCTTTGCCAGAGTTCGCGAGGAGCGCTCGATACTTGCAGCGTCTGGCACTGATCGAACCAACCACGATCTTGTGCTCACCCGTCGAAGCATGGGAAAAAGTCGCGGAGGGACAAGCGGTCATCGGGATCGGTTGGCCAAGATCCGATGGCTTCCAACGGGCCACCGTAGGCTCCGACGTAAAAACGTTGAAACCAATTCCAATACTGTTTAACGGTGCCGACGGAATCCTAGCATCGATCGGAAGGAAGACTCGCCAGTCCTCGATGGCCAGTGAATTCATGTTCTGGTTGAATCGAGAAGAGAATCGCGCAGCGTTGCAAGCCAAAACCCCTCGAGTGGAAGTCCTGGAAATTGAAAACGATTCGAATCGTATCCGGGAAGACTATCGAGAGTATCAAACTCTCCAGCGCCTAGAGGCCTCTAATACGACGCTCGATATGACTGCACGCTTCTTACAGGCCGACGTTTTTGTCGATTCGCTCGGGGAGGCCCTTCTTGATATCCTTGAAAAACCCGAATTAGCCGACAGCCGTTTAGAAACCTGCAAAACAAAATGGGCCGAGCTGATCGATTCCATTGGAGTCGAATCTCTGCGTAGTAGCTTAGAACGAGCTACTGGTCTTTCCAACTAAGGGTGATTCGATGGAGCGGCGCGGTTCAAATAGCTTCTTTGCAATACTGAAAAATCTTGTCTACGCTCCATTCCGCGCGGCAAGCGAACTCGTCTCCCTTTTCGCTCGTGGTAAATCAGTAACACTTACCCCAGAACACGCGGCTATCCATAGCAAGCGGCGTCGGAATCTGACTATTGGTCTGCCGGCTTTTATGGCTTTTCTAGCTTGCTTGGGAATGTTCGCCTGGGGAGCCACAAACCGTACTCGCATTGCAAACCAATATGTTGAGAAGCTAACGACCGAAATCTCGCAATCCGATCGAAAACAAGCAGACCGCTTGGCGCAAAGACTCTTCCAAAAGGGTGTACGTGCTTTACCCGATGCTTCATTGAACTACTGCTCCTTCCTGGCTTCACAAAAGGATCTCTATCAAGCCAACAGCGTCATTGAAAAGCTCGCACCGGACGATACACCAGGCTTTGCTCCAGCTCATGCTCAGCGAGCCATCGCGTACTCAAATCTCCTGAGTCAAGGAGCTAGTGAACGTTACTTGCCAATTCTCCAATGGCACCTGAAGCAATCAGGCGAGCCAGACAGCGAAGCGTTATCGATGGCTTGGGCTAACTACTTTCGGCTCACTGGTCAAATTGATCGCTCGATCCTAGCACTCGAAATTGCGGCAAAAACCGAACCTAAACATTGGTTCTCGATTGCCGATTTGTATGCCATCGATGGAAAGCCCGATCTGGCACGACGAGCTCTGGCAAGTGCCATCAGCACCTATCGTCTAAGACTAGGCAAGGATCCGCTCTCTACAAGCGATCGATTGCAACTGATCATGGCGCAAGCTCGATCGGGCGAATATCAACAAGCCTCGGAAACACTCAAGACTGGGCTGGAACTGCTGCCGCAAAACCAAGATCTCCTGAAAGCTCGATCGCAATTGGACGTCATCAGCCTAGAACAATCTCTCAAGCAAGCCTCCAAGCTTGCGCAGAAACTGGAGATTGCCAAGGAGATTGTCCAGAAGTCTGAGGATCCATCACGAATCTACCAAGCGACTCTTGAACTGTATCAGCAAACCGCTTCGGATGAAGAAAAACAGATGATTTGGCAGTTTCTCAGCGACTCACTCAAGGAGCATGGGCCTAATGCATCCTTAGGGTTTTCACAGAGTGCTATTTTGCTCCAACAGGGCAAGCGCACAGAGGCTATCGCAAAGCTTCAAGCGAATATCGAAGCCTTCCCAGAACACGGCTATTCCTTGAACAATTTGGCCTGGTTGCTTGCAACCCAAGAGCCGAAAGATCTGGAAAGAGCCAAGCAGTATGCTCAGCGAGCCATTGCCGTCGATTCCCAAACGGCAACGTTTCATGACACCCTTGGAACTGTTTTCATGGAGCTCAAGGACTGGCGTTCGGCGATCGCCGAACTGGAACTAGCTTTAGCCCAATCCCCAATCCCAAGCCGCATGAAGATTCATGCGAAGCTCGCAAATGCTTATGATTCGATCGGAGATCAAGCACTCGCGGATCTTCATCGCGAGCGCAGTCGCAAAGCTCCTTGAAAACCGTTTTTAAAGTTTTCCTTCAATAGCCAATTGATGGAAGAAGTGCTGCACGTTCTCTTGATTTTTGAGCAACCAGTCGATCGATGGCTCACAGTGCATCGCCTTGGCAATCGCTTTGGTCGTCGCCTCTCGATTGGTTTTGAATAGCACCTCTGGATCGTATTTTGCGGTGACAATCGAGGGATCTAGCCAAACGGAAACGATAATCCCAAGGTCATTGGCCTTGGCCTTCGGAATATATCCTTCTCGCACCGCATCGAGAACACCGTTAGCGATCGCCGCTTGAACAGTTCCCATTAGGATGTTGGTGTACTTCTCGTTGTTGACCGTCACCTTACTGACCATCACTGTCACCGGGCGGACTTGGACATCGCAATTGAGGATTGCATAAATCTTCGAGTGACCCTTGGTCTGATTACCGATCATGTTAGCGATCGAATATCCGACGGGGCCATCAAGCTCGCCGATGACAACTTCTGGCTCCGCCGCCGACCAAGCTTCGGTCGATTCAACGAGGGCTTCACCAGTCCTCATGACGATACGACCTTTGTTCGATACATTGGATTTCTTCACTGAGGATTTTTTCTTTTTGGCCATGATGATCGTCTTGTGAAAGGGTTTGTTGACGTAGTAACCGACGCGATTCGAGGTTACTCGCCAAGATAATACCCTAAGGTGTTCTCATTCTCTACCGAGAAATCGATCAGTTTGAGCTAGGAAACTGTGCAGGCGGACTTTATCACGGATACGTGCAATTGGGGCGACTCTAGATTGACGGTATCCCCCCAACGCTAAGATTTTTTACTGGGTGCCACACCCATCTGCCCGCGTCGTACGCGCACTGTTCTAGATTGGCAAAAACCACGCGTTGCGATAACTCCGAGGAACCGCCTTATGTATAATCTTGATATCTGTAGATTTCAACAAAATACGCTCAAAAAATCACGCACATCCTGCATGGTGCCTGTTGATTGGAGTACCTGAGGGTGCCACAAACCGTTACGCAACCAAATATCCAATGAAATCTAAATCAATCGAATCGGATTCGACCACTCCTGCAGCATCCCCTAAAGAGCGCTTTGGAGCGACCCAAGGAAGGCATTTGCTGGATCTCCAAACAAGAGCGCTGCGTGGGTTATCCACCCGCTGGAAAAAACTCTCCGAATCCTTTGCAGTCGATTCCGTAGTACTGTCCCAGAAAATTTCTGACTTTCAAAGTCAGTTCCGTCTGCAGTCATCGGAGTTGATCGAACAGCACAAAAAACAACTCCAGGAATTGCAAACCCAATGGGACGAGCAAATCGACGAAGCACTCGGGAGATCCGAACTCGGTACCCTCGAAAAGACTCGATGGGAAAATCAAACGCTCAAGACGTTGAAAACCAAACGCAAGGATGCCGAGGCAAAACAGGAATCCGATTATTCCCAAGCCAAATCCAGACTGCATTCGGAACTGGAAAAGTCTCGTGCACTAGCCCGCCAAAACCTCGATCAAACCCTTGCCAAACTCGATGTGCAGAAAACAAGCATCGATGAACTCAGTACCGAAATTCGCGAGTGGGTCGCCTTGAAAACAGGTACTACGCTCTCAAGCAATTCGAATGGAACAAATACGATTCCACCAAGATCGCTGGCACATATCGAATCGCTCAGCGCGATGGCCAAAGAATTCGAAGCGTTAAAAGCAAGCTACATCGAGAAAAAGAAAACACTACAGTCAAACAAAGCAGCAACCATCGTCAGTATCCCTCTTCTGTTTTTCATCGCACTCTTATCCGGCGGAGTCGCTTTTGCAGTCGCATCGATGCTCAAAGCGACGCCCCTGATCCTCGCGATCGCATCCCTTCTGGCCGCAATCCTTGTACCGATACTCCTATACATTGCCGCTCTCCCACTCGTAGCTCGATCGATTCGCTCCTCAGTAAGCGGCTTGCTCGAAGAAGAACAATCCTTAGGTCAATTGCTTGATCGCGGACGAGCGATCGCCGAAGCTACCTTAAAACGTGAATACTCGAAATTTGACCAGCAGTACCAACAAAGCCTTGCGTTGGCCCAGCAAAAGCACCAAGAACTGCTGGCGCAAATCAACACCGATTACCAAACCAAGAAAACGACTGCAATCGATTCGACGGTTCGAGACAAAGCAAATTTCCGTCAGAAACGCATGGATGCCTTCGAATCCTTGAACCAGCAATTTCCTGAACAAATCAGAGCGCTCAAAGGCGATCAAGACAAGGCTACCGCGAATTTTCAGCAACGCTCCAAGGCGACTCTCGATTCGCTCAATGCAGCCTTTCGCTCGTCCCAACAGTACCTTGCCAAGCGATGGACAGACGGAATTGAATTCCTAAAGAGTCTTGGTAGCAACACCGACAAGTCGATCCAGCGTCGCTTCCCCAATTGGAACGACTCGGCCTTCTCGACCGAAGATTGGAGTCGCGATGAAGTCTCCCTAGCACTTCCTCTTGGTCATTTCAAACCGATTCAAACGATCACTCAAGACCATCCAGCAAAGAACCGATCCGTTGAGTTTGAAATGCTGCGCCAGCTAGCAGGGAAACTTGAATCGGTCGGCGATCTACCCCTGGTCTATGATCTTATCGGAAAAGGGGGCTTAATCCTGCGAACCGAAGATCCTGAGAGTCGGGAACATGCCCACTTGGTCATGAGGAATTTGCTCTTGAGAGCCGTTACGGCATTGCCCGCTGGTATGTTGCAAGTGACGGTGATCGATCCTGAGGGACTAGGAAAGAAATACAGTTGGCTGATGCATCTGGCCGACATCGATCCTGAATTGGTCAATCACAGGGTCTGGACGCAACCGATCCATATCGCAAACCAGCTTGCACTAACCACGCGTCACATCGAAGATGTTATCCAACAGAGCCTTCGGAACCAATTCCGAAACCTCTACGAATACAATCAAAAGGCAGGGCCGATGGCGATCCCCTACCGTATGATCGTCTGGTCCGGTTTTCCATTCGGACTCGACGATGCATCTTGGCAATCCCTTTGCTCGATCCTATCGTCAGGAAGTCGTTGCGGCGTCGGTGTGCTGATCGACTGGCCTTCCTCGATCCAATGGCCAACGTTCGCCGACACGAGCAAACTGACCGAATTCGCCCTCCTTGCAAACGTTCACAAATCCGACGCCAACGAGTACAAACTGCAAATCGAAATCCCGGAGCTTAAGGCATTCCCTGCTCGCATGGAATCGCCCCCCGACGAGGCGACCGTCGCATCGATCATGCAGAAACATCTTGTTGCCGCTGCGAACATCGGCAAACGGATCGTTCCGTTTGAAACAATCGCTTCCCAACCCGAAACGATACATCTTCGCAGTTCCGCAGACGGGCTGGAAATCCCTATCGGAATCTCCGACTCTGGACGGATCCAGTCCTTGGTGCTTGGCGAAGGAACCTCGCAACACGTTTTGATCGCAGGCAAGACTGGATCAGGTAAATCGTCACTGCTTCACACCATGATCAGCAGTGCAGCTCTGGAATACTCACCAGAGGAACTCAGGCTGGTTCTACTGGATTTTAAGAAAGGGGTCGAATTCCAAGTTTACTCGGAACTTCAGCTTTCTCACGCCGATATCATCGGCATCGAAAGCCGACGGGAATTTGGACTCAGCACGCTTGAGTACCTCGATCGAATCCTCAGCGCCCGAGGTGAAGCCTTCCGTCAATGGGGCGTCCAAGACCTACCTAGTCTCAAAAGAAAACATCCTGATGTCCGCTTGCCTCGGATTCTTATAGTGATCGATGAATTTCAAGAGCTCTTTGTCGAGGATGACAAGCTATCGCAGCAAGCCTCGATGCTGATGGACAGGATTGTTCGCCAAGGGCGATCATTCGGGATGCACCTAGTACTGGCCTCTCAAACCCTCGGAGGAGCTTACTCGTTGCCCCGCACCACTCTTGCTCAAATGGCAGTTCGCATTGCGCTGCAATGCGATAGTTCTGATGCAATGCTCATTCTCAGCGAAGACAATACTGCTGCTGAGCGATTGAGGCATTCCGGACAGGGTATCTACAACACGGCAGGAGGAAGGCTCGAAGCCAACCAGAACTTCCAAGTTGCTTATTTGCCAAAGGACGAGCAACTCCAAAGGCTCGGGGCACTCCCCTGGGTACCTGTCCCCTATTCGCCCACAACAAATTCGATAGGTCGCCGGGTGGTTTTCGAAGGCCACAAAATGGCCACATGGGACTCGAAAATCCTCCAGTCCAACCTCACCAATATTGCCAAACCATCGATGTCCGTTTGGACCCTCGGTGATAGCGTATCGATTGAACCATCTGTCGTTCGAACCCTACAATCGGCACCAGGTCGAAACGCAATGATTGTATCGAGCCATGATGACCTTGTCGCTTCGCTAGTTGCAAGCTGGATTCAAACCAGTCGGCTCACCGGTGCAGCCGATTCCTTTTGGTTGCTTGACGGCAGTCGGAGCGAAGACGTGCAGATCCAGCGATTGATACATCAAGTAAAACAAGACGACGATTGTAAGATTTTTGGATCCCGGCAAGTGGAAGAGGCTCTGGGATCACTCGATGAACTATTGACCCAAAGACTCGCCGAACCTCATGCCCCACACCCAACCTTAGTCCTCTTGATCCTGAACCTAGCCAAATTCCGAGAGCTTAGGCGGGAAGAGGATTACTCGTTTTCAAGTTCAGAAGGACCCGCGAAACCCGATGCAGTTTTAGCCAAATTGCTTTCGGATGGACCCGGGGTTGGAATTCACGTTTGCCTTTGGTCCGATTCTGTTTCAACGCTCACTCGATGGCTCTCTCGCGGATCGATACGAGACATAGAACTTCGAGTCCTAGGTCAAATGTCCGCGAATGATTCCAACCAAATGATCGACAACAACCAAGCAAACCGATTGGATCGCAACGTGATGCTCGTCCACGATGATGCCGACGGCAAAGCGACCAAGTTCCGTCCCTTCAGCCTCGACAGTATCCTCGGTAGCTGAAGTGTTTTATTTCTTCGAATTTCGATCGTCGCTGCTGCTAGGTTTGCTGGCCGTTCTCGGTTCAATCTTGGTAGACACAACGCGATCTTCAAGCCTCGAAGAATACTCGAGCAAGCTTCCTGGTCCAGAAAACGAGACGACTTGATGATCCCAAGCCAGTTCCTTGGAGATCATCCGGCCAGCGTCGATATCGAATTGAATCGTACCGTTGCTCAGTTGCTGCATCACCTGCGCTTCCTCGGTTGGATCATTGACCGGGGATAGTGGTTCGCTACGCACTGAGATCGTTGCCACTCCAGCGCTTACCTTCTCCAACCTGAAAAACTCTCTAAATTTAACCATCCGCGATGTTCCATCCTTGCGGTCAATCCTCAACTCCCGCGGGATTTCCCATGTTGCACCGATCGATACGGAGCTTTCTGGCAACGGCAAAGTGATATCTCCCATCCCCATGTGAGGCGGATCTTTGGAATCGCTTCTCGCTACAACCAAGCCACGCGCATCGATGCGGATCGTCGACACCACCTTACCGACTGTGTCGAGCGCTCCTGCAAACTGCACCGGTACCTGTTCGGCTGGCTCCTTGGTGTTGTAACGAATCTCCTCGCTGGAACCAAATTGCTGGCTCAAGTCGATCGCTTCGACGGTGTATTCAAAGGTTGTTCCTTTTTCGTCGGCTTCCAACACCCGCCAAGCCTTGTCGGTAATCGTGCGACTCGATGCGTCTTGGAGAACCGAGTTGATCCTTGTGATGTTCTTAGACAAGTGAGTGACCTCACTTCTGAGAACCAAGCCAGGTTCAAAGCGGTATCTCAAAAGGTATTTCTCTGCCTCCTCAGTTGCCGGTGTCTCCTTGAGCGTTTTCGGCTCCACCTTACGCAGCTTGGTTCCGTCTTGCGTTACGATCTCATCAGAATCGATCGCCGCAGGCTTTTGTGGTGTCTCCTGCGTCTTGGCCGGCGTTGCCTTAACGGGCTTCTTGCCCCGACCTGACTGTGCCAACGTATCGGTGCCAGCCAAGCATAGAAATCCAAACACCAAAATACCGTACACGAGTGCACGCATTCGAAGGTCTCCGTACCAATACTACTGAAACTACCTATCGGAACGATAGCAAACTCGATCTCTGGGAGTCAAGACAATTTGAAATTGGCATCAATCCTGGAAAAAGACCTTATCGGCTGTCTTGCCTAAAATCGCTTTCTTCTCATTTTCATCGAGAAAATCGGCGTGCGTCGCGATGAGCGCAAACGAAGAAGCATAAGAATGTGGGCCCTGGACCTGATAGGGGCAATCGCTTCCCCACATCAGCCGATTCGCCGAAAAGGCATCTCGCAGTTGCTTGATCATTGGTAGAAGATCCTTGTAAGGCTCTTTCTTCTGTCCGAGAGCATAGAAAGCCGATGTTTTGACATAGAGCTTATCGAAGCGGGATAACTTGCAGAGCCTTTCCAAATCTCTCTGATCAACCTCTCCACGCATGCCAATCCTTGAGAAATGATCGATGACAATCCTCGTGTTGGGATACTTCGTCGCCATCCTTTCAATGGTAGGGAGCACCTCTGGGTCGGACAACATGCAGATCGCTTGCTGGGTTTCCGCCGCTGTCTTGAACATCGCATCGATCCCTGGGCTGCTATCCCAAGTGGCTACATTCTTTGCGTTCGCATAAAGACGAAATCCTCGAACCCCTCGTCGTTTCAGATCGATCATCTTGGCTGCCACTTCCGGTGCATCATGATCAATGATCGCAACCCCCCGAAAAACCTTTGGCCATCTGCTGATGCAATCGAGCATGTAGCTGTTATCAAATCCAAAGAAACTCATCTGAATAAGCACAACTCTTTGAACATCTTCCTTTTGACCTAGTCGAATGATTTCCTCCGGCGTGAATGCTTCTGGGTCAACATCCGCTGGAGTGAATTTTGAATCCAGTGGATATTTCTCTGTAAGCTTTGGCCAAACATGAACATGGGAATCAACATAATCCCCCGATGGTCTCGCCAGAAAACCACTCGCTTGGGTAACCTTCAACTGGCTTGCTATACCGGCACCGATAGCCACAGATCCAGCACCGAAGATCAACCGCCTACGACTGACTCGACTTGGCATTTCAAAACTCCTGAATCATTCTTTGATAGTATTCAAACGCGGCTCGAACTTGTTGGATATCGACGAACTCACATTCAGTGTGCGCTTGGTCAATGCTCCCTGGCCCAAAAATAATGGTTTCGATCCCTAAAGCCCGAATCTGGGTGCCATCGGAACCATAAGCGACCCCTTCGACTTGATCACTATATCCCATTTCATCGAGGACACGACAAGAGAGACGAGCAATCTGAGCGTCAGCAGGTGTTTCCAGGCCCGCATCGTAGAGCATGGGCGATTCCATTTCGAAATCAGAGCCTGGAATCGCTCGTGAAACCGTATCAACGACCGCTTGGTAACCGGATAAAACTTCTTCCAGTTTTTCCTGCGGTAAAAGCCTCCGGTCGATCTGGATGGCACAACGATCAGGCACAAAGTTGACTTGCACTCCACCTTCAATGAGTCCGACATTTCCCGTTGCACAACCCAAGAGAGGATGCTGTATTTCTGCAAGTGATCGATGGTAATCTTGCAAAGCGACCAGCAAGTGGCCCATATGTTCGATGGCATTAATCCCCAAGTGAACCTTGGAACTATGGGCCTGCTTTCCTTTAGCGATAATTCGCCAACGCAAAACCCCCTTGCTCGCAACGACGGTCTTCAATTCCGTTGGCTCGGCGACGATCGCCGCAGTCGCTTCGAGCGTCTCGCAAAGTTTCTTAACGCCGAGACAAGAAAACTCCTCATCGATGACGCTTGCAACTAAGATCGAACTCTTGGGAATCACTCCCTGTTGCTTCGCGTTGGCTACTGCGGCCATCATGCATGCCAATCCCGCCTTGGTATCACAAGAACCCCGTCCGTAGAGTTTCCCCTGCGAAATCTTTGGGTCAAACGGTGGGATCGTCATCCCTGCCACAGACACCGTATCCATGTGCGCTTCGAGCAGCAACCGTCTTTTGGTGTCCATGCCAGGTAACTCCGCGATGACGTTGTCTCTACCCGGAAGTACGTTTTGTCGACGATTTTCGATTCCATGGGTGTTCCAAAAATTCTCAACAAAATCTGCAAGCCCCCCTTCACCCGGCCCTCCAGGATAAAACGCATTGACACTATTGATGCGAACGAGTTGCTCTAGTATGTGAATCGGATCGATGGTCATTTTGGAAAACTGTCTAGACGGATGAAGTTGCCTGCTATGCCACACAATCTTACCAAATGATTTTCTTCCTGCTTCAAAAAAGTCCTGCCTGAGGGCTCACGATAGGAACCTAAGTTCGACTACAATGCACGCTTCAAAACACAACTTTTAGACTCACATTACTCCGCCTTTGACAAAGCTCTTATGGTTCGCAGTTACCACTCGATTTGCAATACGATTTCCCTAGCTGTATCGCTTGCTTTGATCGCTATCCATGCGGCTTTTGCTCAAGAGCCAAAGAGCAATCTACTGTATCCGAAATCGAAGGTAGTAGAACAAGTCGACGACTACCATGGAACCAAGGTCAACGATCCGTTTCGTTGGCTTGAGGATGTTGACTCTGAGGATACAAAAACCTGGGTCAGCGAGCAAAACAAGCTGACCTTCGATTATCTCGAAAGCATTCCTGCCCGAACTCGGTTCAAGCAACGACTAACTCAGTTGTGGAACTTTGAACGGTATGGATTGCCACGTCAGTACGGTCAGACCTACTTCTACACCTACAACAACGGCCTTCAAAATCAAAACATCCTTTATACTGCCCAGTCGATCGACGAAGCTGGACTGAAGAATCAAAAACTCCTTCTGGATCCCAACCTGCTCAGTCAAGATGGAACCGTCGCACTCAGCGGATACGTCCCAAGCGATGATGGAAAGTACTTAGCCTACGGAGTGGCGGAGTCTGGAAGCGACTGGAATGTTTGGCGCATCAGGGATGTCGTCACCGCGAAAGATCTTCCAGAGACCATCCGCTGGGTGAAATTTAGTTCCGTCGCCTGGACCAGCGACAATCTTGGCTTTTTCTATAGCCGATACGATGAGCCAAAAGAGAACGAATTCACCGGCGTGAATTATTTCCAGAAGCTCTATTACCACCGCGTAGGGACTGAGCAATCCCAAGACATCCTTGTGTACGATCGCTCCGATCAAAAGGAATGGGGGTTTGGCGGAAGCGTCTCGGATGACGGAAAATATCTGGCGATCTCCGTCTGGCGTGGAACCGAAAAAAAGAATCTTTTCTTCTACGCACCGATCGCCGATGGCAAGATCCCGACAAAGGATCAAGTCGTCGAGCTTATCCCAGAATTTACCGCAGATTGGCAATTCCTCGGGAATGATGGTAAACGATTCTATTTTGAAACCGACGATTCCGCACCTAAGCATCGAGTTATCGCAATCGATCTGGACAACCCGAACCCGAAGAACTGGAAAACGCTCGTCCCAGAAACAGATCATTCGATCGAAAGTTCGAGCTTGCTCGGGAATCGCTTCCTGATTCACTACATCCAAGATGCCACGAGTACCGTTAAGGAATATTCGATCGAAGGTAAACCAGGGCAAGAGCTAAAGATCCCGTCGCTTGGGACTGTCGCAGGACTTGAGGGCAAGCGTTCGACAAAGGAAACCTTCTTCTCGTTTACCAATTACATCACACCTCCGACTGTTTTTAAACTCAACTTGGAATCGCTCGAATCCACCACATGGAAATCGCCAAAACTAGAATTCGATCCGGCGAATTTTATTACAGAGAGAATTTTTTACACCAGCAAGGATGGAACCCGCATTCCGATGATCCTTTCGAGGAAGAAAGGGAGCCAGAAGAATGGGCAACTGCCGACGATCCTCTACGGATATGGAGGCTTCAACATCTCCATCACGCCTAACTTCTCGCCAGCCAACCTCGCTTGGATGGAGCAAGGTGGAATGTACGCTGTGGCCAACTTAAGAGGCGGTGGTGAGTACGGTCGAGACTGGCATGAATCGGGGATGCTGGACAAGAAGCAGCGAGTTTTCGATGATTTCATCTCAGCGGCAGAATACTTAATCAAGGAGAATTACACCAGTAGTTCGAGGCTTGCGATATCAGGTCGAAGCAACGGCGGCCTTTTGGTTGGAGCCACGATGACTCAGCGACCAGATTTATTCGCCGTAGCATTACCCGCTGTCGGTGTCATGGACATGTTGCGATTCCATCAATTCACCATCGGTTGGGCTTGGGTAAGCGAGTTCGGAAGCTCCGAAAATCCAAATCAATTCCAAACACTCTTGAAGTACTCTCCGTTGCATCGTTTAACACCCGGTACACGGTATCCCGCAACACTCATCACCACCGGTGATCATGACGACCGCGTTGTGCCGGGCCATTCCTACAAGTTCGCTGCGAGACTCCAAAGTTGTCAAAGCGGTACACGGCCCACGTTGATACGCATCGAAACCAGTGCTGGCCACGGTGCTGGTACCCCCGTCGCAAAACTGATCGATACAGCCGCAGACACCTTAGGTTTCGTGTGGAAAAATTTCGGCCTCGAGTAGTTGAGAACGTCCTTAGCGTGCATGCATCGCAAATTCTATTTGAAGACAACCATCTGCTGGTCCTCAACAAGCCCGCCGATTGGATTGTACAAGGTGCTTCGACCGATCAACGCAGCTTGCTCGAGTCAGCCCGACTCTACATCAAAAACAAGTACGAGAAACCTGGAAACGTCTACCTTGGGGTCGTGAGTCGACTCGATGCACCCGTGACGGGTGCGGTACCTTTCGCGAGAACCAGCAAGTGTGCATCGAGATTGAGCGAACAATTTCGGAGCCATACGGTCACGAAGGTATACTGGGCGATTGTATCAGGAGCACCCAAGGCGATCGAAGGACGCTTGGAGCAAACACTCCTCAGAAGGCCAAACGATACGATCACCAGGGTCTGTCCATCGGGTAACACCGAGGGCCAGTTAGCAATTCTTGAGTATCGAGTCGTGAGCTGTACAAAGTCGCATTCTTTCTTGAGCATCCAACTGATCACGGGGCGGAAGCATCAGATACGATGCCAATTAGCGTCGATCGGGTGTCCAATCCTTGGCGACCGACTCTACGGCTCCCAGGAGAGCTTCGCACAAGGTATTGCATTGCACTGTCAGCACTTAGAGTTCGATCACCCGACGACCAAAGATCGTATGAGGATTGCGGCCGAACCCCCGATCTATTGGCCAGCGAATTTTCGTACTAGCGACCGCTGATGAACACTTATATTCGCTAATGCAGAACAAAACCGACCGCTGATGAACACTGATGAACGCTGATGCAGCATCACGCGATGGCCCCTTTTCGCCAAAGGCGATACTCATCGTAGCCTGGGGTAACGCCCCAGGGATAGGGTGCTCGGACAGTGACCGCACACGGCACAGTGCAAACGATCACCGAATTGGGATATCGATTCTTTTCCTGACCGCTGATGAAAACTCATATTCGCTAATGCAGAACAAAACCGACCGCTGATGAACACTGATGCAGAACCACGCGATGGCCCCCTTTTCGCCAAAGGCGATACTCATCGTAGCCTGGGGCAACGCCCCAGGGATGCGTTGGCCGGACTTTACGAAACGATCTATGAGGATGATGCTCGCTACTTCATGGCCCGGAGTTTGACCAAGGCTTGTTCGACCCCCTGACGCTGGGCGACGAGATCCGCCAAAGCCTGACGCTCCTTGTCGATGATCTCCGCCGGTGCCTTGCCCACAAACGCTTGATTCGAAAGCCGACTCTCTTTGCCTGTAATAAGCTTCTGAAGATTCTCTAACTGCTTCTCATTGCGAAGAATCTCCGCTCCCACGTCGAGGAACTGACTCAGATCGACATACACATCCATCCCTTCGATCGTAACATGCGCGTGCACCTCGGGTATACCGATCGAGGGGCCCCAAGCGATCCCGTCTGCACCGGCCATGCTTTCGAGGAATGTTCCCATGGGCCTTAATAATCGCTCGAAACGATCCTCGCACCGCACCGAAAACTGAACTCGTTGCTTGGGTGCAATGTTCTGCCTCGAACGAATCTCACGGATCGCACCGATCAACGCTACGAAATGCTTGAACTGCGATTCGACATCCTGCCTGATGAGCTCCTTGCGAGCCACTGGCCAAGCTGCCTGGATCAGCCACTTGGAGGACTGCTGATTGGAATACAAATCGCGGTGAAGAGTGAACTTGGCGAGTTCCTGCCATATCGCCTCGGTCACAAACGGCATCATGGGATGCAATATCCGAAGCATCTGGTCTAGGCAGTAAGCAAGCACGCGTTGCACCATCGGTCGCGCCACAGGATCTTGCATGCGCGGTTTTGCCATCTCGACATAGAAAGAGCAAAAGTCATCCCAAGCGAAATCATAAGCAGCACGTGCCGCTTCCGCATAACCAAAACGCCGAAGTTCTCGATCGATGATCTCCGTGGTTGTCATCAACCGCGAGAGAATCCACTGATCCTCAAGGGGCAGATTCGACCAATCGATTTCCACTTGGTTGTACCCCTCTAGATTCATCATCACAAATCGAGAAGCATTCCAAAGCTTATTGACGAAATTTCTGGCAACTTCAAATCGCTCGCTAACCACCGGAGCTTTCGGCAAGGCCTTGTCCTCGGCACTCTCTGCCCATTGGGTAGAAAACGGCTTCTTGCACTTGTCGCATACGACGCGATGCTTGATTCGATTCTCTTTGGTCTGATTGATGAGCGATTGGCAATGGGGACATTCGTACTGCACCGGCATACGGACATCTTGGGTCTCGGTGGTCAACCATGCCAATCCAAAGCGCAAGGCATCGGCTCCGAATTTGTCGATCACGTCAATCGGATCGACCCCGTTTCCTTTGCTCTTGGACATTGTCTCGCCAAAGCCATCGAGGATCTTCGGATGGATGTAAACCTCGCGGAACGGCACCTCGCCGACGTTGTTGAGCCCCATGAGCACCATCCTTGCAACCCATAGAGTGATAATGTCGCGAGAAGTGATCAACGTGCTGGTCGGATAGAAGTAATCGAGTTCTGCTGTCTTCTCTGGCCAACCGAGCGTTGAATGAGGCCACAGCGCCGAAGAGAACCACGTATCGAGGACATCCTCCTGACGAACCAAACCTAGCGATTGGACTTTCAATTCCAAACCGGGATTTTCATCTTCAATGCACACATGGAGCACCGCAGGCTCTTCGATCGAAGCAGACATCTGACCGGCGAGAGCTTCGGGCATCGCTAAAATCTTGGCCTTCGCATCCTTGGCCTCTTGGACTGTCTCATAACCTCTCGTCCAAATCGGGATTTGATGCCCCCACCAAAGCTGCCTTCCGACTGGCCAATCCCTCTTCTCGCTGAGCCAATCGACATAGCCTTGGCCATACCGCTCCGGATAGATCTTGACCTTGCCACTCTCAACGGCATCGATCGCCGATTGAGCTAGCTCTGCCATCGCAACGAACCACTGATCGGCCAGATAAGGTTCAATCGGAGTTTTGCTCCGATCGCTGTGTTTTAGCTCGATCTGTCGGTCTTCGGTTTGTTCGAGCAGCCCGAGCTCCTCGATCGCTTGGACGACCTGCTGTCGCGCTTTGCCCATCGTCAAACCTTGGAAACGACCACCATTGGAATTGATCGTGCCGTCGGTATTCATGATGTTGATCATGGGCAAGCCGCATCGCTGCGCAACTTCATAATCGTTTGGATCATGGGCTGGTGTGATTTTGACACATCCTGAACCCAAGTCAGGCTTGGCCCAAGTATCCACGACGAGCGGAATCTCACGATCGATCAAAGGCAAACGAATCTTACGTCCATCGCGAGCCATAGCGGCAAGCTTTTCGAGTGAAGGCAACAACTGCTCTTGCCTTTGTTTGAGTAGATCGATCTGCGAGGCGATCAACTCTTTGTCCTTCGCGGGTGCTTCGGCAAGCTTCTGCTCTGCCAAGGCAATCGATTTGGCAAGCGCCCCTGCTGGATCAGGATGCACGGCCACTGCGGTATCACCCAACATGGTCTCTGGACGCGTTGTTGCTACAACGACGAATTTTGGTTCGCCAGGTTTTGGATCGATTACTGGATAACGAAAATGCCAAAAGTTACCTTCAACGGTCTCGGTCGTTACTTCGTCGTCGCTGACGGCCGTCTGAAGATAAGTGTCCCAGTTGACCAGACGTTTGCCTCGGTAGATCAAACCCTTCGAGAACAGATCGTAAAAGGTCCTACGCACGGCGCGGGCGCACATCGGGTCGAGCGTAAAACGTGTTCGTCGCCAATCGCAGGAACATCCAAGTCGCTTGAGCTGACTTAGAATCCGCCCCTCGTACTGCTCCTTCCAATCCCAAATCCGCTGAATAAGCGCATCGCGACCTAGATCGTGACGCGTTTTATTTTCGAGCTCCTTGAGTCGCTTTTCCACAACCGCTTGGGTCGCGATGCCGGCATGGTCAGTCCCCGGCATCCATAAAGCCACCTCGCCCATCATCCGATGCATCCGTATTTGGATGTCTTGCAAGGTATTATTCAGAGCATGCCCCAAGTGCAATGCACCGGTGACATTCGGCGGAGGAATGACAATCGTAAACGGCTTTTTGCTCGGATCGACATCCGCGTCAAAACAACCGGCCTCGATCCAGTCCAGATAGATTCGATCCGATGCCCCTACAAAATCAAAGCGATTGGGGATCTCGATGGGTTGTGAAGAATTGCTCATTGGGTTCTGTCCTGAAAATGGATCGATGCTCTGATCAACCGTCGGCAGGGATCAGAACCAAGATTTAGCCCAATTTTCAAGGAAAAGCAGTTCTTCGCAAGGCCACCGATGGCCGATCAGGCCAAGCAAACCTAGGATCCCGCAATATAAACGCTGGGAGATTAGGCCACGCGGCGATAAGCACCCGTCATGTAGAACGATTCGATCGCATCAACGACTGATTGCTGCTCGCTTTCGGCCAACTCTGGGTAAACGGGCAAATGCAAGATCTCCCTGGCCGCAGACTCCGTATTTGGTAAGCAACCCAAGGAATACCCAAGATCGGAAAAACATTCCTGCATGTGCAAAGGCACAGGATAGTAAACCTCGCATCCGATGCCTTGTTGCTGAAGGTGCGTCCGCAAAGCGTCTCGTCGACCGTGCGGAACCCTTATCCCATACTGATTCCAAACATGCGTCGCCTTGGGATGCTTTCGGGGCAACTCGACGATCTCATGCAACTGACTTCCCTGAAACAACTCCTTGTACCGATCAGCATGGGTGCGACGCGCCTCGGCATATCCCTCCAAATGCTTGATCTTCACACCCAAAATCGCCGCTTGCATGGTATCTAGCCGACTGTTGATCCCAACCAACTTGTGATAGTACCGAGGCTGCATTCCGTGGGATGCAAGCAACCGCAATTTAGCGGCATACTCATCATCGTTGCAAACAAGCATTCCACCGTCACCCATCCCACCAAGGTTCTTTGTAGGATAGAAACTCAAGCAACCGACCAAACCCCAACTTCCCGCCGGACGATCGTCCCACTCTGCTCCGATAGCCTGGGCCGCGTCCTCGATCACAGGCAACCCATGCGCCTGAGCGATCTCGCAGATCCTGTCCATCGGTGCACACTGACCAAACAAATGCACTGGAATAATGGCTTTGGTGCGAGCCGTGATGCTACCTTCGAGACATTCTGGATCGAGGTTGTATGTCATCGGATCGATGTCGACAAAAACCGGCTCAGCACCCAACCTAGACACAGCGCTGGCTGTCGCGAAAAAAGTGAAACTCGGCACGATCACCTCATCGCCAGGCTCCACATCCAAAGCCATCAAAGCCAAGAGCAACGCATCGCTCCCAGAGGCGCAGCCAATGGCATGCTTGGTACCGCATAGATTTGCAACCGTCGACTCCAAGTCAGTCACTTCCGGCCCATGCAAAAATCGCCCGCTGTCGATAACTCGCTCAATAGCTTCAAGAAATTCTCGCTTAAGCGGTAGATTCCCTCGCCCAACATCGAGCATCGGAACCGGTGCAGACTTCTTGGATTCGCTGGACATATCAACCCCATCCTTGGTTTCTCGTATTGGAAAAAGGTCTAGCTTCATTGCCGACGTTATCCTCCATCGACTCGACTAGACCCGGGTATTAACCTACGAGATAACTCCTTTTAGCGTCAAGTCCAGTGGCCGGCTGAACCTTCGCATCTTGCCCAAAACCGCCAGCCTATTTGCTAGCATCAGGCAGTAGTTCTTCGATGTGCTTGACGAGCAATTCTCGCTCCTGGCTATCGAGCCAGACGTAGGACCCCACCAGTTCACCTTGTGCATTGACCAAGCAGAATCGATCTGGATGCCCTCTTTTTTCAACGCCCGGTAGGTAGAACATCTCTGTGCCGACCTTGATGATTTTCTCCAAATCGCCAGTCAAAAACAGCCACTGCTTAGGATCTGCGTTAAAGCCTTCTGCATAGGCTC
This sequence comes from Planctomycetaceae bacterium, assembly GCA_021298315.1. Classification (GTDB taxonomy): domain Bacteria; phylum Planctomycetota; class Planctomycetia; order Pirellulales; family Pirellulaceae; genus JBKCUI01. The sequence goes on from JAJTFC010000001.1 coordinate 94,252, forward strand.
GAAGCGCCTCGGGTGTGTCGTTGTCCGGATCGACCGAAATACTGACCAAACGGATCGGCTTGTCTTTAAACTTCGACTGCAACAATCGCATTTCGCCACTTTGGCGTTTGCACGTACCAGGACAGGTGGAAAAGAAAAAGCAAACGACATAGGGCTGCCCCAAAAGGTCTTCCGAGCGAACCGTCTGACCGCTTCGCTCGGTGAGTTCAAAGGATCGCGTCCAATTCGGCTCGAGCTTCGATGCCTGACGCAATTCCGCCAATTGCCGCCGGTTCCCCGGATCCCTAGGCTGCTGCGTCTGCTCATCGCTCTGATCATCGGGAAGTTGGGAATCCTCGGAGGATCGAAGCGATGTTTCGCCGGACTCTTTGGATGCATTTGAGCGTCCGATTTTCTTCCTGAGGATTGCCCCGGAAGTTCCGATGACAACTCCGAGCAAGATCATGAGCACTTGAAAAATTCGTCGATTTGTCATCACTAAATAAACTTTCTATTGCAACTCCCCTTTTTGCCTTCGATGCATCAAGCCCGTAGCCAAGAGGATCATCGCCAAGGCGAATCCGCCCGTGACCAACCAGCTTGCTTGCATCGTAGGGATCCAGTCAACTCTGCCGCTTGTTTGACCAACTCCCAATTGCTCGGCGCTGGTAGACAAGTGCCGTATTCCGGCCACGATGTAACTCATCGGGTTCCATTGCATCATCGTTTGAAGGATCCTTTGTCCAGTCGGCATACCATCGCTTGCAGCAGGTATGGGAAAAAAGGCACCGCTTAGCATCCACATTGGGAGCATGATCAAATTCATCGCCGCGTGGTAGCCTTGGGGGCTCTCCATGGGCCAAGCAAAGCAAACACCCATAGCCGTCAATGCCAAGGCCGCTAGGAAAAGAAACACAGCGAGAATCGCAAGGTTAGGTCCTGTGGGGACCAAACCGATGAGGGTCGAGAGGACAAGAAACACTGCCGCTTGGGCCCAAGCGATCGCGGCTCCACCGAGAGTCTTCCCAACGGCGATCCCCCAACGCTTAGCCGGCGACACGAGCACCCCCTGGAGAAACCCTTCGCGTCGATCTTCGATGATTGAGATGGTCGAGAAGATCGCCGTAAAGAGGAGAATCAAAGCGGCCGTTCCTGGAACAAAGAAGGCCATGTAACTTTCACCTTGCGAGCCACCTTGGAAGGCGCTATGAAATCCGGTGCCAAAGAGGATCCAAAACAAAATCGGCTGACCAAACGCGGCAATCACCCGAAACGGTTGGCGAAAGAATCGAATCCATTCACGCTTGGCGAGCATCCAAGCGGCCTGCCAGGTTGGATCGCTGGTGTGTTTGTTCTGGATTGACATTGAGTCTAAATTCACTTGTTTTCCTTAGAAGTCTATCGATCACAGACGGCTTCTACCAAAAAGAACTCGTACCAGATTTGATACGCGCCATTTCCTCGCGCATTCCCTGCAATCCACGCTTGAGCAACCCGGCAACGGCCATCTCGGACTTGTTGATTTGCTCGGAGATCTCTCGCAAGGACATTCCTTCAAGGTATCGCATGCGAATCGCATCGGCTTGGGTAACCGGCAGGTGTTCAATGCAAGCAGCCAGCATCGCTGCCGCTTCGGTCTTCATCATCCGTTGACTGGGCGAGGATGTTTCGGCGGGGATCAGATGCTCAAGATGCATCGGGCTCGATCCAGAATTCCCCATCGGACTGATGTTAACTTCGAGCTTTGCCGACCGCTTGTGAGTTGCCAAATGCTCTTGGTGTGCCGACGAAATGTTGTTTCGAAGAATGTGCCTTAACCAAGCTAAAAAGGATTCGATCGATTCACCTCGAAACGAGCCAAAATCGCGTGAAGCTTCCAAATAAGTTGCTTGCACCAAATCGCTAAAATCCATCCGCGCCTTGAGTCTATCGTCGAGCAGTCGCTGGGCAATCACATTGAGGTATGGGCGAAAGCGATCGAGCAATTCCCCTTTGGCTTGGGCGTCGCCTTGTTTGGCCGCTATCAATCTCGATTGCGAGTCGAACACACTAGAACCGAAGGGAAAAAACAGGAAAAGCGAACAGACGAACTATTGCGTGGAGACGACTTTGGTTTCCATTGGAGGAGGAGGAACCTTAGCGATCGAAAGGACATAGTTCACGAGGTGCCAAAGATCTTCATCGAGCAATCCAGGTTCTTCTCGGGATTGCACCACGGCTGCTGCAGGCATTGGGGAGCCTGCAATGCCATAGCGTATCCGGCGATAAAGATCCTCGGGCGTGCGACCTCCACGGAAATGACCTTCGAGGATATTCCTAGGCTTAAGCGGCTGGGGTTTCAACCCCCCACGGGCCATCAACGGCAAGAGGGCTTCGAGGTCCGTCGGCTGCAGACCGATCTTGGATGTCCAGTCCTTAGTCCAATCGTCGTAATCGGGTAACTGATTCCCTTTCCCGTCGGCGTTGACTCCATGGCACTTGGCACACGAAGCTACTTCGCTGGCAAAGAGGGCCTTTCCTTTTTCAATCGATGCGGTCAACTCAGCCTTGGTCTCTACGGTTTCAGATCCGAAGATTGGAAAATCGGGTCTTGGGAACTCCTCGGCTGCATCGACCGACTGCACCCAGCGATCGGCAATTTGAGTCAGAGCATCCGAAGCGGTGGACAGTTGTCCATCGACAACCGATTTCTCGGCAGTGCGATCATAGATTCGCTCTCCGTCGAGATCGGTGGCTGCCAATTGAATCAATCGGCGTTCGAATTCTCCGCGAATACTCAGGAAAATCACATAATCGACCAACGCCTTGATCTCTTCATCGCTGAGCTTATCAAAGATCGGCATCTGCGATCCGGAGAGTCCTAAACGAAGCGTTTTTTCGATGTCTTCTTTCAAAGGTTTTGCGCTGCGCGGCGAGGACTTGAACTTGAAAATACCCATGCGGAAATCACGTGGATATGGATCTTGGCTCGCGGCCGTGACGCCCCGTCCCTGACCGCTTAGGCCATGGCACGAGACGCATTGCTGAACATAGATCCCCGGAGCTGAGGGTGTTCCGACGGCTAGTTTGAGATTCGCCTCGGAAATCAGATCCTCGTAGTCACCCTCCTTGAGCGCCTCGGGCAGCTTCGGATCGTCGAGTGTTCCAAACCACTGGGCAAGCAGATCCCTGGTGTCGTTGAACGACCTGTCGAGTTCCCCATCCTCTTTGCTTTGACCGATCTCGGTTGCCTTAGCGAACAAAAAATTCGGCTCGTAGTGATTCGCTACTTGCGATTGTTCGCGGCACCCGATAAGGGACATAGCGAGCAATGCAGCGGCGAAAATGCTCGCAAGCTTCAACGAGTGGGATGAGTGGTTTGTTGGTTTCAATCTGGACATTCTAGGAAGGCAGAAAGTGGAAAGAACTACAAAACAATTCGAGTGGGCTGGAATCGCTTCACTTTATTTTAGCTCACGGATTTCGATGTTCCTCCAGCGAACATCGAAGGGACCTTGATCGGCTCCGATACCGTGAACCTGGAGGCCAATGAAACCGGAGTCGTGGGAAAGAGGATCCGTGATATCTTCGACCAACTTACCGTTGATCCAAGTTTGAATCCGCTTGCCCTTGGCCCGAATGTGGTACTGGTTCCAGTCGTCATTTTTTAGATACGAGTGAGGCGGTTGCGTTGGGGAGATCCAGTTTCGACCAGTGGCCTCGCCATAGACATAGCCCGACTCACCAGGCGAGGCTTCGATCTCTACTTGTGGGCCATGCACTCGGCCATTGTCTTTTTGAGCAAGGCTCTTGGAGCGAATCTGGACACCCGAGTTGAGTGAATTGTGCACCTTAACCTCGAACTTCAGTTCAAAATCGGAATAGTCTTGGGTCGTGCAAAGGAAGGAATTGGGGCTGTTTTTCGAGGTCGTTCCGTGGACGCTATTCCCATCGATTCGGTAGACAGCCCATCCGTTTTTTTGCTGCCAGCCATCGAGGTTCTGGCCGTTGAAGAGGGGTTTCCAGCCATCGCCTGCTGGAACGGGCAATCCATTGGGGTTTTCGTTGCGAACCACGGTTTCCTTGGTAGCTGCGTCTTGCGCAAATCCCAATTGCGCCAAAGCGACTGTCGCCAAGGAGGTCCAACAAAACGAAAGGAAGTTTTTCCGTTGCATTTTCATTCTAAGTACCATCGGGTTCAAAACCGTGAGGCTCAGTGCCGTCACCAGGGAGGAAAGGGGGAATTTCGGGTACTTCGTAGCCTGTTTATAGAATCAGTACGTTCCTACCCGCAATTTACCCTGCTATTTTATCCTCTTTCCCGATATTCTGCTATGTAGACTCTAGAGTCTTGGGATTGCTATCGAGGTTTTCATCGGTTTTTCAGGTGGTGAAAGTACATGACACATCCATTATCGAGCTTTGGTCAGTTCCCTGGAACGCGGTTGCGACGCATGCGGCGCTGGGACTGGATCCGAGGAATGGTGCAAGAAACCCAGCTTTCGGCCTCCAATCTGATCTGGCCGATCTTTGTCATCGAGGGCACTGGTCGCACCGAGCCTATCGCGACGATGCCGGGCGTTGAGCGAATGAGCATCGATCTTGCAACCATCGCCGCCCAGCGGGCAGTAGAACTGGGAATCGGTGCCATTGCGATCTTCCCCGTCACGCCGGCTTCTAAAAAGACCGAGCGTGGAGACGAAGCCCTCGTCTCGGAGAACCTTATCTGCACGGCCACCCGCGCTATCCGGGAAAAGTGCCAAGACAAACTCGGAATCGTTTGCGATGTGGCTCTGGACCCTTACACGACCCACGGACACGATGGGATCATGATCGACAATACCATCGTCAATGACCTGACTGTCGAGGTGCTTTGCAAACAAGCGGTACTACAGGCCCAAGCCGGCGCGAGTGTGATTGCTCCGTCGGATATGATGGATGGACGCGTTGGCGCCATTCGAACCGCACTCGATCAAGCGGGATTCGAGCACGTGATCTTGATGAGTTATGCCGCTAAGTATGCATCGGCCTTCTACGGACCTTTTCGAGATGCCGTCGGCTCTGCAAAGAATTTAGGCGGTGCTTCTAAGAAAACCTACCAAATGGATCCGGCCAATACCGACGAAGCGATCCGCGAGGTTGCTCTCGATATCCAAGAAGGTGCCGACATCGTGATGGTAAAACCAGGAATGCCCTACCTGGATATCGTTCGACGCTTGCACGATAGCTTCTCGATTCCGATCGCGGTCTACCAAGTCTCCGGCGAGTATGCCATGTTGCGCTTTGCAGCTCAGGCCTCGGCCCTTAGCGAGGAGGCTTGTGTTCTCGAGAGCATGCTCGCGTTTCGCCGTGCAGGTGCCGACGCAATCTTGACCTACTTCGCTCCTCGGGTCGCTGAGTGGTTAGCCAAAGAATAACTCGCTGATTCGTGTTGGGATTGGTTGCTGCGTGCTCGTGCTCAGTGAAACGGTGCTCGTGCTCGAAGGGACGTGTTGGGGCGTAGTTGACATACGGGCCAAATACGAGGGTTCCACCTTTCTTGAAAAGGTGATTACCTTGAATCGATTCAGCGTTTTCGAGCACGAGCACGAGCACGAGCACGAGCACGAGCACGAGCACGAGCCACATTAATTTC